>JBKHDP010000095.1:0-11063 GCA_046541255.1 Paracoccaceae bacterium | reverse complement strand
CAGGCCGTCGAGCAGCGCCACCAGCGCCGCATCCGGCGCGCCATCCCTTCCATAGAAGGCCACGCCGCCCTCCGCCAGCCGGGCCAGCGCGGCCTGCAGCGGCGCGGGCGCATCGACAAGGCGCGCGGCCAGCCCGGCCGGCCCGGCCTGCTGCATCGCCTCGAAAGGGCCGGTGGCGAACCCTGCCGCCCGGCGGGCCCGATCGAGCGCGAAGGGATCGGCGCCGGCCAGCGCCAGCCAGAGCGCGGCGCGCCAGACCGCCTCTTCCACGACCTGAGTCGGAGGCCGCGCCCCGCGCGACACCAGCACCATCTTTCCGGCGCGGCGCAGCAGCGCCATCGCGTGATGGGCCTTCGTCTCGGTCCCTTCGGGAACCAGCAGTTCGGCCAGCCGCGCCACATGCGGCGGGCCATGGAAGGCCAGGACCGGCCCCGCCCCCCTGCCCGGCCAGAGCGGCAGGCACAGCGCCGTTTCGGCCAGCGCGGGGCGCGCAGCCTCCCAGCGCCCGGCACGCGCGGCGGCATCGCCCGGGCCGCATTCGATCACGATGGTCGCACGGCCCAGCGCCTCTGGCCGGGCCGCGCAGTGCAGCCCCGTCAGCATCGCATCGGCGCCCTGTGCGCTCAGCCGGCCGCGCCGCACCTGGCGCTGCAGGATCGCATCCACCTCTGTGGCCACCTCCGCCGCGGCGGGATCGGCGACCACGGCCTCCAGCCCCGCCTGCAGCGCCATGACCGCCAGGCTCGCGGCGGTGCGGCCATGGCCGAGCACCGCCGGCACCAGCGGCGCGGCCATCGCCTGCGCCGGCAGCGCGGGCGCGGACAGGCGCCGCCCGGCGGCCCAGAGATGGCGCAGAACCCGGCTGCGCGTGGTATCATGCAGCGCCTCCAGCGCGGCGGCCTCGAAGTCGAGCCCCGCCTCGAAGGGCAGCATCAGCGAGGCCTCCAGGCAGGACAGCGTTTCGTCCAGCGCCGGATCCTCCGGCGCACCGGCCCTCGCCTCGCTCAGAACCTTCTGTGTCGCGGCCGGATCGCCCCGCCCCGGCGGGGCGTCGCGCGCCGGTCTCCAGCCCTGCTCGGACAATGCGCGCGCATGGGCGCAAGCGGCATCGAGCGCGTCCACCGCGACGCACTCCACGAACCCCGCGCCGGTCAGATCGCGCGCGGCCAGCGGTTGCGCCGCGCGGATCAGCGCCAGCACGTCGCCCATCGGCAGCAGCCGCGACAGCCTTTGGGTCAGCCCCGCGCCGGGCACCAGCCCGACCGACAGCGCCGAGACCCCCAGCCGCACCTGTGGCAGCGCCAGCCGCGCATGCATGGCGCAGGCCAGCGCCAGTCCCGCACCCAGCGCCGCACCGCCCAGCGCGGCCACGGCGGGTTTCGGGCCGGTCTCGATCAGCGAACACAACGCACCCAGCGCCGCCCAGTCCTTGGGGCCCTCGCCCGGATGGTCGCCATCGCCCAGCGCGAAGATCCGGCCCGGGCCGGTCAATACCAGGGCGCGCGCCTCGGGATCGGCATGAGCCCGCAAGACCATCGCCTCCAGCCCGTCGCGCGCGACGGGATCCAGAAGGCTGGGAACGGCCGGCAGCGTCAGCACCGCCACCCCGTCGCGCGTCGCGTAGCCGGTGGTTCGATCCGTCATCCTGCCTGCATGCCCCAGAGTATCACGCGGGCATTAGGCGAAATCCATCGCCGCGAGGCAAGCCTGTTGGCACGAGGCCTTGCAGATCAAAGCGGAAGGTTGTCGAATTGCGACTCGATCTCCTCGTCGATCCGCTCTTCCTCGTTGCGCGGATCGTCCCGCGCGCCGAGCGCGCGAAGTCGTTCCAGCGCGCGTTCCAGATGCGCCGTCAGTTCGGCGCGGGTCTCGGGATCGGCCTCGGGCAACCGCGCCTCGATGTCGCGGATCTCGGCATCCAGCCTGGCCTTGTCTTCCGGGGTCATCTCGCGTCCTCCGCTCGGGGTGTCACAGGGTGCGCGCGCATTCGGCGCAGAAAGGCGTATCGGGCAGCACGTCAAGCCGTTCCGGGCGGATCTCGTTGCCGCATTTCACGCAATAGCCGTATTCACCGTCCCGGATCCGTTGCAGGGCCGCCTGGATCCGCTCGATCTCGGCGCGGCCGGCGCCGCCCAGCGCCTCCAGCACCTCGTCGCCCTCGCGCTCCACGGCATCGTCTTCCCAGTCCTTGGAATGCGGCTCGTCGAGCTGGTCCTCGATCGCGTGCAGGCGGCTGTCGAGTTCCTTCAGGCGGGACATCAGCGTGGCGCGGCGGGTTTCGAGCGATGTCATGCGGGTCTCCCTGGTCATGATCGGGCAATCCTCTCATCCAAGCGCATCACAGGGCATTGATGCAGGTCAATCCCATCTTTCCCTTGAAACGTATTCCAAAAGCCGTATATGTCTGCGCGAAACGGAGGGAATGCCCATGAAACCTGAAGTGAAGGCCTTCTTCGACCAGGCCACCAACACGATCTCCTACGTGGTGAAGGATCCAAACGGCTCCGCCGCCGCGATCATCGACAGCGTGCTGGATTTCGACTATGCCAGCGGCCGCACCGATACCAGCTCGGCCGACGCGATCATCGAATACGTCACGGCCGAAGGGCTGGAGCCCGTGTGGATCCTGGAAACCCATGTCCATGCCGACCACCTCTCCGCCGCGCCCTATCTGCAGGAACGACTGGGCGGCAAGATCGGCATCGGCGAGAACATCCGCGTCGTGCAGGACACCTTCGGCAAGGTGTTCAACGAAGGTACCGAGTTCCAGCGCGACGGCTCGCAATTCGATCAGCTGTTCAAGGAAGGCGACAGCTTCCATGTCGGACAGCTGCGCGGCGACGTGCTGCACACGCCGGGCCATACGCCGGCCTGCCTGACCTACGTGATCGGCGATGCGGCCTTTGTCGGCGACACGCTGTTCATGCCCGATTTCGGCACCGCGCGCTGCGACTTCCCGGGCGGCTCGTCCGAGACGATGTATGAAAGCGTGCAGAAGATCCTCGCCCTGCCGGACGACACCCGCATCTTCGTGGGCCATGACTACAAGGCCCCGGGCCGCGACGACTACGCCTGGGAAACCACCGTGGGCGAGCAGAAGGCGAAGAACGTCCATGTCGGCGGCGGCAAGTCGAAGGAGGAGTTCGTTCAGATGCGCGATGCCCGCGACGCGACGCTCGACATGCCCAGGCTCATCATCCCCTCGCTTCAGGTGAACATGCGCGCCGGCCAGATGCCGCCCGCCGACGACCAGGGCGATGTCTTCCTCAAGGTTCCGGTCAACAAGCTCTGACCGGATCGCCGCGCCGGCGGGTTTCGCGAACGGCCCCCGGCGCGGCATCGACCCATCAAGGACTTCAAGGAAACGCGACAACATGGAACAGGACTGGATCTGGGGCCTGATCGGCGGATTGCTGATCGGCTCGGGCGGCGCGGTGTATCTTCTGGCAAATGGCCGGATCATGGGCGCCAGCGGCATCCTCGGCGGGCTGGTGGACGGCACCGCCAGGGGCAACGTGGCGGAACGGGTGGCCTTCCTGGCCGGAGTGTTCCTGCTGCCGATCGCGCTCTACCCGCTTTACGGCGCGGTCGACACGCATATCACCTCGAACTGGTGGGTGCTGATCGCCGCCGGGCTGATGGTGGGCGTGGGCACGCGCATCGCCAATGGCTGCACCTCGGGGCACGGGGTCTGCGGCATCTCGCGGCTGAGCCTGCGGGGCATGGCCTCGACGGTCTTCTACATCCTCGCGGGCGGCGTCTCGGTGCTGCTGTTCCGCCATGTCTGGGAGATCGTGTGATGCTGCGGATGTTTTTTGCCTTCGTCGCGGGCGGGCTGTTCGGAGCCGGCCTCTTCGTCTCGGGCATGACCGACACCGCCAAGGTGCAGGGCTGGCTCGACGTGTTCGGCGACTGGGATCCGACACTGGCCTTCGTGATGGGCGGCGCCATGATCCCGATGGCGCTGGCCTGGCAACTGACCCGCGCGCGGCGCACCCCGGTCTTGGGCGGCACCTTCCCGCCGCCGCCCCCGGTGCAGATCGACCCGCGACTGGCGATCGGCTCGGCGATGTTCGGCGCCGGCTGGGGGCTGGCCGGGCTCTGCCCGGGGCCATCGGTGGCCTCGCTCAGCTATGGCGGGATCGGGCATTGGGTTTTCTTTGCCGCGATGCTGGGCGGGATGGCCCTGGCCCCCTTCGTCACGCAGCGCCTTGAACGGCCGGTCCCCGCAGAATAGGAGCGAAACCATGGATATCCGACCGATCACCGATCGTTACCATGTCGCGCCGCAGATCGACCCGGCCGACGCGCCGGCGTTGGCCGCCGCGGGGTTCACCCGGGTGATCTGCAACCGCCCCGATGCCGAAGTGCCGCCCTCGCTGCAGGCTGCGGCGGTGGGCGAGGCGGTGCGCGCGGCTGGCATGGACTTCGAGCTGCTGCCGCTCACCCACCAGACCATGACGGCCGAGAACGTGGCGAAACAGGCAAGCCTGGTGGAGGACGCGCCGGGCAAGGTGCTGGCCTACTGCGCCTCGGGCACGCGCTGCTCGGTGATCTGGGCGCTGGGACAGGCCGGGAAACGTCCCACCGACGAGATCCTCGCCGCCACGGCCCGGGCCGGCTACGCGCTGGACGGGCTGCGCCCGGCGCTGGAGGCAGCGGCCAGAGACTGAGCCGACCAGGCGACCGATGTCCCCCGAAGACGCCCCGCGACGAGCACCGTCGCGGGGCGTTTTCGCTCGACGATGCCTCACGCCTCGGCGCCCGGCAGGAACGGCACGTCCGGCATGTCGAATTCGAGCGGCGGAAGATCCGGCAAGGGATCGGGCCCACCTGCGGGCCCGGATGGCATGGCGGGCGGTTCCGGCAGCGCCCTGGTTGCCGGCGGCGCGGGCGATGGGGCTGGCTCGTCCGGGCCGGGCGCGGCGGGCGTTTCCGGCGCGAGGGCCTTGCCGCCCGACAGCCGTACCGCACGGGCACCATCGATCCGGCCCAGCCGGCCGCGCGCGATGGGTTTGCCGCAGGGGCCTTCCAGCATCACCGTCTCCAGCGCCTCGGACGGAAGCTCCAGCAGGTCGCCCGGGGCCAGCGCGGTGGCCCGCGACAGCGGCAGCTGCATCCGGTGCAGCACCGCGACCAGTTCGGCCGGGACGCCCAGCGCGACCTGTTCCAGCCCCTTCGGCGCATCCCGGCCCGGCGCCGATGGTCGGGCGGCGGGCCCGGCTTCGCGCCAGGGAAACGCGAGGCAAAGCTCGCCGCCGCGGGCGCCGGCCGCCAGATCGAGAGCAAGGCGGAACAACCGGTAATGCGGGGCCTGCAGGGCCAGCCCCAGCACCCGCGCCTCGGGGATATGAGCGCCGAAGCGAAACCCGCCCAGCCCGGTCGCCCCGGCCTGGCTGCCCAGGGTTTCCTCCATTCGTTCCAGCATGCCCTCGAGCAGGGGGGCGGCGATGGCGGCATCGGTGGCGGTGAAGGGCCGCGGATCCGCCGGGCGCGACAGCACCCGCCCGATGGTCTGCTGTTCGATCAGCCCGGCCAGCAGATCGCGCTCCAGCACCGCCGCGCCCACCGCGCCGCCCGGGCCATCCAGCAGAACGATCAGCGCCCCGGCAGGCAGCGCGGGCAGGACGGCCTCCTGTTCCAGCCGCTGCTCGGTCAGGGCGGCGACGGAAAGCGCGAGATCCAGCCGATCCTTCGCCGCCCGGGCCAGCCCCAGGCGCAACGCGCGTGCCGGGCTCGGCAGGCGCGCCTCCTGCTGACGCCGTCCGGCGCTGGCCTTTCGGCGCAGAACTGCATTCGATCCCGTGTCGCCCATGCCCTCGTCACCGCGTCCTGCGGTCCTCCATGGCACCCTAGGCGGAGCCGGTTAGCGAGAGGTTTACGACCGCCCGCAACCCGCTATTGCGCGGCCATCGCGGCCCGGGCCTGCAGGCGCACGCGGAAGGCGGCACCGCCCTGACCGGGCAGATAGGCGATGGTGCCGCCAAGGCGCGCCATGATCTCGCGGCAGATCGCCAGGCCCAGACCTGCGCCACCGGCCTTCTGATCGCCTATCCGGGCGAATTTCTCGAAGATGACATCCTGCTGGTCGGTGGGAATCCCCTGTCCGTTGTCGATGAAATCCACCGTGAGCATTCCGCCGGCAAGTCCCGCGCGAATCGTCAGCACGGGCCGCTCGGCATCGCAGTATTTCCGGGCATTGGCGACCAGATTGATGAAGACCTGCGCCAGCCGGTCCAGATCGGTGCAGAGCGTGATCTGTTCGGCGGCCCGGTCGCGCCGGATGCGCAGCGCGCGCCCCTCGCCCGCGCCGGCGGCGGCCAGCGCATGGTCGATCAGTTCGGCCAGCCCGCCCTCGCGAATATTGAGGCTGACCTGCGCATTCTCCAGCACGCTGAGATCCAGCAGGTCATCCAGCAGCCGGGTCAGGCGAATCGCCTCGTCATGGATGATCGAGGCATATTTTCCCTGCGCCTCGGGGCTCAGGCCGTCGGCATCGCGCAGGATCTCCGAGAAGGCGCGGATCGAGGTCATCGGCGTGCGCAACTCGTGGCTGATCTGGCTGAGGAAGGCATCCTTCTGCACCGACAGCCGGGTCAGCTTCTCGTTGGCCTCCCGCAACTGTCGGGCGGTGCGCGTCAGCTCGTCGGACTGGGCCTCCAGCCTGTTGGAATATTCCATCATCTGCGCTGTCTCGTCGGCCACGGCCATCAGATCCTGCACCGACACGGACATGCCGCCGACGATCTGTCCCACCATGGCATGGGCGGTGGCCGCGCCGACCGAGCCGGACAGCGCACGCTGCAAGGTCTCCAGGAAATCCGGGCTGGGTTCGGGCAGGTAGCCCTTCAACCCCTGGCGCGCGGCCTCGCGCTGGAACAGCGCCTGCGCCTCGTCCGGGCCCAGGATGCGCTGCGCCATCACCATCAGGTCCTCGCTCTGCGCCGTGCCGCCCGACCAGCTGCGCGCACTGCCGGAATGCTGCAAGATCGAGACGAACTGCGCGCCCTGCAACCGCTCCAGCGGTGCCGGAAAGGAGGCCAGCGAACACCCAAGGAAGGCCAGCGTGTTCAACGCCATGCTCCACAGCACGGTATGGATCACCGGGTCCATGCCGTCGATGCCGAACAGCGCCTGCGGCCGCAGCCAGGACAGGCCCAGAAGGCCCTGTTCCATGATTGACGGCGGCATCACCGCCGGCCCGAAGCTGGGCAGGAACAGGGTATAGAGCCAGATGGCGAACCCCACCGTAAGCCCGGCCAGCGCGCCGATCCGGGTGGCCCCGCGCCAGAAGATGCCGCCCAGCATCGCCGGCAGGATCTGCGCCACCCCCGCGAAGGAAATCAGCCCGATCGCGGCCAGCGCCTCGCCGCCGCCCGACAGGCGGTAATAGAGATATCCCAGCAGCACGATCCCCGCGATGGAGATACGCCGCGCCAGCAGCACCACGTTGCGCACGTCACCCGCGATCGACGCGCCGCCGCCGGTGGCCCGCAGCCAGATCGGCATGACGATGTGGTTCGACACCATGGTGGACAGCGCGATGGCCGCCACGATCACCATCGAGGTGGCCGAGGAGAACCCGCCCAGGAAGGACAGCATGGCCAGCCCGTCCCTTCCCTCGGCCAGCGGCAGGGTCAGCACGAAGGTGTCGGGATTGACGCCCGCCGGCATCATGTCCAGCCCCACCACCGCGATCGGCACCACGAAGAGGCTCATCAGCAGGACATAGGCCGGGAAGGCCCAGGAGGCGGTGCGCAGCATCCCCTCGTCCTCGTTCTCGACCACCAGCACCTGGAACATCCGCGGCAGGCAGAGGAAGGCAGCGGCCGACAGGAAGGTCAGCCCCGCCCAGCGGCCCCCGTCGATATGCCATTCGGCAAGATGCGGGCTGGCGTCGATCCGGTCGAGCATCTCGACCGGGCCGCCGCCCAACCCCCAGACCACGAACACCCCCACCGCCAGCAGCGCGAAGAGCTTGACCACCGCCTCCACCGCGATCGCCATGACGACCCCGTGATGACGTTCGTTCACGTCGAGATTGCGGGTGCCGAAGATCACCGTGAACACCGCCAGCCCCGTCGCCACCCAGAGCGCCGTGGAGATATTGTCGACCGGAACCGGGCGGGTCGGGTCCGGCTGGGCGAAGGTGGCGAAGGACAGCGTCACCGATTGCAGCTGCAGCGCGATGTAGGGCGTGGTGCCCACCACCGCGAGGACAGTCACGCCGACCGCCAGCAGGTTGGACTTGCCGTAACGCGCGCTGATCAGGTCGGCCACCGAGGTGATGCGCTGGCTGCGGCCGATGCGCACCAGCTTGCGCAGCCCCCACCACCAGCCGATCATCACCAGCGTCGGCCCCAGATAGATCGTCAGATATTCCAGACCCGAGCGCGCCGCATAGCCGACGGCGCCGTAGAACGTCCAGGCCGTGCAGTAGATCGAAAGCGACAGGGTATAGACCCAGGGGCTGCGCAGCCAGCCGCCCCGTCCCCGCAGCGCGGCGCGTTCGGCGGCGAAGGCCACCAGGAACAGGATCGCCACGTAGGACAGGCAGACCGCGACGAGCAGGTTGAGCGAGGCCATCTATTCGGCCCCGGAACCGCCATCGTCCCCGTCGCGGCCCAGACGACGCGACAGCAGCGCCGTCGCGACGATCAGCAGCGTCCAGACCCCGAAGATGTAGATCATGGCGCGCGACGTGCGGATCGCGCCGCCATCCTCGTCCGGCCACAGCAGCGGCACCGCGAACAGGCAGGCGCCCAGCAGCGGCAGCAAGCGCGCGGCATCCATCAGGCGGCGCGAGCGGTAGGTCTGGCGCTGCACGAAGATCGGCGAGGACGGTCTCATGTCACGCCGGCCATGGCGCGCACCGCATCCAGCACCTCGGAATTGGAGAACGGCTTGGTCATGTAGCGCGAGGCGCCGACACGCTGCGCCAGGTCGCGATCCTTGCTCTGGCCCCGCGCCGTCAGCATCAGCACCGGCAGTGCCTCGAACCCGTCCTGCCTGCGCAGCTCGCGCAGGATGTCATAGCCCGACCGCCCCGGCAGCATCACGTCCAGGATCAGCAGGTCGGGCACCAGGCGGCACACGGTCTCGACGGCATCAAGCCCGTCGGAATGCGTGTCGACCCGCCAGCCGTCACGCCTGAGGATGAAGCTGATCGCCTCGATGATATTGGGCTCATCCTCGATCAGCAGGACATGCTTGCCCATTCCTCCGCTCCTCCCGAATGGCGCAGCGCATTCGTGTTTTGTGCGGGCGATATAACACCAGCCCGGCCCCGCAAGTCAAAACCCATCCGCCAGGATCGACGGTTCGCGCCGGCCGAGGCAGGTCTCGCGCGGGCACACCCGGCAGCCCGGCCCGACCTCCAGCAGCGGACCGGACGCGCCGCCATCCGGCAGGATCAGCATATGCGCCTCGGTCAGCGCCGGCCGCTCGAAGCCGGCTGGCGCCACGGGATTGGCCACCGCCAGCCCGCGGAACCGGCGGGTCTCGCGGCCGGCCTGTTCCATCAGCCGCGCCACCGGCTGGCCGGGGCGGCCCAAGGCCTCGAATAGCGGCCACCAGGGACAGGCTGCACCGAAACGCGGCAGCGGGAAATCGTCCAGCGGCTTGCGGAAGGTCAGGGTACCGGAGGCGTCGCAGATCGCCAGGCCGAAAGGGTCTTCGGTCATGTCGCGGGGCAGCGCGGCCAGCCGGCGCATGGCCGCGGCGAGATCGGCGCCGCAGGCGCGGGCCAGCGCCTCCGGGTCGGGCCCGTGCGCCGTCAGCACCCGCGCCACCCGGCGCAGCGGCATCCGCGCCGCGTCGTCGCGATAGCGCGCTAGCAGCCGCTCGGCCATCACCCGCGCGGCGCGCGAGGACAGCGCCCGCTCCGTGGCCTCGCGCGCCAGCACATCGGCCGGCTGGGCCCCGGGTTTCTCCAGTTCCGGGAAGTGGTAACCCCGCGCGGCCAGGAAGGCATCCACCTCTTCCTGCGGCGAGGTCGGGCTGGCGCCGGCCTCCCCGGCGCTGTCGAGATATCCCACCAGCGCCGCCCCGCCCTCGGCCAACCGCCGGCTGTCCTGATCGAGGTTGCGATGAAACCTGTCGCGCCATTCGGGCTCCAGCTCGGTGGTATCGGCGAGGATCGCCGCGGTGGACCGGATCGCCGTGATCGCCGAGAGCATCTCGTGCAGCGAGGCCGCGAGATGCGGGTCATGCGCCAGCCGGTCGCTCAGCGTCTCGACGGTCCGTTCCAGCGCCTCGGCCCGGCGCCGCGCATCCGCCAGAAGTTCGGCCCAGCCGGGGAAGCGACCGGCGAATTCCTCGACCCGGTCCAGCTCGGCGGCGATCGCGGGACGGGCCCCCGCGGCCTCGCGCAGCGCGGCGATCAGCGCGGCCTCGGCGCCCTCCGACAGCAGCGAGGGTTCGACATCCAGCGCCGCCGCGACATCCTGCAGAAGCCGGCCGCCGATCCGGCGCCGGTTGTGTTCGATCAGGTTGAGATAGGAGGGCGAGATGCCGGCCCGCCGCGCCAGGTCGGCCTGCTTGAGCCCGGCCATGGTCCGACGTTCGCGAATGCGCGATCCGGTCAGCGACTCGCGCGCCATCTCCGTTCCTCCCCGCCCAGCCGGGGCATCCGCGACACCCCGGCGATTTACAGATCCTGCCGCTTTCCCTGAAAACTATTCACAGGATTCGGCCCTGTTTCAATCGCTCTGCGTCAATGTTTTCAGATCATCTCCTTCGCTGGGCTTGACCGGCGCTCCCGCCAATACCTGCGCCCCGGCCCTGGCGCCACCGCATCCCTCGCCCCGGCAAGCGGCGGATCGCCCGGTCTTTCTTGACAAGCGGTCCGCTCCTGTCCGACCCTGACCCTGCGGCCCGATCCGTGAGGGGAGGCGTCGCACCGAGTATCCGGCCCGTCATGGCCGGATCGCCCGCCCCCTTTCAGGCTGCTTGCGGGGGCGGGTCACTCGGACCGGACGAAAAGGGGGGAGAGCCATGACCAGCACCTACCCGCCGTCGGCGGAGACGGTTTCGCGGGCGCATGTCGATCTTGCGGCCTATGA
>JBKHDP010000094.1:0-11092 GCA_046541255.1 Paracoccaceae bacterium | reverse complement strand
ACGGCCAGACCGAGGCCAGCGTCTTCATCACCCAGCAGCCCGACGGCGAGGTGCGGTCGGACACCGTGGGCGTGCCCTCGCCCGGCGTGGAGGTGGAGATCCGCGACAATGGCGAGGTCTATTACCGCAGCCCGGGCGTCTTCGTGGAATACTACAAGAATCCCGACTCGACCGCCGACACCAAGGACCCGGAAGGCTGGGTGGCCACGGGGGATGCGGGCTTCTTCGAACCCGATACCGGGCATCTGCGCATCATCGACCGGGCCAAGGATGTGGCCAAGATGGCCGATGGCAGCCTGTTCGCGCCGAAATACGTCGAGAACAAGCTGAAATTCTACCCCAACATCCTGGAAGCGGTGGTGTTCGGCGCCGGGCGCGAAACCTGCTGCGCCTTCATCAATATCGATCTCTCGGCGGTGGGCAACTGGGCCGAGCGCAACAATATCGCCTATGCCTCCTATCAGGAACTGTCGCAGCATCCGAAGGTGCTGGCGATGATCCAGGACCATGTCGAGGAGGTGAACCGCTCGATCGCCGAGGACGAGATGCTTTCGGCCTGCCAGGTCCACCGCTTCCTGGTGCTGCACAAGGAACTGGACGCCGATGATGGCGAACTGACCCGCACCCGCAAGGTGCGCCGCAAGATCATCGGTGAGAAGTTCGCGGATCTGGTGGAGGCGCTCTACGACGGGTCGCGCAGCATCTACACCGAGACGGAAGTCACCTACGAGGATGGCCGCAAGGGCAAGATCACGGCGACGCTGGAAATCCGTGACGCCAGGGTGGTTCCGGTGCGGGCGCCGGCGCAGGAAGCCGCGGAATGAGGGGGCAGGCCGGATATCCGCGCCTTCGGCTGTCACCCCGGCGCAGAGAAGCGCGCGCGGGGAAGACAGAGGGGCTGCCCGGCCACGATGGCGGAGGCACGGCATGACATCCGACGCAATGACATTGGCCGCCGCCGCAGCGCTTGCGCTCTTCGGGCTTGCGCTTGCGGTGGTGATCGGGCGGCGGGCCCGGCGCGGCTGGGTTCCCGGTCTTTCCGGGGCCGTCACCGGCGGCTTCGGGATCGGTGCCGTGCATCTGGCCGGGTTCGGTGACATCGGGCTGCTGCCCCTGGCGGGGCTGCTCGCGGTCTACGGCGCGATGATCGGCGCCGTGACGCTTCTGGCGGGAGGGGGACGCGAATGAGCGATACGGCAGAGCGCCGCGATGATCTCGACATGGCGATCGTTGCAGGCGGCCGACGCGCCGCCGACGAGACCCGGTTCACGCCGGACGGGCGCGGAACCGGGCCGGTCGCCATGAGGATGCGCGGCACCCCCCCGCGCCCTGGCCTGTCCATTCCTCTTCGCGGGGAGGCGGGGCCGCGTGCCTCCGGCGGGGATATTTCTGCCAAGAAGAAGGGGGCGGGCGCGTGAAGGACACGGTGGAAGGCACAGTGACCCCCGACGGCCGCCGGATCGGCGGCGTGGTCATGGAGATGCGCAACATCACCCTGCGCTTCGGCGGGGTGGTGGCGATCAAGGATATCAGCTTCGACATCCGCGAGGGCGAGATCCGCGCGATCATCGGGCCGAACGGTGCCGGCAAGTCCTCGATGCTGAACGTCATCTCGGGCTTCTATGTGCCGCAGGACGGCGAGGTGTGGTTCCGCGGCGCGAAGCGGCCGCCGATGAAGCCCTTCCAGGTGGCCCGGCAGGGCATCGCCCGCACCTTCCAGAACATCGCGCTGTTCGAGGGGATGAGCGTGCTGGACAACGTGATGACCGGCCGGCTGACCCAGATGAGGCAGGGGCTGTTCGCGCAGGCCTTGTGGAAGGGCGCGGCAGAGCGCGAAGAGGTGGAGAACCGCGAGAAGGCCGAGCGGATCATCGATTTCCTGGAGATCCAGCATATCCGCAAGACGCCGGTGGCGCGGCTGCCCTATGGCTTGAAGAAGCGGGTGGAACTGGCCCGCGCGCTGGTGGCCGACCCCACTTTGCTGCTGCTGGACGAGCCGATGGCGGGCATGAACGTGGAGGAGAAGGAGGACATGAGCCGCTTCATCCTCGACGTGAACGACGAGTTCGGCACCACGATCGCGCTGATCGAGCATGACATGGGCGTGGTGATGGATCTCTCGGATCGGGTGGTGGTGATGGATTACGGCAAGAAGATCGGCGACGGCCCGCCCGACGAGGTGCGCAACAACCAGGCGGTGATCGACGCCTATCTGGGGGTGGCGCATGACTGAGCGGCAGCGGCAGCGGCAGCGGCGCGGAGGCCGGACGCCTTCGGCAACGGGAACGGGAGGGCCGGACCATGCCTGAACAGCTGATCTGGGGAATGGAGGTCTTTCTCAACGGGCTCATGGCCGGCGTGCTCTATTCGCTCGTGGCGCTGGGCTTCGTGCTCATCTACAAGGCCTCGGGGATCTTCAACTACAGCCAGGGGGTGATGGCGCTGTTCGCGGCGCTGACGCTGGTGGGGATCATGGAGGGGAAGGTGCCCTTCGCCCATCTGATCAACGCGATGCTGGGCACCGAGATCCATCGTTTCGGCTGGCATCTGCCGCCGCTGCTGGCGATCCTGCTGACGGCGGCGGTGATGGTGGTGCTGGCCTGGGCGGTGCAGCGGTTCATCTTCCGGCATCTCGTGAACCAGGAGCCGATCATCCTGTTCATGGCGACGATCGGACTGGCCTATTTTCTCGAAGGTCTGGGCGACGTGATGTGGGGCGCCGACATCAAGACGCTGGATGTGGGCCTGCCGCAGGGTATCAACGCGACGATCGACGAGGTGACGTTCGAGCTGTTGGGATACGGGTTCTTCATCGACAATCTCGACATCGTCGCGACCCTGATCGCCGGGCTGCTGGTGACGGCGCTGGTGATGTTCGCGCAATACACCAAGCAGGGCCGTGCCATGCGCGCGGTGGCAGATGACCACCAGGCGGCGCTGTCGGTGGGCGTGTCGCTGAATTTCATCTGGATCATGGTGTGGTCGCTGGCCGGATTCGTGGCGCTTGTGGCGGGCATCATGTGGGGCGCGAAATCGGGCGTGCAGTTTTCGCTGTCGCTGATCGCGCTGAAGGCGCTGCCGGTGCTGATGCTGGGCGGCTTCACCTCGATACCCGGCGCCATCGTCGGCGGGCTGATCATCGGGGTGGGCGAGAAGCTCTTCGAGTTCCTCCTGGGGTCGATGATGGGCGGCGCGACCGAGAACTGGTTCGCCTATGTCCTTGCGCTGATCTTCCTCGTGTTCCGGCCGCAGGGCCTGTTCGGCGAGAAGATCATCGAGCGGGTGTGACGGGGAGGGATGGGATGCACAAGCTGATCGCCATCGTGAACGTCATCTCGTGGTCGGGCTTCTGGGCCTTCGGCTACCTGGCGCTCTCGGCGGATGTGCAGGAGACCGGCCAGATCGTGGTAGCCGCGATGCTGGCCGCGCTGGGCGGGGGGCTGGGCATCTGGGCCTATCTGTGGCTGGCCCGTTACGCCGAGCGCACCGGATACGACCGCAAGCTGCGCCGGGCGGACCTGTCGCACATGGATCCTGACAAGGACGGGGAGACCGCCTGATGTTCTATCGCGAGGCCGGGGATTTCAAGACAACCTACACCGCCGACGGGCAGACCTTCCCGATCCGGTTCGATCGCTGGCGCTATTACGCGGTGCTGGCGGTAGGCTTCCTGGTGGTGCCCTTCGTCATCAACGACTACTGGGCCAATGCCGTCCTGCTGCCCTTCCTGATCTACTCGATCGCGGCGATCGGGCTGAACATCCTGGTGGGGTATTGCGGGCAGGTGAGCCTCGGCACCGGCGGCTTCATGGCGGTGGGGGCCTATGCCTGCTACAAGCTGATGACCGGCTTTCCCGAGATCAACATCGTGTTCCACGTGATCGCCGCGGGCGGGATCACGGCGGCGGTCGGGGTGCTGTTCGGGTTGCCCTCGCTTCGGATCAAGGGCTTCTACCTGGCGGTGGCCACGCTGGCGGCACAGTTCTTCCTGGTGTGGCTGTTCAACCGTGTGCCCTGGTTCTACAACTATTCCGCCTCGGGCCAGATCACCGCGCCCGAGCGCACGATGTTCGGGGTGCCGATCACCGGCTCGGACAGCTCGGCCTGGGCCACCTACCTGTTCTGCCTCGTCTTCGCCGCCGCGTCGGCGATCATTGCCCGCAACCTGACGCGGGGTGCGCAGGGACGCCGCTGGATGGCGATCCGCGACATGGATATCGCCGCCGAGATCATCGGGGTCGACCCGCTGCGCGCCAAGCTGTCGGCCTTCGCGGTGTCGTCCTTCTTCATCGGGATCGCGGGCGCGCTGCTGTTCGCCGTCTACCTGGGCGCGGTGGAGGTGGGCGAGGCCTACGGCATCCAGAAATCGTTCCTGGTGCTTTTCATGATCATCATCGGCGGGCTGGGCTCGATCTTCGGCAGCTTCGCCGGGGCGGCCTTTCTGGTGCTGCTGCCGGTTCTGCTTCGAAACGTGCTGGTGGGCGGGATGGGCTGGCCCACCGACCTTGCCGCACATCTGGAACTGATGATCGTCGGCGGGCTGATCATCCTGTTCCTGGTGGCGGAACCGCACGGCCTGGCCCAGCTGTGGCGGCTGGCCAAGGAGAAACTGAGGTTGTGGCCCTTCCCGCATTGAGCGGTGGGGTCACCGGGGGGCGCGGCAGGGAGGAGGCCGCGCCCCACACGAACGACAAGCAAACGGGAGGAGAAGACAAGATGAGACTGAAACTGATGAGCGCCGCCCTGGCGGCCGTCATGGCGGCGGGACCGGCATTGGCCGATCTGGTGATCCCCGATCTGAGCTATCGGACCGGGCCCTACGCAGCCAATGGCATTCCTTTTTCGGATGGCTACCAGGACTATTTCACCCTGCTCAACGAGCGTGACGGCGGTATCGGCGGCGAGCCGATCCGGCTGATCGAATGCGAGACCGGCTACAATACCGAGAAAGGCGTGGAGTGTTTCGAGCGCACCCGCGACGAGGACACGCTGGTCTACCAGCCGCTCTCCACCGGGATCACCTACCAGCTGATTCCCAAGGTCACCTCTGCCGAGATCCCGATGCACACGCTGGGTTATGGCCGGACCTCGGCCAAGAACGGCGAAGTGTTCCGTTGGGTGTTCAACTACCCGGCGAATTACTGGGACGGCGCCTCGGTGGCGATCCGGCATATCCTGGACGAGAATGACGGGGACATCTCGGGCCGCAAGATCGCATTGGTCTACCACAATTCGGCCTATGGCAAGGAACCGATCCGCACGCTGGAGGAATTGGCGGAGAAGCATGGCTTCGAGCTGATGCTCATGCCCGTGGACCATCCCGGCCAGGAGCAGAAGAGCCAGTGGCTCCAGATCCGGCGCGAACGGCCCGACAATGTCATCATGTGGGGCTGGGGCGTGATGAACCAGGTGGCCATCCAGGAGGCGGTCAACATCCGCTATCCGATGGACCAGTTCATCGGGATCTGGTGGTCCGGCTCGGAGAACGACGTGAGGGCGGCGGGCGAGGGCGCCGATGGCTACAAGGCGCTGACCTTCCACAACCTGGGCTCGGATTACCCGCTCTACGACGATATCCAGGAACATGTCGTGGAAACCGGCAAGGCCGCCGGCGCGGGCGATCAGATCGGCTCCGTGCTCTACAATCGGGGCATGTATGCCGCGATGCTGGCCGCCGAGGCGATCAAGACCGCGCAGGAGATGCACGGCACCGCCGCGATCAGCCGCGAGATGATGCGCGACGGCATGGAAAACCTGGAGATGACCGAGGCGAAGATGGAGGCGCTGGGCCTTCCGAATTTCGGCCCGGAGTTCAAGGTGAGCTGTTCCAATCACGGCGGCAACGGCTATGCCGCGGTGGCGCAGTGGGATGCTTCGGCCGGCACGTTCAGCCTGATCACCGACTACATGCAGTCGGACCAGGAGGTGCTCCAGCCGCTGATCGAGGAGGATTCCGAAGCCTACGCGGCCGAGAACGACATCACGGCGTCCTGCGACTGATCCATGACACCGGGTGCGGCGGTCCGCCGCCGCACCCAGCCACCCCCTGAACGTGGGAACGCGACCGATGCTCGACGCCGGAAAGACCGAACAGACCCTTCTAGAGGTCAACAATATCGAGGTGATCTACAATCATGTGATCCTCGTGCTGAAGGGCGTCAGCCTGTCCGTGCCCAAGGGCGGCATCGTGGCGCTGCTGGGCGGCAACGGGGCGGGCAAGACCACCACGCTGAAGGCGATCTCGAACCTGCTGCATTCCGAACGCGGCGAGGTGACGAAGGGCTCGATCCTCTACAAGGGCGAACGGGTGCAGGGGCTCGACCCGGCGGCGCTGGTGAAGCGCGGCGTGATCCAGGTGATGGAAGGCCGGCACTGCTTCGAGCATCTGACCGTCGAGGAAAACCTGCTGACCGGCGCTTATACGCGCAACGATGGCAAGGCCGCGATCGAGGCGGACCTGGAGTTGGTCTACGAGTATTTCCCCCGCCTGAAAGAGCGCCGCCGCAGCCAGGCGGGCTATACGTCGGGCGGCGAGCAGCAGATGACGGCGATCGGCCGGGCGCTGATGTCGCGGCCCGAGACGATCCTGCTGGACGAACCCAGCATGGGCCTCGCGCCGCAGTTGGTGGAACAGATCTTCGGGATCGTGAAGTCGATCAACGAGAACGAGGGCGTCACCTTCCTGCTGGCCGAACAGAACACCAACGTCGCGCTGCGCTATGCCCGCCACGGCTATATCCTGGAATCGGGGCGCGTGGTGATGGATGGCCCGGCCGACGAGCTGCGCGAGAACCCCGATGTGAAGGAATTCTATCTCGGCATGTCCGACGAAGGCCGCAAGAGCTTTCGCGACGTGCGCAGCTATCGCCGCCGCAAGCGGTGGCTTGCCTGATGCTCGTGATCGCCCGGAACCCGGCCGGTCCCGCCCCGTTGCGCTTGCGAGAGCGAATGGAGGCTGAAATGGACAGAAAGGAACTCGTGCGCGCCCTGGTCGAGGATCATGGCCGGCTCTGGAGCGAAGAGATCGGCGCGAAGATCGAGGCCGATACGCCGGAGGACTGGTTCCACTGGCTTCTGGCCGCGCTGCTGATGTCGGCGCGGATCGATGTCACCAAGGCGGCGCAGGCGTCGGCGGCGCTCAGGCTGGAAGATCTGCGCACCGTGCCCGCTGTGCTCGATTGCGACCGCGCGCATCTGGTGCGTGTCCTGAACGAGAACGGCTATGCGCGTTTCGACAACAAGGCCGCAGACCAGATCCGCGAGGCCGCCGAGTTGGTGGAGCGGGAGTATGGCGGAGACCTGCGCCGCCTGCGCGAGGCGGGCGGCGATGCCGAGGGCATCCGCGCGCGGCTGAAACAGGTCAAGGGCATCGGCGATGTCGGCGCCGACATCTTCGCGCGCGAGGCGCAACTCGCATGGGACGAGCTGTTTCCGATGGCGGATCCCCATGCCGTCAGGCAGGCGCAGGCCCTTGGCCTGCCCGAGCGGCCGGAAGAGCTGGCGCAGATCGCCGGGGGGCGCCTGCGCTTCGTCCGGCTGGTGACGGGATTGGCGCGGTCGTGGCTTGCCGGCGCGTCGGACAGGGTGAAGGAGGCTGCGGGATGAAGGACAGGCCGGTGGTTGGCGGGCATTACGACACGCTGGAGACCCGCAGCGACGACGAGCGCGCCGCTTGGCTGGCACAGGAACTGCCCCGGCAGGTGGCGCTGGCTCAGGCCTTGCCGGGTTATGCCGAGACGCTCGAGGGGGTGGATGCCGCGGCCATCACCGGCCGCGACGCGCTGGCCGCCCTGCCCGTTCTGCGCAAGTCGCGACTTGGCCGGGCCCAGCGGGCGCAGCCCCCCTTCGGCGGCTACACGGCGCGCGCGCCGCACGGATTCGCGCATGTGTTCCAGTCGCCCGGCCCGATCTACGAACCCGGCGGCGCGGATCGCGACTGGTGGCGCATGGGGCGGTTTCTGCATGCCTGCGGCATCGGGGCGGGCGATATCGTGCAGAATTGCTTCGGCTACCACCTGACACCTGCCGGCATGATCTTCGAGAATGGCGCACGCGCCGTGGGCGCGGCGGTGCTGCCCGCCGGCGTGGGCCAGACCGAGTTGCAGGTGCGGGCGGCCGTCGATCTTGGCACCACCGCCTATGCTGGCACGCCCGATTACCTGAAGGTGATTCTCGACAAGGCCGAGGAGTTGGGCGAACGGCTCTCGATCACCCGCGCCGCGGTGGGCGGCGGGGCGCTGTTCCCGTCGCTGCGCGCGGAATATGCCGATCGTGGCATCGCCTGCCTGCAATGTTACGCCACCGCCGATCTGGGCAACATCGCCTATGAGAGCCTGCCGCAGGATTTCCCCGCGCGCCAGCCCGAGGGAATGATCGTCGACGAGGGCGTGATCGTCGAGATCGTGCGCCCCGGCACCGGCGATCCGGTGCCCGCGGGCGAGGTCGGCGAAGTGGTGGTGACCACGCTCAACCCCGACTACCCGCTGATCCGCTTCGCGACCGGGGATCTCTCGGCGGTGCTTCCGGGCCACAGCCCCTGCGGCCGCACCAACATGCGCATCAAGGGCTGGATGGGCCGGGCCGATCAGACCACGAAGATCAAGGGCATGTTCGTGCGCCCCGAACAGGTCGCCGCCCTGGTGGCCCGGCATGCGGAGATCCGACGCGCGCGGGTGATCGCCCTGCGCGAGGGCGAGATGGACGTGATGACGGTACAGATCGAAAGCGCCGGCGGCGATCCCGCGGCCTATGAGGGCAGCGTGGCCGAGACGCTGAAGATGCGGGGCCGGGTGGAGATCCTTCCGCCCGGCGCCCTGCCCAATGACGGGCTGGTGATCGAGGATCGGCGCAAATACGACTAGGCCTGTGCGCCGGGGCGGATCAGCCCTGACGCACGTAGCGCCCCGGCGCAGGCATCAGCGGCGGCAACCCCGCCTTCGGGGCTCCCATCGTCGGGGGCTGTGTCGGCAGGTCAGAGCTGTTGCCGTTCAGCCATGCGGCCCATTCGAGCCACCAGGAGCCCTCCTGCACCTCGTGCTGCGCCAGCCAGGTGTCGGGATCCATGTAGAGCGCGCCGGGCGGCCTATGGCCGATTCGGTAGTGGCGGCGCGGATGGCCCGGCTCTGACACGATCCCGCCATTATGCCCGCCGCTTGTCAGAACGAAGCGCAGATCCGCATCGGTGAAGAGCTTGGCCTTGTAGACCGAGCGCCAGGGCGCGATGTGGTCGGCCTCGGTGCCCACCACGAAGAAGGGCACGCGGATGTCGCGCAACGCGATCACCCGGCCATCGACGGCGAAACGCCCGGCGCTCAGACGGTTTTCCAGGAACAGCGCCCGCAGGTAGTCCGAGTGCATGCGGTAGGGCATGCGCGTGCTGTCGCGATTCCAGAAGGTGATGTCGAGGTCGGGTTCCTCCTGGCCCAGAAGGTAGCGGTTGACCGCCCGGGTCCAGATCAGGTCTTCGGACCGCAGCGCACGGAAGGCGCCGGCCATGTGATCGCTGTCGAGAAACCCGCGATCCCACATCATGTCCTCGAGGAAGGCCACCTGCGCCTCGTCCAGGAAAAGCATCAGCTCGCCCGCCTCGGTGAAGTCGGTTTGCGCCGCCAGCAGCGTCATCGAGGCCAGCCGGTCGTCGGCCTGCCGCGCCATCGCGGCCGCGGCGATGGACAGGATCGTGCCGCCCAGGCAATAGCCGCAGGCATGGATCTTGGTGTCGGGAACGATCCGGCCCACGGCGTCCAGCGCCGCCATCACCCCGTCGCGGCGGTAGTCGTCCAGCGACACGTCCCGCAGTTCGGGGCCGGGATTCACCCAGCTCATGGCGAAGACCGTGAAGCCCTGCCCGACCAGCCAGTTGATCAGCGAGTTCTCGCGCTGCAGATCGAGGATGTAGTATTTCATGATCCAGGCCGGGACGATCAGGATCGGCTCGGCCTGAACCTGATCGGTCTGGGGCCGATACTGGATCAGCTCGAAAAGGTGGTTGCGGAACACCACGTCGCCGGGTGTCGCGGCCAGGTCGCGGCCCAGCTCGAAACGGCTGGGAACGGCCTCGCCGGTGATCGCCGCACTGATATCCTCGCGGAGCGCCTGCAGGCCGCGCAGGGACGATGTGCCGCCGCTTTCTCGCCAGGCCTCGGCGATCGCGGGATTGAGCCAGGGCAGGTTGGAGGGCGAAAGCGGGTCCAGCATCTGGCGCGCCATGAAGCCCGCCCGCGCCGCGTTGCGCGGCTGCATGCCCCGGATCAGCCGGGTGGCGTGATCCCACCAGTCCTGCGTCGCAAGAAAGCCCTGCTGCCAAAGGCTGTAAGGTGCCCGGGCCCAGCCGGGATGGGTGAACCGGTGATCGTTGCGGTTCGGGGTGAAAGGCGGCTCGGCGCGCTGTCCCGTGGCATGTTCGAGCACCCGCCATGCCGAGCGGCCGGCATGCTCCGCCAGTTCCAGCTGACGGCCCGGGGCGCGGGCCAGGTGCATCGCCCAATCCGCCCAGGCGGCCCAGGCCGCCTGGGGAGACAGCCCGCCGGTGATCCGGGCCAGCGAAGCGCGCGCCAGCCGGTCGAGCGTGTCATGGGAGTGCGTCTCGGCACGCCCGGCAGGGGATCCGGCCTCGGCGCGGCGCAGCCGGCGGCCCGCGCCCGCGGCGCGGGGGGTGGTTTCTAACGGGGCGAGGTGGGCGGTATCTTCAGGCATCGGACCTTCCAAGCGACGGCGTTCGGGCGAGCTATGCCGCCCCTGAGTGACATCCGCGTAACGATTCCATGCGCGTTGCCGCCGGGCCGGGACATGCGAAAGGGGCCGCTCCTTTCGGAACGGCCCCTTCGATATTGTGATCCGGCTCAGCCCTGGCGGGCCTTGAAGCGGCGCTGCGTCTTGTTGATCACGTAGACGCGGCCCTTGCGGCGCACCACGCGGCAGTCGCGATGGCGCTTCTTGAGCGAGCGCAGCGAGTTCCTGACCTTCATGGTCCTCTCCTCAGTTCGCGCGGCGCGCAGGGCGCCTCGATCGGGGTGCCGCGGGGTGCGGCGGGTCGAAATGGTGGGCGGTACTGGGATCGAACCAGTGACCCCTACGATGTCAACGTAGTGCT
>JBKHDP010000093.1:0-11134 GCA_046541255.1 Paracoccaceae bacterium | reverse complement strand
GGCATCGTCCTGGCCGCTGGCTGGGCGTTGACTGCGGCGCCGGCCCTTGCCGAGACGACCCTCACGATCACCGTCCCGGGTGACCCGGCGCGGGAGGCGGTGATGGATGAAGGGGCGCTGCTTTCCCTGCCGCAGGAGCGGTTCGTCACGTCCACGATCTGGACCAGCGGAGAACGGGAATTCTCCGGACCCAGCCTTGCTGCAGTGCTGGAGGCCGTGGACGCGCCCGACGGCACATTGCGGCTGGTGGCTGCGAATGACTATTCCATGGAGATGCCGCGCGCCGCAGTAGAGCCTGCCGCCCCGATCGTTGCGCTGCGGATCGACGGCGCACCGTTTTCGCGGCGCGACAAGGGGCCGCTCTGGCTGGTCTTTCCCTATGATTCCGAGGATCGGTATCGCAGCGAAACCGTCTACGCCTACAGCGTGTGGCAGTTGACCGGCATCGACGTGCTGGGAGACTGACAGGTGGCCTTTGCCCCCGCCGTGATGCGCTGGCGGCCGGGCCGGGGTATCGCGCTGCTGCTGGTCAGCCTGATCGTGAGTGCCGTGCTGGCATTGCTGGTCAACTTCTGGGTGTTGCACGACAAGCTCGATGAACTTCGTGTCGCGCATTCCGACAACCGCTTGTGGAATGTGGCCCAGCTCGAAGTGGACTTCAAGTCGCTCTCGCTCGCGGTGAAAGAGGCGACGTCGCGGCCGGATCGAATGTCGCGCGCCGCGGTGCGTGAAAGTTTCGACATTTTCTATAGCCGGGTCGGGGTCGTTATCGCCACTCTGGAACGCGCGGCGCCGGGCGGGGAACTGTCTGCGCTCAGCATCCGGCTGGATGCCTTGCGCCGCGATATGGCGGCGCGGGTCGATGGGGCACCGGCGCTTGGGGGAGAAGAACTAAGGGCGCTCTCGACAGCGATAGATGCCGCGCACCCCGTTGTCAGGGATGCCGCGATGCGTGGGCTTGCCGTCTTCGTGACGCAGGCCAACGAGGCGCGGCTGGAAGAACGTGCCAGCTGGCGCCGCTTCACCATCGTCACGGTCGGGTTGCTGCTGCTGATGGGGCTGGCAACGGTTCTGGCCCTGCGCCTTTGGCTTCACCTCGAAGCCCGCGGCCGCGAGGCCTATCGCGCGGCGTCGAATCTGCGCAAGGCGTTCGAGACCTCCATCGACGCGGTCTTCGTGACCGATGTCGATGGCCGCGTCCTGCAATGCAATTCGGCGGCAAGCACGATCCTGGGGCTGCCCGAGGAACGGATCGTCGGGCAGACGGTGGAACGGTTGATGATCCCCGGCGATTTCGTCGCCTCGCATCGGGCCGGGATGCAGCGCTTCCGTGACACCGGCGAACGCCGGGTGGTGGGTTCGGGGCGGCACCGGCTGACGGCCAAGCGTGCCGACGGGACCCGCTTTCCCGCCGAAGTCTGCATCGCGCATGACAAGAATCCCGAAGGCGAGCAGATCTTCATCGCCTTCGTGCGCGACATCTCGCAGGACGTGGAGGCAGAGCAGAGCCTGCGTGCCGCGCGGGACAAGGCGCGAGAGGCCGCCGAGGCCAAGGGCCGTTTCCTTGCCACCATGAGCCACGAGATGCGTACCCCGCTGCACGGGCTGCTGGCGGCGCTCGATCTGATGGCCCGCGACCGGCTGGACCCGCAGAATCGCGAACTGCTCGACACCGCGGTGCAATGCGGCAACCGCACGCTGGCGCAGGTCAACGACGTGCTGGACCTGACGCAGCTGGGTGAGGTGACAGAACCGCCATCCGCGTTC
Organism: Paracoccaceae bacterium; assembly: GCA_046541255.1. Taxonomy (GTDB): domain Bacteria; phylum Pseudomonadota; class Alphaproteobacteria; order Rhodobacterales; family Rhodobacteraceae; genus Rhodosalinus. The sequence continues at coordinate 9,367 of JBKHDP010000093.1, read as the reverse complement.
CGGCCGGATGCGCTGGTGCAGCAGATCCTGCACGAGTTGCAACCTCTGGCCGAGGAGCGTGGTACACGGCTGTGGCTCGATGCCAGGGGCATTGGTCCGGACGACGCGCTGATCGGCCCGCCCGATACCTTCGTCCGGGCGCTGAGCAACCTGTGCAGCAACGCGGTCAAGTTCACGATGAACGGCAACGTGACGGTCCGGTTGCGGATGCGGCGCGACGATGACGGGATGGCCCGGCTGCAGGTGGCGGTCGCCGATGACGGGGTGGGGATCGCCGCGGAGAACCACGAGCGCATCTTTCGCGATTTCGAGACCATCGAGCAGGCGGGTTTTTCCACCTCGGCGGGCACCGGCCTCGGCCTTCCGATCGCCCGGCTGGCGGTAGGCCGGATGGGCGGGCGGCTGCGACTGCGGAGCCTTGCCGGGCGCGGCAGCGTCTTCGCCTTCTCCCTGCGTCTGAGGATCGCCGGGCCGGGCCCGGTCGTCGATCCCGCGCCTGCCGAGGCCGCCCAAAGTATGCCGGAGCTGTCGGTGCTGGTGGTCGACGACAATTCCGTGAACCTCATCCTGATGGCCGAGATGGTGCGCCGCCTGGGACATCGCCCGCAACTCGCGACAAACGGCAGGATTGCGGTGGACAGGGCGCGCGAAACCGCGTTCGACCTGGTGCTGATGGATATCAGCATGCCGGTGATGGACGGGATCGAGGCCACGAGGCGCATCCGCGCCGAGAGCGCCTCGCGGAATGCCGTGATCCTTGGCGTGACCGCGATGTTGCGCGACGACACCGATGCCGATGCGCGGGCCGCGGGCATGCAGGCGGTTCTCGTCAAGCCGGTCACCGGAACGCAGCTTGGCGCGGCGATTCGCCGGGAATGGATGGCACAGCCGGCCGTTCCGGACGCGGCGCCTGCCATGGAGGCCAGCGTGGTCTTCCGCTGCGAGGAACTGGCCGAACTGGTGGGCGAGGACACCGCGCAGGCGCTGGTCCGCGAGACCATCGCCGATGCGCGCCGGGCCTGCATCGCTCTGCGGACGGGCGCCGCCGATCCCGCCGAGCGTGTCGCGATCGTCCATCGCGCCGTCGGCTCTGCCGCCGTGGTGGGGCTGTCAGGGCTGCACGAGGCCCTGGCCGCGGCAGAACGCGATTGCGCGGAGGCCGGTGCGGCCGAATGCGAGGCCCATGCTGTGGCCGTTTCGTCTGCCCTTGACTCGGCACTCGCCCAGCTGACGGCCCCGTGCGAGGCGGCCTAGCGCGGCGGCGTGTCGTGGGCGGGATGGCGTCTTCCCCGGCGTCGAAGAGGTCTTGTCTCGGCGCCGTGAAGGAGGCAGGGAAAGGGCGCCCTGCGGGGTGCGATACCGCGCCGCGACATCCTTCCGCCAGCCGGCAAGATGGCCATGCGCCGCCATGCAAAGAAGCGGCACATCGGAGCGCAGCGCCACTCCAAGGTTGACAGCTGTGCGGAAATGGAAAAAACGCGACCTTTCAGCTTGACTGCGGCATCGACAGGGCCAATTCCCGCTCCGAAAGGTCGGTCGTGTACCGCCCACAACATTTTGGTTGGTTGTCCGAGACATGCTACAAAAAGCTGTTCCTTGAAACGCATCGAAACCGCTAGTGCCGAGAATTCCATGAATGTCACCTTGACCGCCGACCAGGCGCTTCTGTTTCTCGACGGCAACCTGGATCTGGTCGGCTTCGATGCCAATGCGCGCCTCGTCTTCGGTTGCGGGGACGAGGGCCTGTCAGCCTTGTCCGCCTGCCTCGAACACCTGGATCCCAATTTGCGCGCCGATCTGCGGGAAGGGCGGTTTCGAACGGCCTTGCGGATCGACGGCCGGACGATGGAGCGCCGCATCTCCAGCCTGTACGGGTCCATGCCGGCGCGCTATGCCGTGCAGTACCGCCCCTCTGTTCCGGCCCCCGAGCCAGCGGTCGCCGATCGTCGGGCCGGACAGCAGGGCGATCTTGCCGGGCCGCTGGAGTGCTTTCCCGAGGCGGTGGCCCATTTCGATGACGATGATCGGCTGCTGGCCTGCAGCCGGGCATTCGCCGCGTATCTCTCCGTACCGGACATGGGCGACCTGCGGGGACAGAGCCGTGCCGATCTTTGCGCCCGGGCCGCCAGCCTGGGCTACCGGGAACTCGATGCCACCGCGCGGCTGCGTCTGGTCGGTGGCGCGGGCGCCGCGGCGCTGATGGCCACACCGGATGGCGGGGCGCTCCGGCAGCTTGCCATCCCCCTGCCGTCGGGGGGCGTCATGGTGCTGCTGACCGACGTCACCGCACTGGCGCAGGAGGCCGGGCGGGTGACGAGGGTGCTCGAAGGCAGCCGCGTCGCCGCCTGGTCGATCGATCTGACAACGGGCGATCTCGTCCTCGACGGGGATTGGGAAGGGCTGCTGGGCTACAGCAAGGAAGAGCTGGCGCGCTTCACCCTCGATGATTTCGCGGCGATCGTTCATCCGGAGGACGTGGTCGCGACCGTGGCGGCGCGGGAGGCCGCCGCCAAGGGAGCGCAACCCAGATTCGATATGGAACAACGGGTGCGCCACAAATCCGGCCATTATGTCTGGATCAATTTTCGCGGAAGCGTGCTGGAGCATGGCGTCACAGGCCGCCCGCGCCTGCTGAGCGGGGTCAAGATCGACATCACCGAGCGCAAGGCAATCGAACGCGACCTGCAGGAGCGGGTCCATGCGCTGTCGGAGATCCAGGACGGCATCGCCATCACCTCGGCAGATGGGTTCTATACCTACATGAATGCCGCGCATCGGCGTATGTTCGGACTCGGCCTCGAAGAAGACCTGTCGGAGTTGCACTGGTCCGGGATCTACACTCCGGAAGTGGCAAGCATGATCGAATCCGAGGTGATGCCGGCGCTGATGCGCGACGGCGTCTGGCGGGGCCCGCTGATCGGGCGTCACCGGACCGGCCGGGCGATCCCGCAGGAGGTCTCACTGACGCTGATGGATCATGGCAATCTGATCTGTGCCACCCGCGACATCTCCGAGCAGCTGGAAAACCGGAAATCCCGGGCCTTGCTGCGCGAGAAGCTGCTGCTGTCGCAACGGCACGAGATCGTGCATATCCTGCTGGAAGGGGTCGCGCATGATCTCAACAATCTGCTGGGCTCGATCCGGCACTCCGCCGAACTGATCGCCGACGGGTACAGCGATCAGCCAGCCGAGGATGCCGAACGCATCCTGCGCGCGGCCGAGGCTGGCGCGCTGCTGGTCAGCGCACGGTTGCATCTGGCCACGCGCACCCGGCATGTCAGGCCGGCGGATATCGGGGAGGCCCTGCAAGAGCCGATCCAGTTGGCGCGCGACACGCTTCCGTTCGGCGTGACGCTGTCGGTCACCACACCGGACGAGCCGGTCATCCTGGAATGCGATCCGATCGACATAACGCAGGTCGCCTTGAACCTTCTGCTCAATGCCCGCGACGCGCTGGAGGGCGAGACCGGGCGGATCGACGTGACGCTGGATCGCGTCTCCCCGGACGACCTGGAAGGGCTGGTGCCGGCCATGGGCAGCATCCAGCCGTCCCGCCCCTATGCCGCCATTCGGATCGCGGATAGCGGCCGTGGCATGGATGCGTCTCAGCAGGCGCATCTGTTCGATTTCGGCTATTCGACCAAGGCGCGCGAAGGCCGAGGGCTTGGCATGGTGGTGGTCAGCGAGATCGTGGGGGCCATAGACGGCGCGATTGGCGTCGAAAGCGCGCCTGGCAAGGGCACCCGCTTCAGCATCTACCTGCCGCTGGACTGAGGCCGGACCGGGCCACTGTCACGGACAGGTGGCGCTTGGAAATCCGTGTCAGGCGATCGCCGGGGCAGGGACGACAGGTTTCACCTCGCCTTCCCGTCCGGCAGACCCAGTTCGCGGCGCCAGAAGCCCTCCGTGGTCAGCGTCTCGTAACCCTGCCGCCATTCGTCAAGCAATCGCGGATAACGCCAGGCCAGCCGCGCGATGTTGCGGCTCATCCGCAATCCCTGCACCAGCGCGCGGCGCTTGGAATGGCGCACCGTGTAGGCCTGTGTGCCACCGGCATCGAGATAGGTGATCCGTGCCGCCCCCCAGGCCCGGCGGAAATTGCCCCGCGCCCCCACCGACAGCGTCACCCGGTTGCCCCATAGCCCGAAGAAGGGCAGCAGGTGGCCATTCAGCGTCAGCTTCATCAGCCAGCGTATCCAGGCCTTCTGCGGATCGAGCCGGACCCGGTCGGCCGGCAAGGGCCCGTCCACGGGCCGCCAGACCTCGTCACGACGCAATGCGGCGATATCGGCGCGCCGTTGCTCCATGTCGGCATTCCGAGCGAAGAAGTCCGGCCCGCGCAGCACGTCCTCCAGTGCCAGGTTCAGCGCGGCCAGCGTCTCGTAATGGCAGGGCAGCAGGGATCGGCCGAAGAACCAGGCCGCGATTCGCGCGCTGCGCGCCCGCCCGATCTCCAGCCGGGGCAGGGCGAGGTGATGCGCCAGGTGGCTGCGCAGATCGAGATAGAGCGTCATCGCCGATTCCTTCTCGGCGAAATCGGCATCCTGGAAGGACAGCACCCCGGGCAGGGTGACCACCTCGAACGGGTTGGCAAGGCCGAAGCTGATATCGTCACCCCGCACGAAGAAGGGAAACGGCATGTGCCGCGCCGCCGAAACCGGGAAGGCGAAGAACCACCAGCCGCCGTAATGCTGCGGCGGGGGCGGGCCCGTGGTCTCGAATTCCAGCTCGAGGGCCATTGCCCGGTCGCGCAGGTCGAGACCGTTGAAGCGCGGCCAGCAGCGGCTGGCGAAGATCGCGCCGTTTTCCCAGATCCGGGCCTTGTCCGCGGCCGACGAGATCGCGCCGGCAACCGTTGTTGCGGGATTTTCGGCATGGGCCATGAAGGCCCAGGTGCGTTCGAGGCTTTCCATGTGGATCGCGGCGTCGTCATCCATGAACAGGCAATGGGTGGCGCCGCGCGCCCGCGCTTCCAGCAAGCCGCGGGCAAATCCGCCCGAACCGCCCAGGTTCTCGTTCGGGATCGGGGTGACATGGGCCGAAGGCGACAGGCCGGACGACTGGCCGTTGTCCACCACCGCCAGGTGAAGCCGGTCCGCCAGCGGGCTGCGGGCCATGAAGGCCTCGAACCGCGCGACGGTGCGGCGCACCGCCGCCTCGCGCCGGAAGGTGGTGATCGACAGCATCAACTCGGGCTGGCGTCTGGGCGCGTCCTCGGTCACCCAGTCGGCGGTGTCGAGCCGAGCCGTTGTCTGCGCGCGCAATTCGTACCAGAGCAGCGCCTTGCCGTGGATCGTGGCCAGGCCCGGCAGGTCCAGCCGCAGCGGGGTCTCGCTCAGATTTGCCTGACGCTGCAAGAGCGTCTCCTCGCCGTCGGGACGGGCCAGGCGCAGCGTCACCTCCACCCGGCCCGCGCCGCGCAGTTCCAGCGCCAGCGAGGAGAGCCGGCAATGCCGCTGCCACTTGCCGAGGTTGAAGAGATTGAACCAGGTATCCGTGCCCGCAAGGCCACCTTCGGGCAGATGCAGCGCGCCATCGCGCAGTTCCGCGCCGCCTCCGAGCCGGAGATAGGGCGCGGTCTCTGGCAGCAGGTCGGGATCGGGCAGGATCAGGCCCTGCAAGGCGGGCGGTGCCCTCATTGCCCGGTCCGCAGCGCGGTGACGAAGGCGCGCGCCTGGTCATCGTCGAGATCGGCCAGCCGCGCCGCGTCAAGCTGCTCCAGCGCCTGCGCCATGGCCGCGCGTTCGGACACCGGGCGCGGACGGGCCATGTCCTCGGCATCGGGAAAGATCCCGGGCGCGCCCGCCTCGTGGATCAGCCAGTCAAGGATCGGGCGGAAGCGGCGCTGCACCTGCATCCGCACCGCGGCGCCCAGCATTTCCACCTGGTCGGATGCGGGCAGGTCGAGTTCGCGCCCCGCCCGCATCAGGTAACGCCGCAGGGACGCGGCCGAATCCGCGGGCAATTCCACGTTGCCCCGGCGGACGATCTCCATCACCGCGCGATGCAGGCTGGGATTCGCGCGCGGCTGCGGCGACAGCCCGTCGGGCAGGCCCAGCCCCATCTGCCCGAAGAAATCCTTCACCGACCCGCCCGCCGCCGTGACCTGGGCATAGTCGCGGATCGTGACCTGCTCCATGCCGTGGCGCTCGGCCCAGGGCTCCACGGTCTTGCGGTAGTCGAAATGGATCGTGCGGAAATACTCTGCCGCCGCGTCGGGCAGCGGCCGCAGCCGCTCGCCCACCTTCAGCCTTTGCCCGTGCCAGGACACGAGATAGTCGTCCGGCCGGCGCAAGGCGCAATAGACACGCCATTCGGCATCGGGCCAGATCTCGCGCAGCCGGTCGATCAGCGCGGGCTCCACCTCGCCGAAATTGGCGAATGCCTCCGAGCACAGAAGCACCGTGTCCGGCGCAAGCTGGGCCGCCTGGTTGCGCAGCGCCGCGATCATCTGCGGCACCGCCGGCAGCTGCCTGAACTGGGGCGGAACCCGTCGGTCCGAAACTCCCGCCATCATCGCGTAGGCCAGCGCGCTATGCGGCTCGCGCATGTTCGCGCTCATCGCGGGGGGGGGCGCATCCGGCGAGACGGCGCGGCGCAACATGTGGGCGAAGCCCTGGCTTTCGACCGCCGGATAGAGCAGCCCCGCGCGCATCAGGGCCGCCACGTTCTGACCCAGGAAGGCCTGCAAGGCGGTCGAGCCCACCTTGTGATGCCCGATATAGACAATGACCTTCATGCTCAAGGCACCGATCCAAGCACTGGCTGCAGGGCCGAAAACACGAGGATCGGCCGGAGCGTCGCTCCTCTCTTAGCCCTGTGTTTTCCCCGGCGCAACGATCGGTGCACCGGGGGGCTGGCCCCGAAAAACCCCTGTGGCAGGGATCCTTGGCGCCAGCTCTGGACGGCAGGGCAGGGCGGCGCTACTGAGCGGTCATGCCTCGTTACGCGCTGAAGATCGAATACCACGGCGCGCCCTTCGCCGGCTGGCAGCGCCAGGCCGACCAGCCCTCGGTCCAGGGGGCGGTGGAGGCGGCGCTCGCCCGGCTGGAGCCCGGGCCCCATACCATCGCCGCCGCCGGACGGACCGACGCGGGCGTGCACGCGCTTGGGCAGGTGGCGCAGTGCGACCTGGCGAAACACTGGGATCCGTTTCGACTGCGCGAGGCGCTGAACCACCACCTGAAACCGCTGCCTGTCGCGGTGCTGGACTGCGTCGCGGTGACCGGAGACTGGCACGCGCGCTTCTCGGCCGTCGAGCGGCGCTACCTGTTCCGGCTGCTGATGCGCCGGCCGCCCGCGACGCATGACGCGGGCCTGGTCTGGCAGGTCCCGCGCGAGCTTGATCTTGGCCAGATGCGCGCCGCTGCCGCCCATCTGGTGGGACATCACGATTTCACCACTTTCCGCAGCACCATCTGCCAGGCCAAAAGCCCGGTGAAGACGCTGGACGAGATCGCCATCACCCGCGTCGAGGGGCGTTCGGGGCCCGAACTGGAATTCCGCTTGCGGGCGCGGTCCTTCCTGCACAACCAGGTACGTTCGATCGTGGGCACGCTGGAGCGCGTGGGCGCCGGGGCCTGGGCGCCCGACGACGTGAAGACGGCGCTCGAGGCGCGAGACCGGGCTGCCTGCGGGCCGGTCTGCCCGCCGCAGGGGCTCTACCTCGCCGGGGTGGGCTACAGGGTCGACCCGTTCGCCTGAGCGGGCAGCCCCTTTCCAAACCCGTCGCGCCGCGCTAGACATCGCGCCATGATCACGCAGTCGCCCCTCCGAGCCGACCGACGCCGCCGCGCCTGACCGGCGCCATACGGCGCGCTTGCGTGATCTTCCGGCCCTCGCGCCGTCCCCTCTTCGCCATTGTTGACTTGCCCCTGCCCCTGCGGCACTCAGGGGGCTTCTGACAGAGGACCCTGCCATGATCCCGTCCGTCCTGCCGACCTATTCCCGCGCCCCGCTTCGCTTCACCAGCGGCGAGGGCGCCTGGCTGACCGAGGCGGATGGCCGCCGATTTCTCGACCTTGGCGCGGGCATCGCGGTGAATGCGCTGGGCCACGCCCATCCCGCGCTGGTCGAGGCGCTGACCGCGCAGGCGCGCCGGCTGTGGCATGTGTCCAACCTCTACCGCATCCCCGAGCAGGAGGCGCTGGCCGACCGGATCGTGGCCGAGACCTTCGCCGACACGGTGTTCTTCACCAATTCCGGCACCGAATCCTGCGAACTCGCGGTCAAGATGGCGCGCAAGTACTGGTACGAGAAGGGCGCGCCCGAGCGCACGGAGATCCTCGCCTTCGAGGGCGCCTTTCATGGGCGGTCCTCCGCCGGGATCGCGGCGGCCGGGTCCGAGAAGATGACGAAGGGCTTCGCGCCGCTCCTGCCGGGCTTCACCCACCTGCCCTGGGGCGATCACGAGGCGTTGCGCGCCGCCGTGACCGACCGCACCGCTGCCATACTGATCGAGCCGGTGCAGGGCGAAGGCGGCATCCGCCTGCTGCCCGACCAGTGCCTGCAGGGGCTGCGCAGGCTCTGCGACGAGACCGGTACGCTGCTCATCCTCGACGAGGTGCAATGCGGCATGGGCCGGACCGGGCGGCTCTTCGCCCATGAATGGGCCGGGGTGGCGCCCGATATCATGATGGTGGCCAAGGGCATCGGCGGTGGCTTCCCGCTGGGCGCGGTGCTGGCCACGGAACGGGCCGCCTCGGGCATGACCGCGGGCACCCACGGCTCGACCTATGGCGGCAATCCGCTGGCGATGGCGGTCGGGAACGCGATGCTCGACGTGGTGCTGGAGCCGGCCTTCCTCGCCCGCGTCTCCGAGGCCGCAGGGCGGATGCGGCAGGGGCTGGAGCGGATCGTCGGGATGCATCCGGAGGTGGTGGAGAGCGTGCGCGGCGAGGGGCTGCTGCTCGGCCTGAAGTGCCGGGCGCCGGCGGGCGAGGTGGTGGCGAAGGCGCGCGACGCGGGGCTGCTGCTCGTGCCGGCGGGCGACAACGTGGTGCGCGTGCTGCCGCCGCTGATCGTCACCGACGCCGAGATCGACGAGGGCGTCTCTCGGCTGGAAGCCGCCTGCGCGGCGCTGGCGGGGTAGGGCGATGCGCCATTTCCTCGACATCGCCGCGACGCCTGCGGCCGACCTCCGCGCGGTGCTGGAGGCGTCGAAGGCGATGAAGGCGGCCCGCGCGGGCCGCCCGAAAGGCGCGACGGACGACGATCGGCCGCTGGCGGGCCGGATGCTCGCCATGATCTTCGAGAAGCCCTCCACGCGCACCCGCGTCAGCTTCGACATGGCGATGCGCCAGCTCGGCGGCGAGACGATGCTGCTGAACGGGTCCGACATGCAGCTCGGCCGTGGCGAGACGCTGGC
>JBKHDP010000092.1:0-11210 GCA_046541255.1 Paracoccaceae bacterium | reverse complement strand
CAGCGGGGAAGGCTACCGGCTGGGCTCACGGTGAGGGCAGGGCGCCGCCCGCCCGCCCTCAGCCCGGCTTGCGGGCGACGAAATCGATCAGCGCCGACAGGCCGGAATGGGCCTTGCCCTCCCGGATCTCCCGCTCGTAGGCGCGGTTCTCGAGGATCTCCCAGCCGGCGAAGGCCTCGGCCAGCAGCGCCTCGGTATACATGTTCTCGACATTGGGCGGCCCGCCGGTGCCACGGCCCACCTGCTCGGGCGTGTAGCCATGCAGCAGCAGCAGCCCGCCCGGCCGCAGCGCCGCGCCCATCCTGGCGAACAGCAGGTCGCGCCCCTCGGGGCCGACGAACTGGATGAAGATCGCGGCCAGCAGATCATACGGGCCGCCCCAATCGTCGGCCAGAACGTCGGCTTCGCGGAAATCGACTTCGACGCCCGCCGCCGCGGCCAGCCGCCCGGCCTTGGCGATGGCCGAGGGCGCATATTCCAGCGCGGTGACCCGAAGCCCCTTGCGGGCCATGAACACGGAGTTGCGCCCCTCGCCATCGGCCACCGACAGCGCCGAGGCCCCGGGCGTCAGAAGCCCGGCGTGATCGGCAAGGAACGCGGCCGGCTCCGTGCCGAACAGGTAGTCGGGGGTGGCGTAGCGGTCTTCCCAGGCAGGCATTACTTGGAGATCGGGCCGATCATCATGATCATCTGGCGGCCCTCCATCTTCGGCATGTTCTCGACCTTGCCGATATCCTTGACGTCTTCGGCGACACGCTGCAGCAGCTCGCGCCCGAGATTCTGGTGTGCCATCTCGCGGCCGCGGAACCGCAGCGTCACCTTTACCTTGTCCCCGTTCTCGAGGAACTTGAAGACGTTGCGCATCTTCACCTCGTAGTCATGGGTATCGGTGTTGGGGCGGAACTTGACTTCCTTGACCTCGATGATCTTCTGCTTCTTGCGCGCTTCGGCCTCGCGTTTCTGGGTCTCGTACTTGTACTTGCCGAAATCCATGATCTTGCAGACAGGCGGGGACGCGTTCGGCGAGATCTCGACAAGGTCGAGGCCGGCCTCCTCGGCCATCTCGAGGGCGCGCGCGGGCGTGACGACTCCGATATTCTCGCCTTCAGCGCCGATCAGGCGGATTTCGGGCGCGCGAATACGGTCGTTCACGCGAGGGCCGGTGTCGCGCGTCGGCGGCGCGTTGTGGGGTCTGCGGGCTATGGTCGTGGTCCTTCGATCATGGGGATTTCGGCTGCGGAGGGTAATGTTGGCCTGCGCGTGTTTCAAGCGGCAAATGGGCGTTGCTTCGGTCCGCGCGCCGGTGTTGCCGTTGCATCCCCGGCATGGGGCAGGGCGGGCCGGTGGCAGGACGCGGGGCAGAAAGATGCCCCGCCCGAACGCCCCGCCGCGGTGGTCCGGCCTGGGAAAGACGCCGGCGCCGACAGCTGTGCCGAGCGGTTGGGGCTCCGGCTGCCTTCAGCCCACGAAGGCCTTTTCAACCACGTATTCGGCCGGGTCCGAATTGGCGCCCTCGCGCAGCCCGAAACCTTCGAGGATGCGCTTGAGATCGGTGTTCAGCCCGATCGAGCCGCAGACCATCGCGCGGTCGGTCCCGGGGCCGAAATCGCTCACGCCCAGATCTGCAAACAGCGTTCCGTTCTCGATCAGGTCGGTGATCCGGCCCATCTTCGGGCTCTCTTCGCGGGTGGTGGTCGGGTAGTAGACCAGCTTGTCCGCGAACCCCTCGCCGAACAGCTCGGCCAGCAACGCGTCCTTGCGCACATTGTCCACCAGTTGGCGGCCATATTCCAGCTCTGCCACATCGCGGCAGGTATGGGTCAGGATCACCCGATCGTAATCCTCGTAGGTCTGGGGATCGCGAATCAGCGAGGCGAAAGGCGCGATGCCGGTGCCGGTGGCGAACAGCCACAGCCGCTTGCCGGGCAGCAGCGCGTCATGCACCAGCGTGCCGACCGGCTTGGGGCGAAGGATGATCTGGTCGCCGGCGCGGATATGCTGCAGCCGCGATGTCAGCGGGCCGTCCTGCACCTTGATCGAATAGAATTCCAGTTCGTCCGCCCAGGCGGGCGAGGCGATGGAATAGGCCCGCAGCAACGGCTTGCCATCCTCCTTGAGCAGTCCGATCATCACGAACTCCCCAGAGCGGAAGCGCAGCGATTGCGGACGCTCGACGCGGAAGGAAAACAGCCGGTCCGTCCAGTGGGTGACCTCGGTCACCGTGGCGGCATCGGGCAGGGTGGGCAGCTTGACGGGTTTGGCGTCTGTCACGGGGCTTTGCTCGGTCATGTCCATGCGCTCCGGGCTATCCCGGCACCTCCTGTTAATCCTTGATCCATGTCAGTTAAACCCCCGATGCCCCGCGCAGCCGCGACTGGTAGTCATGCGCGCGCCAATCGGCGCGGGCCAGCCAGTGGGCCTCGGGCTGGCGTGCGGCCAGATCGGCGGCGATCGCCACCTCGTCGAAACCCGCGCGCCGGGCCATGGCATATTGGTCGGCCAGCACATGGCCCACCGCGCGCAGCCGCCCGCGATAGCCTGCCTCGCGCAGCCGGCGCGCGAGGGTGAAGCCGCGCCCGTCCGCGAAGGACGGGAAGGCCACGCGCACCAGCGCGATCCCGTCAAGCCGGCCGGCGAGGCTTTCCGGGTCGGTCTCGGGCGGCAGGTCCAGCACGGCGCTTTCGGGACCGGACCAATCGTCGGGCCCGAAGCCGGTATCGGTCACGATGACGGGATGGCTCATGCGGTTTCTCCCTGCCTGACGACGCGGCCATTCACGATATGGATGCCGCATTCCTGCTTGTCCTGCCCGCGCCAGCGTCCGGCGCGGGGATCCTCGCCCTCGGCCACCCTGCTGGTGCAGGGGGCGCAGCCGATCGAGGGAAAGCCCTGCGCCACCAGCGGATGCCGAGGCAGGCGGTTTTCCTCAATGTAGGCGCGCAGGTCGCCGGGCGCCCAGTGGCATAGCGGGTTGACCTTGATCCGCCCGGTGCCCGGCTCGGCCTCGAAGAAGTCGAGCGTGGCCCGCGTCGCGCCCTGGAACCGCTTGCGGCCGGTGATCCAGCCGTCGAAGCCTTCCAGCGCTCGGGCCAGCGGACGGGTCTTGCGCAATGCGCAGCAGGCATCGGGATCGCTGCGGTGCAGCGTGCCCTCCGCATCCTCGGCGGCACGCTCGGCCGGGTCGGGGCGGATCACCCGCAGGTCGCGCAAGCCCAGCCGCTCGGCCAGGTCGGCCTGGTAGGCCAGCGTCTCGGCGAAGAGCATCTCGGTGTCGATGAACAGCACCGGCGTGTCCCGCGCGACCAGCGCCACGAGATGCAGCAGCGCCACCGACTCCGCGCCGAAGCTCGACACGATCGCGACCCGCCCGGCCGCGCCCTCGCGCAGCACCGCCTCCAGCACGGCGGTGGCGCCGCGATGACGGAAGCGCGTGTTGAGCGCGCGGGCGCGCGCCTCCGCGGTGGCGCCCGTGGCCATGCCCGCGCCGCCTCCGGCGGGGATATTTTCACCAAGAAGAAGCGGGGCGCGATCAGGCGGCATCGGCGCAGTCCTCGGGGTAGAGCGCGGCCTTGAACGGGGCCATGCCATGCCGGCGCCAGGTTTGCAAGAAGGTCTCCTCCGGACCTGCGCGCAGCTCCAGATAGGCCATCACCAGCCGCTCGATGGCGGGTACGATCTCGTCGGCGCCGAAGCCCGGGCCGGTCCGGGTGCCGAGCGCGGCGGTCTCGGTGTGATCGCCGCCCAGGGTGATCTGGTAGGTTTCCTCGCCGGCGCGGTCCAGCCCGAGGATGCCGATATGGGCCACGTGGTGATGGCCGCAGGCGTTGATGCAGCCGGAGATCTTGATCTTGAGCTCGCCGATCTCGTTTTCGAGCTTCAATTCCTCGAAGCGGGTGGCGATCTCCTGCGCCACGGGGATCGAGCGGGCGGTGGCCAGCGCGCAGTAATCCATGCCGGGGCAGGCGATGATGTCGCTGATCCGGCCGAGATTGGCGGTGCCGAGCCCGGCCGCGCGCAGCGCGCGGTGCAGCGCAGGCAGATCGGCCTTGTGGACATGGGGCAGGATCACGTTCTGCTCGTGGCTGATGCGCAGCTCGTCATGGCCGTAGCGCGCGGCCAGGTCGGCCAGCAGGCGCATCTGGTCCGCGGTGGCATCGCCCGGCGTGCCGCCATGGGGCTTGAGGCTGACGGTAACGATGGCATGGCCGGGCGCGCGATGGGCGGCAAGATTGGTATCGGCCCAGGCCCGGAACACCGGGTCGGTGGCGCGGGCGGTATCGAAGGCGCCCTCGTCGCGCGTGGCGAAGGCGGGCGGGGCGAAGCCCTGGCGGATCTCCTCCAGCGCCGTGCGGTCGGCCCCGGTGAAGTTCGGACGCAACTCCGTGAAACGGGCCTCGACCCGCGCGCGGATCGCCTCGATGCCGTGTTCGTGCACCATGATCTTGATGCGGGCCTTGTACTTGTTGTCACGCCGGCCGAGCAGGTTGTAGGTGCTCACGATCGCTTCGAGATAGGGCAGCAGGTCGGCCTCGGGCAGGAAGTCGCGGATCACCTGGCCCAGCATCGGGGTGCGACCCAGACCGCCGCCCACGATCACCTCGAAGCCGGTCTCGCCGTTCCGCCGCAGCATCCGCAACCCGATGTCATGGGCGCGGGTCACGGCGCGGTCATTGGGGCTGCCGGTGACGGCGATCTTGAACTTGCGCGGCAGGAACTGGAATTCCGGGTGGTCGGTGGACCATTGCCGGATCAGCTCGGCATGGGGGCGGGGGTCGGCGATCTCGTCGGCGGCCGCGCCCGCGAAATGGTCGGCGGTGACGTTGCGGATGGTGTTGCCCGAGGTCTGGATCGCGTGCAGCCCCACCTCGGCCAGCGCATCGAGCATGTCGGGCACGTCGGCGAGCCGGGGCCAGTTGAACTGGATGTTCTGGCGGGTGGTGAAGTGGCCATAGCCCTTGTCCCAGCGCCCGGCGATCTCGGCCAGCTTGCGCATCTGGGCAGAGGAGAGGGTGCCGTAGGGAATGGCCACCCGCAGCATGTAGGCATGGAGTTGCAGGTAGAGCCCGTTCATCAGGCGCAAGGGCTTGAACTCGTCCTCGGTGAGCGCGCCGGACAGGCGCCGCGCGACCTGGGCGCGGAACTGGCGGTTGCGCTCGGCGAGGAAGGCGGCGTCGAACTCGGTCTGGCGATACATCTCGGTCTCCGTCGGGTTGCGGGGCGGGGTGATGCCCGGCGATCAGAACAGTTCCTGCTTGCCATGCGGCCGGTTCGACGGGCCGCGGGCGCGGAAGGCTTCGCGGAAATGCGCCGGGCGCGGGCCGTCCGGGCCGGGCCGCACCGGGGCGAGGTAGACGCCCACCGCCTCCCGAGCGCGGCGCTCGGCCTCCAGCAGGCGCAGCTGGGCATGGGCCTCGTCGGTCAGCACCTCTGCCTCGTCCAGCCGGCGGGTCCAGCTGTCATCCGCGGCGAGGTAGATCACGTCACCCTCGATCAGGGCATTGGCGGTGACGACACTGGGGGCGAAACGGGTGCTCATCTTGCCGCCTCCGTCCCGGGCAGTGCCGGGGCCGATGCCAGGGCGTCGCGTGGCGCGAGCCCCAGCATCAGCAGCGCGGGCCCGTCGGGCGCGGCACGGGACAGCGCTGCGGGCAGGTCGCCCAGAGTGGTGGCCAGCACCCGTTCCCCGGGACGCGAAGCCTGTTCCACCACGCTCACCGGGGTTGCAGGATCGGCGCCATGCATCAAGAGCCGGCCCTGGATGAAGCGTGCGGCGCGCTTGCCCATGTAGATGGCGGCGACTTCGCCCGGCCGGGCCAGCCCGCGCCAGTCCTGTTCGGCCAGCCCCCGGACGTCTTGCCCGGTCACCAGCCGGGCGGCGGAATTGCGTCCGCGCCGTGTCAGGCTCTGGCCCAGGCGCGCCGCGGCGGCGGAGGCGGCGGTGATGCCGGGCACCACGTGCCAGCCGATGCCCGCGGCCGTGCAGGCCTCGATCTCCTCGTCGAGCCGGCCGAACACCGTCGGATCGCCGCCCTTGAGCCGCACCACCTGCGCGCCGCGCGCGGCGTGGTCGATCATCAGCGCGTTGATCTCGGATTGCGGCATGGAGGGGCCGAAGCCGGTCTTGCCGGCCTCCAGGATCACCGCTTCGCGGCGGGCCAGTTCGAGGATCCCGGGGGGCACCAGCCGGTCGTGGATCACCACGTCGGCCTCGTGCAGCGCCCGGCGGGCCTTGAGTGTCAGCAGTTCCGGATCTCCCGGGCCGGCGCCCACGAAGGCCACGTGCCCGGGACGGGCCTGCCGGTCGCGATGGGTGGCGAGCAGCGCGTCGAGCGCCATTCCGGCGCCGTGCTCGCCCCCGGATGCCAGCGCGCGGGGGCCCTCGCGGAAATAGTAGTCGGCCCAGAAATCACGGCGCGCGCGGCCCTTTGGCAGGGTGTCGGCCAGGCTGCGGAACGCCTTGCCGATCCGGGCCAGGGTGCCCAGCCGGGCGGGCAGGCGGGCCTCGATCATGGCCTTGATGGCCCGGGCCAGGACGGGGGCCGCCCCCTCGGTGCCGATCGCCACGGTGACGGGCGCGCGATCCACGATGGCAGGGGTGATGAAGGCGCTGGCCTCCAGATTGTCCACCACGTTCACCAGCGCGCCCACGCTGCGGCCCAGCGCGGCGGTGCGCGCGTCCTGCGCCGCGTCCTCGTCGGCGGCATAGACCAGCCGGGCGCCCTGAACGTCGGCCTCCGTCATCCTGCGGCGATAGAGGACGATCCGGCCCTCGGTGGCCCAGGCCTCGATATCGGGAGCGGGGGCGGGGGCGAAGACCTCCACTTGCGCGGGCGTGCGCATCAGCAGCCGCAGCTTGGCCAGCGCGGCATCGCCCCCGCCCGACAGCAGGACGCGGATGTCCTGCATCGCGAGGAAGACGGGAAAATGGTTCATGGCGGGTGCCTCCGGTACTGCGGAACTGCGGATAAAATAGAACATTGTGCCATGAGAGCGCCAGATAATCTGATAAAGAAGAAACATGGTTCTGGAAATATGCAAAACAGGCGCTATTTTCCCGCCAACCGGAAAACACGAGAAAAGGCGATCCTGATGGACGAGACGGACAGGAAAATCCTGCGGGCGCTACAGGAGGATGCCGGCCAGTCGCTGGAGGAGATCGCGCGCATCGTCGGCTCTTCCAAGACGCCGGTCTGGAATCGCATCCGCAAGATGCGGGAGGCGGGGATCATCGGGCGGCAGACGGTGATCCTCGATGCCGAGGCGCTTGGCTTCGAGGCATGTTTCTTCGTGCTGATCCGCACGTCCGAACATGAGGCCGAATGGCAAGCCGCCTTCCTCAAGGCGCTGAAAGAGCGCCCCGAGGTGCAGGAGGCGCACCGGCTGGCGGGAGATGTGGATTACATTCTCAAGGTGCGGGTGAAGAACGCGCGCGCATATGATGCCTTCTACCAGGCGCTGATCTCTGAGGTGAAGGTGCACAACGTCACCGCGCTCCTGTCGATGGAAGAGATCAAATCCACCACCGCGCTGCCGATCTGACCCGGGTCAGGCGATCACGTCCAGCCGTTCCAGGCCGTGGAAGTGATACAGGTCCGCATAGCGCGGCGGGGCCGCCAACCGAAGGCCGGGACAACGGGCGAACAGGATCGGCAAGGCCACGCGCAGTTCCAGCCGGGCCAGCGGGGCCCCCACGCAGAAATGCAGCCCCGCGCCGAAACTCGCATTGGGCCGCGCCGGGCGCGCCGGGTCGAAAAGGTCGGGATCGGGCCAGATGGCCGGGTCGCGATTGGCGGCGCCGAGCATGAGGGCCACCTGGTCGCCCCGCGAAAAGCGATGGCCGAACAGCGTGATTTCCTCGTAGGCGTAGCGGGTGAACATGTGCAGCGGCGGATCGAAACGCAGGATCTCCTCCACCGTGGCATCCACCGTGCCTGGGGCCAGGCTCCCGGGCGCGGCGCCATGCTCCAGCAATGCCTTAACCCCGTTGCCCATGCTGTGCACGGTGGCCTCGTGGCCCGCGTTCAGCAGCAGGATGCAGGTGGTGATCAGTTCGTCGGTGGACAGCTTTTCGCCCTTCTCCTCCGCCGCGATCAGGTGGGTGATCAGGTCGTCGGCGGGACGGGCGCGGCGCTCCTCGACATAGCCACGCAGGAAACCCGCGAACTCCTCGGCTGCGCGCGCCGCGGCGTCTTCCACCGTCCGGTTGCGGCGGGCCTGGTACATGGCCACCATCGCGTTCGACCAGTCCAGCAATTGCGGCGCCAGGCTTTCCGGAACGCCCAGCAGACGCGCGATCACGATCACCGGCACCTGCTGGCAATAGGTCGGCAGCAGGTCGAACCGGCCTTCCGCCGGGAAAGCGTCGATCAGGCGGTGGCACAGCGCGGCGATCTCGGGTTCCAGCGCCCGGATGCGCCGCGAGGTGAAGGCCCGGAGCACCAGCCCGCGCAGCCGCGTGTGGCGCGGCGGTTCCAGTTCCAGCATGGAATGGGCCTCTACCGCTTGGAACGGCGCCAGATGCGCGGGCACCGGCACGGCCAGTTCGGGCGGCCTCTCGCGGCCGAAGCGCCGATCCCGCAGGATCCTGTCCACCGCCTCGAAGCTGAAGGCAGCGGGCATCCCGTAGTCCTGCCAGACGGGCAGGCCGCCGCAGGCGCGCGCGCGGGCATAGAACGGGTAGGGATCCTGCACGAAGGACGGGTCGGTCGGGGATTGCTGCAACACTGCCATGCCCGCCTTGTCGCGTCGCTGCCCTGGCGATGCAAGCCCGCCGGTTCTCTGACAGAAAATATCGGAAAAGTCTTGACCCGTCGGCTGCATGGTGTATCCGAGCAATTGTGTCGGAAATACCGGCAAACCGCCATTTATAGGGAGCTTTCCATGAGCACCGCATCTCGCCCGGCCCTGGCCGGGATTCTTGCAGCCGCCACCCTGATGACTTCGGCCCCGGCGCTGTTCGCCGACGGCGAGGTCAATCTCTACTCGTCGCGGCACTATGATACCGATGAGCGGCTCTACTCGGATTTCGAGGAGATGACCGGGATCACGATCAACCGCATCGAGGGCAATGCCGACGAGCTGATCGCCCGCATGGAAGCCGAAGGCGAGAACAGCCCGGCCGACGTTCTGCTTACCGTCGACACCTCGCGGCTGGCGCGCGCCAAGGATGCCGGCCTGCTCCAGTCGGTCGAGTCGGATGAGCTGGAGGCCCGCGTGCCGAGCTACCTGCAGGATGCCGACAACCAGTGGTTCGGGTTCAGCCAGCGTTCGCGCGTCATCTTCTACAACCCCGAGACGGTGTCCGAGCCGCCGCTGACCTATGAATCGCTCGCCGATCCGGCCTATGAGGGGCAGGTCTGCATCCGTTCGTCCTCCAACGTCTACAACCAGACGCTGCTGGCGGCGATCGTGACCCATCTGGGCGAAGAGGCCGCGACCGACTGGGCCCGCGGTGTCGTCGCCAACATGGCGCGCGATCCGCAGGGCGGCGATACCGACCAGCTGCGCGGCATCGTCTCGGGCGAATGCGACATCGCGGTGTCCAACACCTATTACTTCGCGCGCGCGCTGCGCAAGGATGTGGACGGCCTGTCGGACAGCATCGACAAGATCCGCTGGGTCTTCCCGAACCAGGATTCGACCGGCGCGCACATGAATCTTTCGGGTGGCGGCGTCGCGGCCCACGCACCGAACCGCGACAACGCGGTCCGGTTCCTGGAATACCTCGCCTCCGACCAGGCGCAGCAGTATTTTTCCGCCGGCAACGACGAGTATCCGGCGGTGCCGGGCGTCGGGCTGTCCTCGTCCGTGGCGCAGCTCGGCCTGTTCAAGCCGGATGATGTCAACCTCACCGAGGTGGCCGGGAACATCCCCGCCGCGCAGGAGATCTTCAACTCGGTCGACTGGGAGTGATCCCGCACGCCGCGGCGCCCCGCTTGCGGGGCGCGCGGTGAATGGATGAATGCCAGAAGGGTCTCGGCGCAACCGCCGGGGCCCTTCGCCTTTTCGGAGGAACCGCGCCGCCACGATGCGGCCGAAGAGAACCGGGGCGCCGCGCGTTTGCGCGCCGATGGCTGCCCCGTCCCCGAGGCCGCAGGCATCCCGAACCGGCCGGGGATCGCCAATGCCGCCTCCGGGCAGGTCCGATCAGGCTGGAGGCTCCTGCACCATCTCCGCCGCCGGGGCAGGGGTGGCGCGTGGAATGTCGGCGAACCGGCTGTCGTCGCGCGCCCGACCCAGCGTGCGGCAGACCAGGATCACCGGCAGCAGACCCACGGCCACGATCACCAGCGACGGCACCGCGGCGCCTTCCAGCCGTTCGTCGGCGGCCAGCCGATGCGCCTGCACCGCAAGCGTGTCGAAATTGAACGGCCGCATGATCAGCGTCGCGGGCAGCTCCTTCATCACGTCGACGAACACGATCAGCAGCGCGGTCAGCACGGTGGGCCGCAGGATCGGCAGATGCACCCGGCGCAGCATGCCGCCCGGGGTCGCACCCAGCGTGCGGGCCACCGCATCGGTATTCGGGTGCAGGCTGGCAAGCCCGCCGTCATAGGTGTTCAGCGCCGCCGCCATGAACCGCACCATGTAGGCCATCACCAGCACCCAGATCGAGCCGGTGAAGAGCAGCCCGGTATCGATGCCGAAGCGCGCCTCCATGAAGGCGTCGACCCGGTTGTCGAGCGCGGCGAAGGGCACCAGAAGCCCCACGGCGATCACGCCTCCGGGCACCGCATAGCCGATCCTGGCGATCTGCGCCGCGGCGGTGGCGACGCGGCCGGGATGAAGCCGCTGGTTGAACCCGACCAGTACCGCGGCGGTCACGGTCATCGCCGCCGCCACGCCCGCCAGCAAGATCGAGTTGCGGATGAAGCCCTGGTACCGGTCCGACAGCAGATCCTGGCCCGAGCCGAAGGACATCTCGAACAGCAGCGCGGCCGGCAGCACGAAGCCAAGCAGGACCGGCACCGCGCAGAGCACCAGCGCGCCCCATCGATGCCAGCCCGCCAACTCGGCCGGCGGGGCCCGCTCGAACCGCTTGCCGGTGCCATGATGGCGCGCCCGGCCGCGGCTGGTGCGCTCCAGCATCGCCAGCAGCAGCGCGAAACCCAGAAGACACAGCGCAAGCTGCGCCGCGGCCGCCCGGTCCGCCATGGCGAACCAGGAGGTGTAGATCCCGGTGGCGAAGGTCTGCACGCCGAAATACTGCA
>JBKHDP010000091.1:0-11565 GCA_046541255.1 Paracoccaceae bacterium | reverse complement strand
TAGAACCAGTCCAGCTCCGCCCGGGTCATCAGGAACACGCCGCGCAGCACCAGGTGCAGCGCGCGGTCCGGGTGCGTTTGCGCATAGATCAGCGCCAGCGTCGCCCCCCAACTGCCGCCGAACACCACCCAGCGGTCGATTCCCAGCGCCTCGCGGATCGTCTCGATATCGGACACCAGGTGCCAGGTGGTGTTTGCCTCGACACTGGCATGGGGGCGCGACCGACCGCATCCGCGCTGGTCGAACAGCACGACGCGATAGCGTTCGGGGTCGAAATACCGGCGCATCGCAGGGCTGCACCCGCCCCCCGGACCGCCATGCAGAACGACCACCGGCAGACCGTCGGGATTGCCGCATTGCTCGACATAGATCCGGTGCCCGTCGCCCACATCCATCATGCGCTGGTCGAACGGGTCGACCGGCTGATAGAGATGCGGCGCTGCGCGCTTTTGGCCCGAGAATTTGTCCATGCCGGGACTATATTAGCGCGTAACGCCAAATGACCATAGGAGATCGCGATGCAGGCGACCCAGACCACCGTCGATTCCGCCGAGGTTGCCAAGTTCGAGGCAATGGCCGCCGAGTGGTGGGATCCGAACGGCAAGTTCAAGCCGCTGCACATGCTCAATCCCTGCCGGCTGGATTACATCACCTCGCAGATCGCGGCGGAGTTCGATCGCGATCTTGACGCCGACCTGCCCTTCGCCGGACTGCGCATTCTCGATATCGGCTGCGGCGGCGGGCTGCTCTGCGAGCCGATGGCCCGGCTGGGCGCCGAGGTGGTGGGCGTGGACGCGGCGGAACGCAACATACCCGTGGCGCAGGCCCATGCGGCGCAATCCGGGCTGGAGATCGACTACCGCCACGACACGGCCGAGGCGCTCGCCGCCGCCGGCGAACAGTTCGACGCGGTGCTGAACATGGAAGTGGTGGAACATGTGAGCGACCCGCTCGCCTACCTGACCGCGTGCCGCCAGTTGCTGAAACCGGGCGGGCTGCATGTCTGCTCGACCATCAACCGCAATCCGAAAAGCTTTGCCGTGGCGATCGTGGGCGCGGAATACGTGATGCGCTGGCTGCCCAAGGGCACGCATGAATGGTCCAAGTTCATAACGCCAGACGAGCTGTTCGACCTGCTGGCCAAGGCCGGGCTGACCCCGGTGGACCGCAAGGGATTCGTCTTCAACCCGGTGTCCTGGTCCTGGCGGCTATCGGACCGCGATCTGAGCGTGAACTATGTCACCGCAAGCCTGAAACCGGCCTGAAGCGGGCGCGGCAACGCGCCTCACTCGCTTTCCAGCTTCAGCCGCAACTCTCGCAGGATCGGCAGCACGGCGCGCACCTTTTCGTCGCCCAGTTCGCTGACAAGCTCGGTGATCATCGGGGTGATCGCCGCGATCGCCACGTCGCGGGCCCGGATGCCGGCCGGGCTGATCGCCACCATCTTGCGCCGCGCATCGTCCCAATCCGGGCGGATATGGACGTAACCGGCATTTTCCAGCTTGCGCAGCGTGTTGGTCATCGCCCCGCGGGTGACGTGGAAACTGCGGGCCAGCTGCGCCGGGCTGCGCTCGTTTCCGAAGCGCGCCAGATGGTTCAGCACCGAGAAATGCGAGATTTCCATCCCCTTCGGCAGAACGCGGCTCAGCCGGTTGCGAACCAGCTGGTCGGCGGTCAGGATCTCGCTGAACAGCGCAACCGCGAGAGCGTGGCCGGGGCTGTTCATCAGGGGCCCTCGAACCCGCGATCATGGGTCAGCGAGGGCACCTTGGCGCGGGCCTTCTCCACCTCGGCGCGGTCCAGTTCTGCCCAGGCGATCCCGGGCGCCGTGCCCGCATCCGCCAGCACCTCGCCCCAGGGGCCAACGGCCATCGCGTGGCCATGGGTCTTGCGCGCACGCCCCTGGCGCACCGGGTGCTCTCCGCATTGTGCCGGGGCCAGCACGTAGGCCCCGCACTCGATTGCCCGCGCCCGCAGCAGCGGCTCCCAATGCGCCGCGCCGGTGACCGGCGAGAAGGCGGACGGCACCGTGAGGATCTCGGCGCCCGCCTGCGCCAGCGCGCGGTAGAGATAGGGAAAGCGCACATCGTAGCAGACGCTCAGGCCCAGCATGCCGAAGGGCGTCGCGACGGTGACGGCCTGCGCGCCAGGGCGGAAGCCCTCCGATTCGCGATAGGTCTCGGTCTCGGTCACCTGCACGTCGAACATGTGGATCTTGTCGTATCGCGCGCGGATATGGCCCTCGGGGTCGATGACGAAAGAGCGGTTGGCGAACCGGCCCCGCGAATCGTCGGTCTTGAGCGCAAGCGATCCGATCAACAGCCAGATGCCCGCCCGCGCGGCCTCGTCCCGCAGGGCGTCCAGCGTCGGATCATCACCCTCGAAGCACAGCACCTCGTTTTGCCGCGACCGGCTGGACGACACGCAATTCGTCACTTCGGGCGTCAGCACGAATCCCGCACCATCCGCCACCGCCTCGCGCAGGCTGGCGCGAACGATGCCGATATTCTCCGCCGGATCGTCGGTCGACGTGATCTGGAGCAGCGCGGCCCGCATCAGGCGGCCAGCAGGGCGTCCAGCTTGCCCGCCCGCTCCAGCGCGTGCAGCTCGTCGCAGCCGCCAACATGGGTGTCGCCGATGAAGATCTGCGGCACTGTGCGCCCCCCGTTGGCGCGCTGGATCATCTCGGGCTTGCGCTCGGGCTCTGCCCAGATGTCGATCTCGGTGAAGCTGACGCCCTTCTTCGCCAGAAGGCGCTTGGCGGCGATGCAGAAACCGCAGAGCGGCGAGGTGTAGATTTCAACGGCTTTCATGACGGTCCAATCCCGTTTGATGGAGCAGTTTTCCGGGATTTAGGGCTCCTTTGCAACGCGTGCCAGCGAAACGACGCAGATCTCTGCCGCACCGGCAGCGATGCAGGCCTGCGCGGCGGCCGAAAAAGTGGCCCCGCTGGTCATCACGTCATCCACCAGAAGCACCGGCCGCCCCGCCAGATGCGCATGCCAGCGCGGTGCCACCTTCAGGCCGTCGCGCAGCATGTCGAACCGCGTCCTGCGGTCGAGCCCGTCGAGCGAGCGGGTGCGCCGGACCCGTCGCAGCAGATCGGGCACGTGCTCTGCTCCGATCTCGGCGGAAAGCGCGGCGGACAGCAATGCCGCCTGATTGTAGCGCCGCCGCAGCAGGCGAGACCAGTGCAACGGGATCGGCGCCACGATCGCGCCCTCCTGCAGGATCGGACGCACGGCCCGGGCCATCCATCGTCCTGCCGGCACCGCCAGATCGTGGCGGTCGCCATGCTTGAGGCGCAGAATCAGCCGGCGCCCCATGTCCCGATAGAGCAATGCCGCACGCCCCCGCGCCCAGGGCCGGACCGTGGCGAGACACTCGTCGCATTGTGCCGGGTGTCCGTCATCATCGCCGGGCAGCGGCGTGCCGCACAGGTCGCAGACCAGTCCGCCGATGAAACGCATGTCGCGCCAACAGGGACCACACAGGCCGAACTCGTCCTCGACCTGCCCGCCGCAGCCCAGGCAGAGCGGCGGATAGACCAGCCGCAACACGGTTTGAAACCGGCCTCTCCAAGGGCTATCTAGCCGTGTCATGGACATGCCCGCTCCCCTTGCAGATCCCGCCGCGCTGGCTCGCAACCGCGCCCGGGCGGCTGCCGCGCCGGTGCTGTTCCTGCATGAAATGGCGCGGGACGACCTGCAGGATCGCCTCGCGATGGTTAACAGGGTGTTTAAATCCGCCGCGATCATCAGCCCGATGCCGCAAGTCTGGAAAGGTCTGTCCGACGGGGCGCGGCATCTGGCCCCGGCCGAGGCGCTGCCTCTGGAACCCCAGGCGCATGACCTGGTGGTTCACGCGATGGATCTTCACTGGGCCACCGATCCGGTCGGCCAGCTCGTTCAGTGCCGCCGGGCGCTGCAGCCGGACGGGCTTTTCCTGGGGGTCCTTTTCGGCGGGCGCACCCTGCAAGAACTGCGCGCGGCGATGGGCCAGGCCGAAGCCGAGGTCACCGGCGGCATATCGCCCCGCGTGGCGCCCATGGCCGAGATCCGCGATCTCGGCGCCTTGCTGCAGCGCGCGGGCTTCGCCCTGCCGGTGGCCGACAGCCTGCCAGTGACCGTCAGTTACCCCTCGCCGCTGCACCTGATGCGTGAGTTGCGCCAGATGGGCGAGGCCAATGCACTGGCCGCGCGGCTGCGCCGGCCGACCCGCCGGCAGGTATTGCTGCGCGCGGTGGACCTCTATGTGAACGCCTACGGCGATGCCGAAGGCCGGATTCCGGCCACTTTCGAACTGGTTGTGCTGACCGGCTGGTCACCGGATGACAGCCAGCCCAAACCGCTGCGGCCGGGCTCTGCCAAGGCCCGGCTGGCAGACGCGTTGGGCAGCGTCGAAACGCCGCTCGGTGATTGACCTTTGGGTTTCGGCCTTTATGTCAGGCGCGAAACCGGAATCGTCAGGACGCCGCCAATGCTGGACGCCACCAAGCAGGACACTCGCCCCGAACACGCGCCCCCCGACCACCCGAAGATTCCGCCGGAGCGGATCGGCGTTCTGATCGCCAATCTCGGGACGCCGGACAATTACGACTACTGGTCAATGCGCCGCTACCTGAACGAGTTCCTTTCGGATCGGCGGGTGATCGACTATGCGCCGTGGAAATGGCAGCCGCTGCTGCAGCTCATCATCCTGTCCAAGCGGCCGTTCTCCTCGGGCGAGGCCTACAAGTCCATCTGGAACGAGGAAAAGGGCGAAAGCCCCCTGATGACGATCACCCGCGATCAGAAGACGGCACTGGCAAAGGCGATGCAGGATCGCCACGGCGACCATGTGATGGTTGATTTCTGCATGCGCTACGGCAACCCGTCCACCCGGTCCAAGGTGCAGGAAATGGTCAAGGCAGGCTGCCGGAAGATCCTGTTCTTTCCGCTCTACCCGCATTATGCCGGCGCCACGTCAGCCACCGCGAACGACCAGTTCTTCCGCGCGCTCATGCAGGAGAAATGGCAGCCCTCGGCGCGCACCGTGCCGCCCTATTTCGAGCATCCGCTCTATATCGAGGCGCTGGCGCAGTCGGTCGAACGGGCTTATGGCCAGCTCGAGGAAAAACCCGAGATCCTGGTGTGTTCCTATCACGGGATGCCGCAGCGCTACCTGATGGAGGGCGATCCCTACCATTGCCAGTGCCAGAAGACGACGCGCCTGCTGCGTGAACGGCTGGGCTGGGACAAGACCGAGATCACCACCACCTTCCAGTCGGTCTTCGGGCCGGAGGAATGGCTGCGGCCCTACACGGTGGAAGAGGTCGCACGACTGGCCCGCGAAGAGGGAAAAAAGCGTATCGCCGTTATCGCGCCCGCCTTCTCGGCTGACTGCATCGAGACGCTGGAAGAGATCAACGAGGAGATCAAGGAAAGCTTCGAGGAGGCCGGCGGCGAGGCGTTCACCTATATCCCCTGCCTCAATGACGATCCGGCGCATATCGAGGCGCTGGCCTCGGTGATCGACGATAACCTGCGCGGATGGGTGGACTGACAGCCCGGCCTGCCGGCCAGCGATTCAAAAAAAGGGCGGTGCCATGGCACCGCCCTTTTCCATTTGGCGTCAGATCGATCCGATCAGTCGGCGGCGACGGCAGCCACCAGCGCGATCAGGATCAGCGGGATCAGCAGGCCCGCGGAAGAAGAGGTCTGTTCGGCCTCTTCGACGATGACGGGGGGTTCGACGACAACGTCGTCCTTGGCGTAGGAACCGGCCATGGCGGTCGACGCGGCCGCAGACAGAACGGCGGCGAGAGCGAGTTTCTTCATGCAATCCTCCAGCAATTTGCCTGGCGTTTCCCGGAATCGCGGAAAAACATCAGGCACCCAAGACTTACCTCGTGCGCTTGTCTAAGCAGCAAAATCTAGCGATTGCAAATCCATCTTTCCCGCTTTCGGAAGCGCCCTGCCGCACTGTCGTCAAATAAGCAACACCTGGGTGCCGACTTTCGCAAGCTGGAAGAGTTCCTCGATATGCTGGTTGTAGAGCCCGATGCATCCGTTGGAGGAACGGCGCCCGATCTTGCGCGTATCATGGGTTCCGTGGATGCGATAGTAGGTCCAGGAAAGGTGCAGTGCCCTTGTGCCCAGCGGGTTGTCCGGCCCCGGCGGCACATAATCCGGCCATTCCGGGTTGCGTTCCTTCATGGACGGCGTCGGGCGCCAGTCCGGTTCCGGGTCCTTGAAGGTCACACGGGTGCGCCCGCGGCGGGTCAGATCCTCGCTGAGCGGCACGGAGGTCGGATAGAGCTTGTAGACGCTCTGGTCCTGCGACCAGTAATGCAGCGCCCGCGAGGTGATGTCGACGAGGATCGCACCATTGGTCAGGTCGTCGAAATAGGGCCGCCAGTCCAGCGAGCGGAAACTGGAAATGTTGCGCCGCACCGCTTGAGACAGGTCCTCTTCCATTTCCACGCTCTGCGCGCCGTCGACATCCTGCGCCAGCACAGGGGCGCCCACGAAGGCGGCTCCTGCCGCGAGAAACCCGCGGCGGTCGAGGCCACTGCCTGTCTTTCTGGTCATGGCTCCACTCCGGATACCTTCATCACGATGCACAATTATATATGTCCAGGATGCCGCAGTCGCAATTCAAAGCCGCGTCAACGGGACGATTCCGCACCAACATGTTTGAATCGCTCATCCGGGCGGGCTAGAGCAGAAGGCGAAGCAATCGTCCGGATCCGCCATGCGCCTCTTGTCCTTCCTGTTCGCCGCCCTCGTCGCCCTGTCCGCCTGTACGCCGACGCCGCAGCAGCCTGACCGGATGGGACCGGATGGCAAACCCCTGCCGAAGGTCTACCGTATCGGGCCGGCAGACAGGGCCGAGGTGAAATTCGGCATGCTCGACTCCGTCAACTCGCTGCGCGATGCGGCCGGGCTGGAGGAACTGCGCTACAATGATCGGCTGGACGCCGCCGCCGCCACCCATGCGCGCGACATGTCGGTGCAGAACCGGCCCTGGCATTTCGGGTCGGACGGGTCCTCCCCGATCGACCGGGTGCGCCGCGTGGGTTACGAGGGCCGCTTTCTGGGCGAGACCATTTCGGAGACCTACGAGACCGAAACCGTGACCCTGGCCGCCTGGATGGACCAATCCGACACGCGCGACATCATTCTGAATCCGCGCGCCCGGGAGATGGGCTTCGCCTGGTTCCAGGAGCCTGGCGGCAAGATCTGGTGGACGCTGGTGATGGGCACGCCCGACGACACGACCGCCGATGTGCCTCAGGGATAGATGCTGATCGGCGTTCCGTTCCGCACCATCGCGTAGATATCCTCCATCTCTCGGTTTGTGACGGCGATGCAGCCTGCCGTCCAGTCCCGGCCGCCCTGGCGGTATTCCCAGGGCCTGCCGTGAATGAAGATGTCGCCACCCGGATCGACCCCGGCCTCGCTGGCGGCCATCCTGTCATGCGGCGCCGGGTAGGATATGCCGATCGAGAGGTGGAACTCGCTGTTCGGATTGCGCCGGTCGATGAAATATTCGCCCTCGGGCGTGCGCCCATCGCCACGGCGCTGCTTGTGTCCGCGCGGCGCGAAACCCAGCCCCACATCATAGCTTCGAAGCACCTGGTCGTGATGCAGCAGGAACATCTTGCGGGCGTCCTTGTGCACCACGACACGGGTGACCTCCGGGCCGTGATAGCTGCGGAACTTGCTGGCGCATCCCGACAGGCCGATCGCCAGCAGGAAGACGCAGAACACTCGGAATAGCGGCTTCATCGCCTTGGCTGCCTCGAACGCGTTTTTTCCGAGGATACACCCGGTCGCGTCCTTCCCCTAGCGAATACGTGCGGCCACCGGGCGAAATCAGCGCCGCTCCATGTCGGACAGGCGCCGCTCGATGGCCGACAGCCGCTCCAGCACCTCGTCGCGATAGGCGTCGGTCCTGACAACATCCTCTTCGTGATGCGCGTCCTGCATCGAGTTGACGATCAGGCCGACCAGCAGGTTCACCACCGCGAAGGTCGTCACCAGGATGAAGGGCACGAAGAAGGCCCAGGCAAAGGGATAGGCATCCATCACCGGCCGCACGATCCCCATCGACCAGCTTTCCAGCGTCATGATCTGGAACAGGGTATAGGCGGACAGACCCAGCGTTCCGAACCACTCCGGGAAACTGTCGCCGAACAGCTTCGTGGCCATCACCGCGCCGATATAGAAGATGATCGCCATCAGCAGGAAGACGCTGCCCATTCCGGGCAGTGCGGTCACGAAGCCCTCGACCACGCGCCGCAGCCGGGGTGCGACGGAAATCACCCGCAGCACCCGCAGGATGCGCAGCGCCCGCAGCACCGACAGCCCCTGCGCCGCCGGAACCAGCGCGATCCCCACGATCAGGAAGTCGAACACGTTCCAGCCGGAGCGGAAGAAGCGCGGCCCATGCGCCACCAGTTTCAACGCGATCTCGATGCTGAAGATCGCAAGGCAGATCCGGTCGATCGCAACCAGCAGATCACCGGCCGCGGCCATCGCGGTATCGGACGTCTCGAGCCCGAGAACCACGGCGTTCACGAGGATCACGCCGATCACGAAATTGGTCACATACGGGCGCGCCAGCCATTCGGCCAGCCTTTCGCGAAACCCCATGGGTTACTCCTGAACTGACAATTCCCGGGCCGGCCCAAATGTGAACCCGGCGACGATCTCCACATGGGCGGACCAGCGGAACTGGTCAACCACCGTCACCGGACCCATGCGATAGTCCGCCGCAATCAGCGCGGCGGCATCCCGCGCAAAGGTGGCCGGGTTGCACGAAACATGAGCGATGCGCGGGACACGCGCCTTGGCGAGCTCGGCGATCTGCGCCGCGGCCCCGGCGCGTGGAGGGTCGATCACGGCTGCATCGAACCCCGAAAGCTCATCCCGCAGCAAGGGGCGGCGGAAAAGGTCGCGCGCGTCGGTCGTGACCCGCTTGAGGCCGTGGGCATGGCGCCAGCCCGCATCGAGTGCAGCCGTCATGGCGGTATCCCCCTCCACCGCATGCACCTCGGCGCGCATGGCCAATGGCAGCGCGAAGGTGCCGCAGCCGGCGAACAGGTCGACCACCTTGCTTGCCTCGCCGACAATGAGGCGCACCTCGTCCAGCAGCGTCGCCTCGCCCTCGGGCGTGGCCTGCAGGAAGGCGCCCGGCGGCAGCACCACCTCGGCCCTGCCGAAGCGAACGACCGGCGGGCGCGCCTGGGCGATCACCTCGCCCTCCCAGTCGAGCCGGGCCAGTCCATGCCGGGCGCAGACCTGCGCCAGGTCCAGCCGCATCGGCCCGTCCAGCGGCTTGCCGCCGCGTGCCGCGAGGTCGAGCCCGGTCTCCGTACGGGTCACCGTCACGTTCAGTTCGCCCTTGCGGCTGGCGCCCAGCACGGCCAGCGCCTCCACCGCGGGCAGCGCGCCGAGAAGATCGGGATGCAGCAACAGGCAGTCGGGCACCGCCACGATCACGTTCGAGGCCCGCGCGTGAAACCCGGCCAGTGCGCCCTTCTTCGTCCTGCGGGCCGAGAAGGTGGCGCGCCGTCTGCTGGCTGGCGGCGAGGCAATTGGCGGAAGAACCTCGGCCTCGATCCCCTGCATGGCCAGGGCGGAAACCACCGAGGCGCGCTTCCAATCCGCCACGAACCCGTCCGAGGCGTGCTGAAGCTGGCAGCCGCCGCAGCTGCGGAAATGCCGGCAGGGCGGGCGAACCCGATCCGCCGAAGGCTCCGCGACCCTGATATCGTCGAGCCGATCGCCGTGGCGGACGGCTTCCACCAGCTCGCCGGGCAGGGTGAGCGGGGCATAGACCGGGCCTTCGGCCACGCCGTCGCCACGATGCCCCAGTCGCTGGATACGATACTGTTCCATGGGCGCGGGGATACTTGCCGGCGGCCGACCGGAAAAGCCCTATTCCGCCGCGTCCTTCACTCCGATGAAGCCGCCCGACTGCCGCTCCCAGTAACGGGCATAGAGGCCCCGTTTGGCCAGCAGGCTGTCATGGGTGCCCTGCTCGACGATCCGCCCGCGATCCAGCACGACGATCCGATCCATGCTGGACAAGGTCGAAAGCCGGTGTGCGATGGCCAGAACGGTCTTGCCCTCCATCACCCGCTCCAGCGCCTCCTGGATCGAAGCCTCCACCTCGGAATCAAGCGCGCTCGTCGCCTCGTCCAGAACCAGGATGGGGGCATCCTTGAGGATCGCGCGGGCCAGGGCGATGCGCTGCCGCTGCCCGCCCGAGAGCTTCACCCCGCGCTCACCGAGATGCGCGTCATAGCCGGTGCGACCCTTGTGATCCTGCAGATCGCGGATGAAATCGTCGGCCTCGGCCTTGCGGGCGGCGGCGATCATCTCTTCATCGGTAGCGTCCGGGCGGCCATAGAGGATATTCTCGCGGGCCGAGCGGTTGAACATCGCGGTTTCCTGCGTGACCATCCCGATATTGCGGCGCAGGCTTTCCTGCGTGACCTCGCGGATGTCCTGATCGTCGATGGTGATGCGGCCCTGTTCGGGATCGTAGAGCCGCAGCAACAGGGCAACCAGCGTGGACTTGCCCGCCCCGCTGGCCCCCACGATGCCCAGTTTCTCGCCCGGCTCCACGTTCAGGGCGATATGCTCCACGCCGCCCACGTCACGCCCATAGGCAAAGCCCACGTCGTGGAACTCGATCCGCCCGCCCCGCACCCGAAGCGGCGTGGCGCCGGGGCTGTCCTCGACCCGCTTGCGCGGGGTCAGGGTGCGCATCCCGTCCTCCACCTCGCCCACGTTGGAATAGATCGCCATAAGGGTGAAGCTGACCCAGCCGGTCATCTGCGCGATACGGATCGACACCGCCCCCGCGGCCACGATATCGCCGGCACTGGCCGCGCCCTGCTGCCACAGCAGCAACGTGCCGCCGATCAGCAGCACCGGCAGAAAGCCCGCCAGAGTCATCAGTGCCAGACGAAATCCGGCCGATACCCGGCCGAAACGCAGCGCGGCGGCGCGGAAACCCTCCATCGCGCCCAGGGCGGCGCGATCCTCGTGGTCGTCATGGGCGAAGAGCTTGACAGTCTTGATGTTGGTGATGGTGTCCACCACCTGCCCCGAGACATTCGCCCGCGCCCCGGCCCGATCCGCCGATCGCGCGCGGATGCGCGGCAGGAACCAGCGGATCAGCGCGAAATAGGCCACGAGCCACACCGCGAAGACCAGCGCCACCTCCCACCCGATCGAGCCCAGCAGCAACACCGAGCCCGCCAGCGATGCCAGCGCGAAAGCCACCACGTTGATGAACTCGACGGCGACATCGGTGACGGCGCGGGCGGTCTGCATCTGCTTCTGTGCGATGCGTCCGGCGAAATCGTCGTCAAAGAAGGTCACGGCCTGCCCCAGCGACCAGCGATGCAGCCGCGACAGGACCAGCGGGTTGACATTGGGCTGAACGATGATCGCGTTCGACGCCGCCGAAAGCCCGAACATCACCGGCCGCGCCAGCAGAAAGAAGGCCAGCGCGCCGAGGATCAGGCCCAGATTCCGACCCGAGAAGAAGCCTTCGGGCCCGTCC
>JBKHDP010000090.1:0-11732 GCA_046541255.1 Paracoccaceae bacterium | reverse complement strand
CGAGGAGGCGGGGGTGGATGTCCTGCTCTACGAGGCGGGCGAGGGGCTGCGCTTCGACGAATACGCCGCGCGGGCCGGGGTGTCGGGCCTCCTGCGGGTGCTGCATCACCTGGGCATGATCGGCGCCAAGGGCGTGCCGCGGCGGCGCGGCCGGTCGTTGCTGTGCCGCAATTCGAGCTGGTACCGCGCGCCTGTGGGCGGGCTCATGCGTACCTATCGCGGCACCGGCGATCTGGTGGAGCCGGGCACGGTGCTGGGCGCGGTCTCCGACCCGTTCGGCGAGGTGGAACACGAAGTGATGGCGGAAGAAACCGGGATCATCGTGGGACGCACCAACATGCCGGTGGTGAACGAGGGCGACGCGCTGTTCCATGTCGCCGCGATCGAGGGGCAGGACAATGCCGGCGGTGCGCTTGCGGAGATGAGCGCCGCGATGGAAGCGGCGCCGCTGTTCGACGAGGACGAGATCATCTGATCCCGCCGCGGGGCTGCGGCCGCGACGGCTGGCGCTGCCGGTCTCAGAACGGGGCGGGGGCGCGGAAACTCCGGCCCGCGCCGCCATCGGGGTGGCGCAGGCGCAGTTCCTCGGAATGCAGCATCATGCGCGGATGATCGCCTGCCGGTCCCTCGGCATAGAGCGGGTCACCCAGGATCGGGTGGCCCAGCGTGGCCATGTGCACCCGCAACTGGTGGCTGCGGCCGGTGCGCGGCATCAGCTTCACCCGGGTCTCGCCCGTCTCGTGGCGCTGCACCCGCCATTCGGTCTGCGCCGCGCGACCGGTCTCGTGGCACACCATCTGGCGCGGACGGTTCGGCCAGTCTACCGCCAGCGGCAGGTCCACCAGGCCCCTGCGCGGTTCCAGCCGGCCCGCGACACGGGCCACGTAGGTCTTGCGGGTCTGGCGTTTCTCGAATTGCAGCCCGAGATGACGCTGGGCATGGGGCGACAGCGCGAAGACCATGACACCGGAGGTATCCCTGTCCAGCCGGTGGACGAGCAGCGCCTGCGGAAAGGCCGCCTGGACGCGGGACAGCAGGCAATCGGCCAGGTGCGCGCCCTTGCCGGGCACCGAAAGCAGGCCGGCCGGCTTGTCGACCACCAGCAGCTCGTGATCCTCGTGCAGGATCGCGAGCGGATCGGATGGGGGAGCATAGGTGTCGTCCATGCGGGCGGCTTAGTGGCGCGGCCCGCGCCTGTCCATCCCCCCGGT
Source organism: Paracoccaceae bacterium (assembly GCA_046541255.1). GTDB lineage: Bacteria > Pseudomonadota > Alphaproteobacteria > Rhodobacterales > Rhodobacteraceae > Rhodosalinus. Next base: position 10,521 of record JBKHDP010000090.1, on the reverse strand, counting down.
CAACGTCGGAGGGGGCAGCGCCTGGCCCGTTCTGGCGCGTGGCCAGGTCACCCACGGACAATTCGGGCCAGGAGGACCGCCGGAGCGGCTTGGGGCTTGCAGGTGGGCGCGGCGGGCGATTGACGGCGCGCGCACGAGCGGCTAGGCCGCGCCTCTCGCAATCGAGGGAGGCCTTTCATGGGACGCAGGCGCAAGGGGCGCGACATTTCCGGCTGGCTGATCGTGGACAAGCCCGCAGGGATGACCTCCACGGCGGTGGTCAACAAGGTGCGCTGGGCGCTGGATGCGCGCAAGGCGGGCCATGCCGGCACGCTGGACCCGGACGCCACCGGCGTGCTGGCGGTGGCGCTGGGCGAGGCGACCAAGACCGTGCCCCATGTCACGGATGCGCTGAAGGCCTATGCCTTCACCGTGCGGCTGGGTCAGGCCACCAATACCGACGATGCCGAGGGCGAGGTGATCGCCAGCAGCGAGGCGCGGCCCACCGATGACGAGATCAAGGCCGCGCTGGGCCGCTTCGTGGGCGATATCATGCAGGTGCCACCGCGCTTCTCTGCGGTGAAGATCGATGGCGAGCGCGCCTACAAGCTGGCCCGGGAGGGCGAGGAATTCGAGACCGAGGCCCGTCCGCTCTGGGTGGAGGAACTGGTGATGACCGACCGCCCCGATGCCGATCACGTGGCATTGGAGATGACCTGCGGCAAGGGCGGTTACGTCCGTGCCATCGCGCGCGACCTGGGCGAGGTGCTGGGCTGCCACGGGCATGTCACCCGGCTGCGGCGGCTGTGGTCCGGGCCCTTCGACGCCGCCGACGGGCTGAGCCTCGAGCAGATCGAGGCTCTGGCGCGCAGCCCCGAGCTGGACGCCTTCCTGCGGCCTCTGGAGGAGGGGCTGGCGGACCTGCCCGAGGTGCGGGCCACCGCCGAGGGCGCGGCCAGGCTGCGCAACGGCAATCCCGGCATGGTCTTCGCCGAAGGGGTGGAATACGGCGACGAGTGCTGGGCCTCCTTCGAGGGGCGCGCGGTGGCGGTGGGTCGGTACCGCGCGGGCGAGTTGCACCCGTCGCGGGTATTCGTGCAAGCGGCTTGATCCGCCGGTTCGCGTGAGCGCGGCAGGCCGTCACCGGAACCTCGGGGCCTGCGCCGTCCCGGGGCCCGTGCAGACATGAAAACGCCCCCTTCCGGCGGAAGGGGGCGACAGGGAGCCAGCCAGGCCAGGCTCAGTTGACGGACTTGGCGTCCACCACGTCCTTCTCGGCCGGCACGCTGGCGTCGGGCTTGGCGATCGCGATGCGGCGCGGTTTCAGCGCCTCCGGGATCTCGCGTTCCAGATCCACATGCAGCATCCCGTCCTGATGGCTCGCACCGGTCACCCGGACATGGTCGGCCAGGTGGAAGCGGCGCTCGAAGGCACGGGTGGCGATGCCGCGATGCAGATAGGTGCGGTCGTCCTCGGCCTCGGCCTTGCGGCCTGTCACCACCAGAGCGTTCTCCTTCACTTCGACCGAAAGGTCGTCGGCCGAGAATCCGGCGACGGCAATCGAGATCCGGTAGCTGTTCTGGTCGGTCTTCTCGATATTGTAGGGGGGATAGGTGGACTGGGCCACGTCACTGGCGAGAACCCGGTCCATCAGGTCGGCCACGCGGTCGAATCCCACGGTGGCCCGGTAAAGCGGGGCAAGATCGAATGTGCGCATTGTCATCCTCCACAGAGCGATAACGCAGGTTGAGGCCTTCCCCTCGGGACAGGCCGTTGCAGTCATGGCCGGGCCCGTCAGCGGCGCCCGGTCGCGGGGGATCTGGGAATTCCGCAGGGCGGTTTCAAGACCCCGCACCGGCCCGGCTCAGGGGCGGACGAACCTGGCGCCGGTGCCGTCGCGCCCGCCGCCCACGGTGACGCGCCGCGCGCCGGTCCCGGCGCGCAAGGCCGGCGCGCCGTCCGCGCGCAGTTGCGCCTTCAGCGTGGCCACGGCTTCGGGCAGATGCATCCCGAAGGAGCGCGGGCCCGCCCCGTCCTGCATGGAAGAGACCAGCGACAGGATGCGCGACCGGGTGCCGTAACGCACGAAGACCGGCGCGCCGGACGAGCCGAAGGTGACGTGGCAATCGAAGGCCATCAGGCCGGGCATCTCACCCAGAATCTTGCAGTTCCGTTCCCAGGCAAGCGTTTCTGCCCGTCCGCGCCCGTAGGACACGACGCTGACGCTTTCGCCCGGGCGCGGATCCACATGGATGCGGAACGGATCGGCCTCGCTGGCGGAAATCGGCCGGTCCAGCCGTAGCAGAGCCACGTCATGGCGGATCATGTCGCCGCCGATCAGCCCGTCCTGCCGGGGCACGAAGCCGGGATGCGTCACGATGCGATCGACGCCACGCTCGGCGATCGCGCTGCCATTCATGTAGCCCGCGCGGAACGTGATGGCCCCGGGCGGGATGGCGCTGCCGGTTCCCCGATCGAAGACGCAATGCGCGGCGGTCAGCACAAGGTCCGCGGCGATCAGCACGCCGGTGCAGAAGCCGTCGCCCAGATCGACACGGCCCACGGCCTCCCATCCCAGCAGATCGCCGCGGTCCTGTATCGGGACCAGCCCCTGCGTGACCCCCGGCACGGGGAGCAGCGCCAGCAGCACCGCCACCACATGACGGCGCCACCCGCTCATGGCCGGATGAACTTGGCGCCGATGTCGCGCGGCGTGCCGTCTGCCGGCACGCGGCGCAGCGCGTCACCGCCCGACATGCGGGTCCGCCTGGCCGTCAGCATGCCCTGCAGCAGCGCCACCGGCGCCTCCAGCGCAGTCCCGAGCGAGACCGGCCGCCCCTCCATCTCGGCCATTCCCGAGACCACCGAGACGATGCGCGGCCCGTCCGCCCCGAAGCTGAAGACCGGCGCGCCGGAAGCGCCGAAATCGACCGCGCAATCCATCACCAGCACGCCGCGGCGCCGCGCCTGGACCTCGCAGACCTCCTGCAGCGAAGGCGCCTCGGCCCGGTCGCGCGCATAGGACACCACGCCGACCCGCGCCTGCGCCTCCGGGTCATGCCCGGTGCGGAACGGCACGACCGAGGTGTTGCGGATCGGCTGGGTCAGGTGAAGCAGCGCGATATCGTTGCGCATCCGCTCGGGCGAGGCGGCATCCTCGTAGCGGTAGTCCGGATGCAGCACGGCCTGCCGCACCTGCCGATAGGCCTCGGCCCGGCCGTTGCGCCAGCCGGCCAGGAACTCGATGCTGCTTGGGTCGATCCGTTTGCCGCTGGCCTTGTCGTAAAGACAATGGGCCGCCGTCAATACCTGGTCCGGCGCGATGAGCGCCCCGGTGCAGAAACCGCGGCCGCCAAGATCGAGCCGGCCCACCGCCTCCCAGCCGCGGCCCGATTCGCCGGTATCGAGCCGGGTCAGCCGGACATCCTCTGCCAGAAGCGAAGCGGGGCTCAGGACGGTCAGCGCCAGGGCTAGGATGGCTCGCAGCATGGAATCTCCTGTCGGGACATGCCCCGGTTAGAGGCGAGTTTTGGCGAAATTGCGGCATCCCGCGCGCGCCCCGGGGAAACGGCGTGTTTCCGTCATCCCTCCGTCAGCGCGCGCGGTTTCGGCCCGCCGGTCGCCCAGTCCAGCAACTCCACGGTATGCACCACGGGCACGCCGGTTCCAGAACCGATCTGCATCATGCAGCCGATATTTCCCGCCGCGATCACGTCGGGCGCCCTCGCTTCCAGCGTGCGGACCTTGCGTTCCTTCAGCTGCGCCGAAATCGCCGGCTGCATCAGGTTGTAGGTGCCGGCCGACCCGCAGCACAGATGGCTGTCGGCCGGCTCCACCACGGCGAAGCCCGCATGTTTCAGCAGATCCTTGGGCGCGGCCTTGATCTGCTGGCCATGCTGCAACGAACAGGCCGCGTGATAGGCCACGGTCAGGCCCCGGTCCGTGCCCTCGGGAATCTCCAGTGTCTTGACCAACTCGCTCACATCCATCGCGCGCTCCGACACGCGAGTCGCATCTTCGGCCAGCGCGTCGTTGCGGAACATGTGACCATAATCCTTGACCGTCGTGCCGCAGCCCGAGGTGTTGATGACGATGGCATCCAGCCCCGCGCCGTCGATCTCGCGGCACCAGGCGCGGATGTTGCGGGCGGCGCTGGCATGGCCCTCCTCCACCTTGCCCATGTGATGGGTCAGCGCCCCGCAGCAGCCCGCGCCCTCGGCCACCACCACCTCGCAGCCCAGCCGCGTCAGCAGCCGGATCGTGGCGTCGTTGATATCGGTGTTGAGCGCCTTCTGCGCGCAGCCGGTCAACAGCGCGACCCGCTTGCGCCGCGGCCCCTGCGCCGCAAAGACCTGCGGGTCATCGTTGCGGCTGACCGGCGGAATGCGGCGCGGCGCCATGTCCAGCATGGCGCGCAACCGCGGATCCGGCATCAGCCGCGCGAAGGGCCGGCCGAGCTTCGCCGCCAGCAGCGCCACGCGGAACCGCCCGGGATGCGGCAGGATGCGCGCCAGCACCCAGCGCAGCGCGCGGTCGTGCCAGGGCCGGTCGTAATGTTTCTCGATATAGTCCCGCGCATGGTCCACCAGGTGCATGTAATGCACCCCCGAGGGGCAGGTTGTCATGCAGGCCAGGCAGGACAGGCAGCGATCGATATGGGTGACGGTCCTTTCGTCCGGCACCCGCGCATTCTCCAGCATGTCCTTGATCAGGTAGATCCGCCCGCGCGGGCTGTCGAGCTCGTCGCCCAGCACCTGGTAGGTGGGACATGTGGCGGTGCAGAACCCGCAATGGACGCAGGCCCGCAGCACCTCGTTGGCGCGCGCGATCTGCGGGTCGGCCAGTTGCTCCGGCGTGAAATTGGTCTGCATGTCGCTATCCCATCAGCCCGGGGTTGAGGATGCCGCGCGGATCGAACCGCGCGCGCAGGCCGCGGCTCAACGCCGCCAGCGGCGCGGGTTCTGGCGGGAAGACCGGCAAGCTCGCGCGCGTGGCCTCGGACGCACGGACCAGCGTGGCATGGCCATCGAAAGCGCCCAGCCGCGCGCGCGCATCGGTGCCCGCGGGCAGGCGCGCCCAGATCAGCCCGCCGCCCCAGTCGAACAAGAGCCCCTCCGCCTCCAGCCGGGCGGCCAGCCCCGGCGCGTCCGAGGGCTTGCAGGAGATCCGCCAGACATCTCCGGGCAATCCGTGAAACGGCGCCACGTCACGGATCGCGGCCCAGGCCGCCTCCACCCGCGCCGGATCGCTCTCCCGTCCGGCCTCGCCGAAGCCCGCCAACAGCTCCGCCAGCCGCTCCAGCCGGTAGGCCACCTGGGTCTCGAAGCCCTCCACCCGGATCAGCGTGCGCCCCGCGCCCGGATCATGCGCCGCCCCGGTGGCCTCGAAAGGCGAGCCCAGCGCCCGCGCCATCGCCGCCACCGCCCTCGCGCTGTCCAGCCCCTGCAGCACCAGCATCCCGGCGCTTTCCGGCACGGGCAGTACCTTCAGGCTGACCTCGGTCAGCACTCCCAGCGTGCCCCGGCTGCCGGTCAACAGCTTCACGAGATCATAGCCGGTGACGTTCTTCATCACCCGGCCGCCATTCTTCACCACCTCGCCGCGCCCATCGACGAAACGCACACCCAGCATGAAGTCCCGGCAGGCGCCCACGCTGATCCGCCGCGGCCCGCTGGCATTCGCGGCCACCGCGCCACCGATCGTGGGCGAGCCCCGGGTCCCCAAAAGCCCGCGATGGTCCATCGGCTCGAAGGCCAGGCGCTGCCCCTCGGCGGCCAGCACGCGCGCGACCTCCTCCAGCGGCGTGCCCGCGCGCACCACCAGCGTCAGCGCCCCCGGCTCGTAGAGCTCCACCCCCTTGATCGCGGCCACCGACAGCGCCTCGCCCGTCACCGGCGCGCCGACGGGCCGCGTGCCGCCCCCGATCACCTTCAGCGGCCCGGTCGCCCCGGCCACCGCCTCGGCCAGTTCGGCCTCGTCTGCTGGTCTCATCCGGTCTCTTCTTCTTGGAAAAAATATCCTCGGGGGTGAATGACGCCGCAGGCGTCAGAGGGGGCGGACAGCCCCCTGTTCGGCCACCGGCCGCGCCGCGCGGCGGGCCTCGGAGGCCGCCAGCGGGAACACCTTGGCCGGGTTCAGCAGCCAGCCCGGGTCGAACACGTCCTTCACCGCCATCTGCGCCTCCAGGTCGGCGGGGGCGTATTGCACGCCCATCAGGTCGCGCTTCTCGATCCCCACGCCATGCTCGCCGGTCAGGCAGCCGCCCACCTCCACGCAAAGCTTCAGGATCTCCGCGCCGAAAGCCTCGCAGCGCTCCAGGTCGCCGGGCCTGTTGGCGTCGAACAGGATCAGCGGGTGCATGTTGCCGTCGCCCGCGTGAAACACGTTGGCCACCTCCAGCCCGAACTCCGCCGACATCTCGCCGATGCGGCGCAGCACGAAGGGAAGGGATGACACCGGGATCGTGCCGTCGAGGCACATGTAGTCGTTGATCTGGCCCATGGCGCCGAAGGCGGACTTGCGGCCCAGCCAGATCCGGCCGGCCTCGTCGGCATCCTGCGCCTCGCGCAGCTCGACCGGGTGGTGGCGGCGGGCGATCTCCTTGATCAGGCCCAGCTGGTGGTCGATCTCGGCCTCCGAGCCCTCGACCTCGACGATCAGCAGCGCCTCGCATATCGGATAGCCCGCCTTGGCGAAGGCCTCGGTGGCCTCGATGCAGGGCCGGTCCATGAACTCGATCGCCACCGGCAGCAGCCCCGCCTTGATGATGTCCGAGACGCAGGCCCCCGCCACCTCGCTGGACTCGAAGCCCATCAGCACCGGCCGGGCGCCCTCGGGCTGGCGCAGGATGCGCAGCGTGGCCTCGGTGACCACACCGAGCTGGCCCTCCGAGCCGCAGATCAGCCCCAGCAGGTCCAGCCCGCCCGAATCCAGATGGGCGCCGCCCAGCTCGACCACGGTGCCATCCATCTGCACCAGGGTCACGCCCATCAGGTTGTTGGTGGTCACCCCGTATTTCAGGCAATGCGCCCCGCCCGAGTTCATCGCGATATTGCCCGCGATGGCGCAGGCAAGCTGGCTGGACGGGTCCGGCGCGTAGAAGAAGCCCGCTTCCTGCACCGCCCCGGTAACGCTCAGATTGGTCCGGCCGGTCTGCACCCGGATGAAACGGTTCTCGTAATCCGTCTCGAGTATCTCGGCCATGCGCGCCACGCCCAGGATCACCGAATCGGCGGTCGGCAAGGCGCCGCCGGCCAGCGAGGTGCCCGAGCCGCGCGGCACCACCGGCACGCCCATCTCGTGGCAGATGCGCAGGACGTCCGACACCTCCTCCGTGGAGGAGGGCAGCACCACCGCGAGCGGCGGGCAGCGATAGGCCGTCAGCGCATCGCATTCATAGGCGCGGGTCTCGCTTTCCGCGTGAATCACGGCATCCAGGGGAAGCACCTCGGACAGGCGCGCCACCAGCCGGGACTTCAGCGCCAGGATCGCGGGATCGGGGGCGGGCATCTCCATGGGCGGGCTCCTTCCGGGGCAGCGGGTCGGGCGCGGGCCGTTCGGCGCCCGCATGACTGGTAAGAAAATATAACCAATTTCCCCGGATGGCAAGCCCGGCGGTTCCGGCCTATCCTCGCGGCCATGATCGACTGGGCCCAACACCTGACCCTCTTCACGCCGCTGGACGCGACGGCTCTCGCCCTTCTGGTGGCGGCCTGGCTGGGCATCGGCTGGCGTATCGAACGTACCGGGCCGGGCTGGCGGCCCTCGGTCTCGGTGCTGATGGCGGATTACCGGCGCGAATGGATGCGGCAGATGGTGGCCCGCGAGCCGCGCATCTTCGACGCGCAGATCGTGTCCTCCCTGCGCCAGAGCACCGCCTTCTTCGCCTCGACCGCGGTGATCGCGGTGGGCGGCGTGCTGGCGACACTGGGCAATGTCGAGCGGCTGTCGGGCGTGGCGACGGAGCTGACGCTGGAAACCGACCCGCGCATCGTCCTGGAGATCAAGCTTCTGGCGCTGCTGGTGCTGCTGATCGACGGCTTCCTGAAATTCGTCTGGTCGAACCGGCTCTTCGGCTATTGCTCGGTGCTGATGGCGGCGGTGCCGAACGACCCGGACGACCCGATGGCCCTGCCCCGCGCCGCCAAGGCGGCAGAGCTGAACATCACCGCGGCGCGCAGCTACAATCGGGGGCTGCGCTCGCTCTATTTCGCGCTGGCCTCGGGGGCCTGGCTGCTGGGCGCCTGGGCGCTGATCGGGGCGGCGCTGATAACGCTGGTGGTGCTGTGGCGGCGCGAGTTCGCGTCCAAATCGCGCGCCATGCTGCTACGTCCCGACGATCGCTCCGACACGCGCATCTGAGCGTGGGCAACCGGCCGGATCTGCCCGCCAAGATGCGGGCGGCCGAAAATTCGACATGCCGCAACCCTCGGGGCGCCGGGCCGGTTAGCGCCGGCCCTCGCGCAGCCAGGCGCCCAGGATCAGCGCCGAGGCCAGCAGCAGCACCAGCCAGGCCGGCAGCAGAGGCATCTGGCGCACATCCAGCGTTTCGTAGGCCTGGCGCGGGGTGATCCCGATCCAGCCGCGGCCCGATGCCGGACGGCCCTCGCGTACCTCGCGCAACGCCGGCACACCCTCTTCCAGCCGCTGCACGCCGCCATTCGTACTGTCGATCAACGGTGCCAGAGCCTCGGCGCTGGCAATGGTCTGCTCGAACTCGCGCGGTGCCGCAGGGCCAAGGCCGATCACCGCCGTCCGCTCGCCCTGTTCCAGCCGGTAGAGCCCGATCTCGGGCCCGTCATAGAGCGCCTCGAAGCGGCCCGGAGCCACCTCTTCCAGCTCCAGTTCGACCGTCTCGCCGGACGGGGTGGTGATGGTCACGGGGTCCACCCTGTCCTCCAGCGTACGGCGCAGGATCCGCATGGTCCGGCCGGTGGCCTGGGCGGTCAGCGCCTCCTCTTCGAGTTCCGGCTCCTTCATCATCCAGTGCGCCAGACGCCGCAGCAATTCCAGTTGCGGGCCGCCGCCCTCGAATCCCCGGTTCCACAGCCAGGCGTGATCCGAAGCCAGCAGCGCGATCCGCCCCTCCTCCACCCGGTCCAGCACAAGCAGCGGGCGGTCCTCGGCGCCGCGCATCACCACGTCGCCCCGCTCGGGCGTGACCTCGATCTGCCGCAGCCAGCGTCCCCAATCCGCATCCGGCAGGCCGGCGGTGACAGGGTGGCGCGCGCCCAGGTCGGTGACCGCGGGATGGTAGCCCTCCTCCACCACGCGGGCGGTGGGGGCGGCGGGCAGCACCCGCGAGAGCGGCGAGCGATAGAGGCTGTCGGCACTTGCGAAATCCGGTCCCGCGGCCACCAGCACCGCACCACCCTCGCGCACGTAATTCGCCACGTTGTCGAGATAGATCGACGGCAGGATGCCGCGTCGCTTGTAGCGGTCGAAGATGATGAGATCGAAATCACCGACCTTTTCCAGGAACAGCTCGCGGGTGGGAAAGGCGATCAGCGAGAGTTCCGAGACCGGAACGCCATCCTGCTTGTCGGGCGGGCGCAGAATGGTGAAATGCACCAGATCCACCGCGCTGTCGGATTTCAGCAGGTTGCGCCAGGTCCGGGTGCCGGGATGCGGCTCGCCCGAGACCAGCAGAACCCGCAACCGATCCCGCACGCCGTTGATCTGAACCACCGAGGAATTGTTGCGATCGGTCAGCTCGCCCTCGGCCTCGGGCACGGAAAAGCGGATCACGTTGCGCCCGCCATGGGTCAGGGTGATCGGCACCTCCACGTCGCGGCCGATCGCCACGTCGAATCTCTGCGGCTCGGCCCCATCCACAGAGATCTCCAGCGGGGCGCGCTCTGCCCCTTCGGGCGCGGCGCCCTCGTCCTCGATCCGCAGCGTCAGGGTGATTTCCTCGTCCAGGATCGCGAAGGCCGGGGCATTCTTCACGATCAACCGGCGGTCCCAATCGTCCTCGCGGCCAGTCATCAACAGGTGCAGCGGCGCGGGCAGGTCGGGCGCGCGTTCCAGATCGTGCAGCCGTCCATCGGACAGCAGCAGCATCCCGGCCACCCGGGCGCGCGGTTCCTTTGCCAGCGCGTCGCCCAGCGCGGTCATCAGCAGCGTTCCCGCGTCGCCCTCGCCGTCCTCCACCTCGATACGGCGCAGCTCGGTGTTGGGCCGTGCTTCGATCCGGGCGGCAAGCTCGTCTGCGGCCGCCTCGGTCACGCCGGCGCGGTCGGCAAGGCGCTGCGAGGCGGTGCGGTCCTCCAGCAGCAATACGATATCCGACAGCGGCGCGCGATCCTCCTGCTGCCAGGTCGGCTGCGCCAGCGCCGCGATCAGCACCAGCCCGGCCAGCGCGCGCAGGGCCCAGCCCGAAAGACCGCGCCAGAGCGCGAGCGCCGCGCCCCCCAGCACCAGCGCCAGCGCCACCGCCAGCAGCCAGTACGGCACCATCGGATCGAAGAGGATATTGCCTGCCATCACTGCCCCAGCCGGTCCAGAAGCGCGGGCACATGCACCTGGTCGGACTTGTAGTTG
>JBKHDP010000089.1:0-11735 GCA_046541255.1 Paracoccaceae bacterium | reverse complement strand
CATGAAGGCCTGCGGCGCCTTCACCGAGGCCGAGATCGCCGCCGCGCTCGGGCACCTGAGCGCTCGCACCCAGCAGCATTACGGCAGCGCCACCAGCAGCCGCGGGCTCGGCTCCGAACGGGCGCTGCAGATCAGCGCGATCCGGGCCGCCGATCCTGTCCGCGCGACACGGCTTCAATGGACGCCCGAGGGGCGCGCCGCGCAGGCGGAGGGGGCCTGATCGCGTCGACCCCGCACGTCCTCGCGAAGGGGCGTGACATCGCGCGTCATGATCCGAACTCGCGAAAAGCGCCGGACACGCCCGAGCGGCCGTGAGACCCTGTGACCGGCTGACATTAAACCAGGATTAGAGCCGGCTGTGCTCCCGTGGGACGCTGCGATGCGGAAGCATACGCCTCCGGCGGGGATATTTTTTCCAAGAAGAAGGGGGCGGCCAAGGGGGCCGGGCGGCGGATTCAGGAGCGCTGCGGCTTCCCCTTCGGCGCGCGCTTCGCTATTGCAAGGCGCAAACCGGAAGGGGTGAGAGATGCCGCTGGAAAAGACTTTCGATGCCGCCGAGGCCGAACGCCGGATCAGTGAGGCCTGGGACGCGGCGGGCGCCTTCGCCGCCGGGGCCAATGCCTCGCGCGAGGAGAGCTTCTGCATCATGATCCCGCCGCCCAACGTCACGGGCAGCCTGCATATGGGGCACGCCTTCAACAACACGTTGCAGGACATCCTGATCCGCTGGCACCGGATGCGCGGCTTCGACACGCTGTGGCAGCCCGGACAGGATCATGCCGGCATCGCGACCCAGATGGTGGTGGAGCGTGAACTGGCCCGGCAGGGCAAGCGGCGTACCGATTTCAGCCGGGAGGATTTCATCGCCAAGGTCTGGGAGTGGAAGGCGCAATCGGGCGGCACGATCGTCAACCAGCTCAAGCGGCTGGGCGCCTCCTGCGACTGGTCGCGCAACGCCTTCACCATGGCCGGCGCGCCGGGCGACCCGCGCACCGGCCACGAGAACAGCCCGGATTTCCACCACGCGGTGATGCGCGTCTTCGTGGACATGTACCACAAGGGCTACATCTATCGCGGCAAGCGTCTGGTGAACTGGGACCCGCATTTCGAGACCGCGATCTCCGACCTGGAGGTGGAGCAGGTCGAGGTCGACGGCCACATGTGGCGGCTGCGCTACCGGCTGGCGGATGGCGAGACCTACGAGCACCCCACCGAGTTCGACGAGGAGGGCAATGTCACCGCCACCGAGACGCGCGATTACCTGACCGTGGCCACCACCCGGCCCGAGACGATGCTGGGCGATACCGGCATCGCGGTGCATCCCGAGGACCGGCGCTATGCGCATCTGGTGGGCAAGGAGGCGATCCTGCCGCTGGTGGGGCGGCGGCTGCGTATCGTGGCCGACGAGTATGCCGATCCCGAGAAGGGCACCGGAGCGGTCAAGATGACGCCCGCGCATGATTTCAACGACTGGGCGGTGGGAAGCCGCACCGGGCTGCCGGCGATCAACGTGATGAACCCGCAAGCCGGGCTTTGGCTGCGCGGCAATGCCGCATTCGCCGCGGGCTGCGACGCGGACGGCGTGGCGCGCGTGGTCGAGGCGCTGGACGGGCTGGACCGCTACGAGGCGCGCGACTGGCTGGTGCGCATCGCCGAGGAGGAGGGGTGGCTCGACGGGATCGACGCCGACCGGCACATGGTGCCGCATGGCGACCGTTCCAAGGTGGCGATCGAACCCTATCTGACGGACCAGTGGTTCGTGGATGCCGAAAAGATCGTGGGCCCCGCGCTGGAGGCGGTGCGTTCGGGCGAGACGCGGATCCTGCCCGAGGGCGATCGCAAGGTCTATTTCCACTGGCTGGAGAATATCGAGCCATGGTGCATCTCGCGGCAGCTGTGGTGGGGGCATCAGATCCCGGTCTGGTACGGCCCGGACGGGGCGCAGTTCTGCGCCGCGACCCCGGAGGAGGCCGCCCAGGCAGCCGAGGCGCATTACGGTGCGCCGACCGGGCTGACCCGCGACCCGGACGTGCTCGACACCTGGTTCTCTTCCGGCCTCTGGCCGATCGGAACGCTGGGCTGGCCCGAGGAGACCGACGAGCTGCGCCGCTATTTCCCCACCGACGTTCTGATCACCGGCTTCGACATCATCTTCTTCTGGGTCGCCCGGATGATGATGATGCAATACGCCGTGGTGGGGCAGAAGCCGTTCTCGACCGTCTATGTCCATGCCCTGGTCCGCGACGAGAAGGGCAAGAAGATGTCCAAGTCCCTGGGCAACGTGCTGGATCCGCTGGAGCTGATCGAGGAATACGGCGCCGACGCGGTCCGCTTCACCCTGACCGCGATGGCGGCCATGGGGCGCGACCTGCGGCTGTCGAAGGACCGGATCGCGGGCTACCGCAATTTCGGCACCAAGCTGTGGAACGCCGCGCGCTTTGCCGAGATGAACGGCGCGGTGGGCAGCGATGGCGGCGTGCCGCCCGCCACCGCCACGGTGAACCGCTGGATTCTCGGCGAAACCGCGCGGGTGCGCGAGGAGGTGGATACGGCGCTGGAGTCCTTCCGCTTCAACGATGCGGCGAACGCGCTCTATGCCTTCGTCTGGGGCAAGGTCTGCGACTGGTACGTGGAATTCTCCAAGCCGCTGCTGCAGGGCGAGGACGCGGTTCTGCGCGCGGAGACGCAGAAGGTGATGGGCTGGGTGATCGACCAGTGCCTGATCCTGCTGCACCCGATCATGCCTTTCGTCACCGAGGAACTCTGGGGCATGTTGGCGGAGCGGCAGAAGATGCTCGTGCATGCGGACTGGCCCGGCTACACCGCAGCAGAGCTGGCCGATCCCGCGGCCGATCGCGAGATGTGCTGGGTGATCGGCCTGATCGAGGAGGTGCGCAGCGCACGGGCGCAGATGCATGTTCCGGCGGGGCTCTACGTGCCGATGCTGGCCACCGAACTCGACGCGGCCGGCCGCGAGGCCTGGGCGCGCAACGAGGCGCTGATCCGGCGGCTGGCGCGAATCGAGAGCCTTGCGGAGGTGGCGCGTTTCCCGAAAGGCACCATCACGGTGGCCGTGGAGGGCAGCAGCCTGGGCCTGCCCATGGCCGACATCATCGACGTGGGCGCCGAAAAGGCCCGGCTGGAAAAGGTGCTGGGCAAGCTGGGCAAGGAACTGGGCGGGCTGCGCGGGCGGCTGGACAATCCCAAATTCATCGAGAGCGCCCCGGAGGACGTCGTCGAGGAAACCCGCGAGGCGCTGGCCGCCAAGCAGGACGAGGCCGGCCGGATCGAGGCCGCGCTGGCACGGCTGGCCGAGATCGGCTGAGCCTGCGACGGGGCCCGCGCCCCGCCGCCAGCCGCTGCGGCGGCGGCAAGAACGGGAAAGGCCGCGGCCCCTGGACGGGGACCGCGGCCCTGGCATCGGATGGTTGCTGGACTCGGACGGTCGGCGGCGTCAGGCCGCGCGGGACACCAGAACCTCGTCCACCTGCCGGGCAGCCGAGACCTCGTCGCTGCCCGACACGGCGGCGACCTCGCGGGTGAGCCGCTCCAGCGCGGCCTCGTAGAGCTGGCGCTCGGAATAGCTCTGCTCGCGCTGATCGTCGGCGCGGTGCAGATCCCGCACCACCTCGGCGATGGCGATCAGGTCGCCGGAATTGATCTTCTGTTCGTATTCCTGCGCCCGGCGCGACCACATGGCCTTCTTGACCTTGGCCTTGCCCTTCAGCGTGGTCATGGCCTTGGACACGACATCGGGCGTGGAAAGCGAGCGCATCCCGATTTCCGTCGCCTTGTTGGTGGGAACCCGCAGCGTCATCTTGTCCTTCTCGAAGGAGATCACGAAAAGCTCCAGCTTGATGCCGGCGATTTCCTGCTCCTCGATCGAGACGATCTGCCCCACCCCATGTGCCGGATACACAACGTAATCGTTCGGACGGAACTCGGATTTCCTGGATTTGCTCATACGGTCCTTCCTCGTGTGCCGCCCATGCTCAGGCGACAAGAAAACGGGCGGGGATATGATCTATTCCCGGTCCCGACTAGCAGCGATATGAAACAGGCCGCCGGCAGCAGACGATACCGGCCGGCAAGACACGCGCAACATTTGTAACGGGAATATAGCAAATCACGCAGGCGATTTCCAGTGCCACGCAGGACAACACGAGAAAGGCCCCTTGTTTACAGGGGCTTGGCGGGCGCCTTGCACGCAAGAATCGGCAGCCAGGGGCACAGTGACGGCGAATCGGCGCGGATTCAACCGCCCTCGCCGGGCGACTCTGAAAAGTACTTGTCCAGCTTTCCGGTCTCGCCGTCGCGGTCATCGGCCTCGGGCAGCGGGTCCTTCTTGGTGATGATGACCGGCCACATCTCGGAATACTTGCGGTTGAACTCGACCCATTGATCCATGTCCGGCTCGGTATCCGGGCGGATCGCGTCGGCAGGGCATTCCGGCTCGCAGACACCGCAATCGATGCATTCGTCGGGATGGATCACAAGCATGTTCTCGCCCTCGTAGAAGCAATCCACGGGGCACACCTCGACACAGTCGGTGTATTTGCAGGCGATGCAGTTGTCGGTGACGACATAGGTCATGGCGCGGTCCGGCTCGTTACAGTCAGGCAGGACCTAATCCAGCCGGCAGGATCAATCAAGCGCCCCTCTGTCGCGGATGCGGTCCAGCGCGCGACGTTCCTTCTTGGTGGGCCGGCCGCCCTCTTCGGGGTGAGGCGTGCCCGGCTCCGCGGGGCCGCGCGGCTGGGGCGGATCGAGATCGTGATAGAGCGCGCGGGCCTCCTCGGCCGGGCCGCGCCGCACGCCCAGCGCGACCACCCGGATCACCCGCACCTCGCGCGCCTGCGCGAAGGTCAGCACGTCACCGGGCCCCACGGCATGGGCAGGCTTGGTGACGCGGGTGCCGTTGACGCGGCACCGCCCCTCCGAGACCTGACGCGCCGCAAGGCTGCGCGTCTTGAAGAATCGCGCCTGCCACAACCACTTGTCCAGACGGAGCCGGGCCGGGCTGTCGGCCAAGGGTCAGCTCTTGTCCTTCAGGCCCATCAGGGCGGCGGCGAAGGGATTGTCCGGGTCGATCCGGTCCTTCCGCGAAGGGCCGGACGAGAACTGTCGCGGGCCTTCCTCGCGGCGGGGCTTGCCACTGCCGGGCTTGCCGCCCTTGGCCTTCGGCTTGCCCTGCCCTTTGCCCTGCCCCTGGCCCTGGGGTTTGCCGCGGCCGCCCTGGCCTTGCTTCTGCTGGCCGGCGCGCGGACCCTGGCGGCCGGCACGGCCGGCCCAGGTGAAGGTATAGAACAGCTCGGTCTCGACGTCGTCGCCCGCAGGCTGCGGCGCCGAAGGCGCCGGCGCCGCGCCCTCGGGGGCGACGGGGGCGGCCTCGGCCGGCGGGGTCTGCGGGATCTCCGGGGAGTCCGCGTTCGCGGCCGGTTCAGGGGCCGGTGCGGGCCCGGTCGCGTCCGGTTCAGGCCCGGTCGCCTCCGGTGTCCCGGCGCCCTCGGTGGCCTGCGGCGCCTGCGGGGCGGTCTCTGCGGCGGCTTGTGCGTCCGGCGCGGGCTGGTCAGCCCCGTCCGGGACAGGCGCGGCCTCAGCGGCCTCGGCGGCCGCCGGCCGGGCCTTGGGCCGATCGCCCCGCTCGGCCTTGTAGCCCAGCCCGCCCATGAGGTCCGCGAACTGCTCCAGCGTCATGCCGGTGATCGACAGCATGTCCGGCTTGGCCTCGAAACCGCCCCGGCTGTCCTCGCCGCGCAGCATGTCGGCCAGGCGTTCCAGCATGTCGATACGGATCGCCCGTTCCCCGGCATTGCGATAGCCTGCCATCGTGTCGTAACCGCGCGGCGCGCTGCGATCCAGGGGCACGGTGACCAGCCCGGGCGGCGGCGCTTCGGGAAAGGTGTCGAGCCCCTGCGACAGGCCCCACAGCACAAGGCGCAGCCGGGTGGGCGCGGGTTTCAGCAAGGCCGGCATGAACACGGTGAACTGACCGAATCGGACACCATGCTTGCGCAGCGCGGCGCGGGCGTCCTGGTCCAGCTCCTTGACCTCGGCGGCGACCTGCGCGCGCGGCAGAATGCCCATCGCCTCGACCAGGCGGAAGGCGAAACCGCGGGCCAGGCCCGTCAGGGCCTCGTCGCGGCTCATCGCGATCAGCGGCTCGAAAAGCGCGGCGATCTTGCGATCGATGAAATGCTGCAGGCGGCGCTCGACCTTCTGGAACACCTCGGGCCCGGCCTCGTCATCGACGAACGGCTTTACCCGCGGGCGCATCGGGTCGTCGCCCGCCACCAGCCGACCCACCGCCTGTTCGCCCCACATGAGCCCGCCTTGCTCGGTGAAATCGATCTCGGTGTCCGGCGCGTTGTAGAACCGATCCGCCTTGAGATGGAAATGCGGCGCCAGCGCCTGCAGGCTGGCCGCGGCCAGTGTCCTGGCCTCCTGCCCGGTCGCGCCCTCGTCGCGGCGGAAACGGAACCCTTCAAGACGGCCGACGAATTCTCCCTCGACCGTCACTTCACCCTTGTCGTTCACCTCGGCCAACAGGGCCTCCTTCTGCTTGAGCCGCCGCAACAGCACGGAGGTGCGCCGGTCCACGAAACGCTGCGTCAGACGCTCGTGGAGCGCGTCCGACAGGCGATCTTCTACAGCGCGAGTCGCTTCGCGCCAATGGCTTTCATCAGCCACCCAGCCGGAACGCTGTGCGACATAAGTCCAGGTGCGGATGAAGGCCAGCCGTTTGGACAGGGTGTCGATATCCCCCTCGATGCGGTCGATCCGGTCGACCTGGCGGGCCATCCAGTCATCGGGCACCCGGCCGCGCTCGTGCAGATGGCGGTAGATCGCCTCCAGCAGGCTGGCATGTTCGGCATGGCTGATGCCGCGGAAATCCGGCACGCGGCAGACATCCCAGAGCAGCCTGACCGAGGCGAGATCGGAGGCCCGTGCCTGCACCTCGGCCACCTGGCCCAGGCTGCGCAGGGCGCGCAGGTCGTCGGCCTCGCGGGCCTTGACAAGGATCTGGTCCTCCGGCCCCTGCTCCAGCGCGGAGATCAGCGCGTCGATACTGGCGAAATTCAGTGCGCTGTTGCGCCATTGCAGCTTGCGCACAGGGGTGAAGCGGTGATCGCAGATCGCCTGCACCGTCTCATCCTCCAGCGGAGGGGCCTCGCCGGTGACGCCGAAGGTGCCGTCGCTCATGCCGCGGCCGGCGCGGCCGGCGATCTGGGCCAGCTCGTTCGGCGCCAGCGGGCGGGTGCGACGACCGTCGAACTTGGACAGGCCCGAAAACGCGACGTGATCGATATCGAGATTGAGGCCCATCCCGATGGCATCGGTGGCCACGAGGTAATCCACGTCGCCATTCTGGTAGAGCGCCACCTGCGCATTGCGGGTGCGGGGCGACAGCGCCCCCATCACCACGGCCGCGCCGCCCTTCTGGCGGCGGATCAGCTCCGCGATGGCATAGACGTTCTCGACGGAAAACCCGACGATCGCGCTGCGCGGGCGCATCCGGCTGATCTTCTTCGACCCGGTATAGGAGAGCTGGCTCATCCGCTCGCGGCGCATGAACTCCACGCCCGGCACCAATGCCTGGATCGGCCCGCGCATCGTGTCGGCGCCCAGGAACAGCGTTTCGTGCAGCCCGCGCATCCGCATCAGCCGGTCGGTGAAGACATGGCCGCGTTCGGGATCGGCGCAAAGCTGGATCTCGTCCACCGCGACGAAATCGGCGCCGATGCCCTCGGGCATCGCCTCGACGGTGCAGACCCAGTATTGCGTGCGCGGCGGCACGATCCGCTCTTCGCCGGTGACCAGCGCCACGACCGAGGGCCCGCGCACCGCGACGATGCGATCATAGACCTCGCGCGCGAGCAGGCGCAGCGGCAGCCCGATCACGCCGGTGCGATAGCCGAGCATCCGCTCGATCGCATAATGCGTCTTGCCCGTGTTGGTGGGCCCCAGGACCGCGACGGTCCTGCCCTGGCGTGTCATGTCTGCCCCCGGTGTCAGAGAGCGTCAGAGATCGCGGCCCCTGACCTCGCGTTCCAGCCGTTCCATCGCGGACAGCACTTGGGGGTGATGCGGATGAAGCGCAAGCACCTTCTCGTAGGCATCCCAGGCCAGATCGGGTTGTTCCAGCCGCTCCATGATGGCGCCGAGCCCCTGGATCGCGGCGAAGTGATCGGGGTTGAGCGCCAGCGCCTGCTCCAGATCCGCCAGCGCCAGGCCGAACTCCTCCTGCCGGTAGAAGGCCATGGCGCGGGTGGCCCAGCCCTCGGCGAACCCGGGGGCATGGTCGGTCAGCGCGGTGAGATGCTCGATCGCCTTGTCCAGATCGCCCGCCTCGATCGCGTCACGGCCGCGCCGCAGCAGCAGATCCATCGCGGCCGAGCCGGACCTGGACCATTCGTTGCGGATACGTTCGACGAGCCGCGCGCTTTCCTCGGGGCCGGCCTCGCGCAGCTCGCTCAGCAGATCGGAACGCGCGTCCTGTTGCGCCATGGCGGGCGCGCAGATCGACGCGCAGACAAGCAGTGTCGCAACGGCAGGTTTGAATTTGACACGGAAGCGTTTCATATCGGTAGAGATATTAGCGCAGATGCGGCACAATTCCAGACGTGCCGTGCCAGTTAAGAGGATTCCCAGATGAGTGACGTGATTTCAGCCGCCGTGGACGCGATGCGCGAAAAGATCCAGGATGGCTTCGATGGCACAGCGAAATTCGTGATCGAGGGCGAAGGCGCGATCATGCTTGACGAAAGCGGTGTGCGCGCCGGGGACGATCCCGCCCAGGTCACCCTGACCGCCGATGTCGACACGTTCCGCGACATCCTGGACGGCGAGCTGAACCCGACAGCGGCCTTCATGTCGGGCAAGCTGTCGGTGGATGGCGACATGGGCCTCGCGATGAAGCTGGCGTCCGTCCTGTCCTGATGTCGCTGTCGCCCGCGCCTTTCTTCGAAGAGGACGCCGAAGGCCCGTCCGGGCACTCGGCGCACTGGCTGCGGACGCGCGATGGCATACGTCTCCGCGTGGCCGCCTGGCCGGTACCGGACGCGCAGGGCACCGTGCTGCTGTTTCCCGGCCGCACGGAATATGTCGAGAAATACGGCCGCACGGCAGGCGAACTGGCCGCGCGCGGCCTGGCCACCCTGGCGGTGGACTGGCGCGGCCAGGGGCTGGCGGATCGGCTTCTGGACATTCCCGAGCCCGGCCATGTGGGCCAGTTTCTCGACTACCAGCACGATGTCGCGGCGATGCTGCAGGCGGCGCGGGCGCTGGACATGCCGAAACCCTGGTTCCTGCTGGCGCATTCCATGGGCGGCGCGATCGGGCTGCGCGCCCTGATCGAGGGGCTGCCGGTGGCGGCGGCGGCCTTCACCGGGCCGATGTGGGGCATCCGCATTGCCGCGCTGATGCGGCCCGCCGCCTGGGCGCTGAGCTGGGGCAGCTCGATCGTGGGACTGGGCCACCGGATCGCCCCGGGCACCGGCCCGGTCTCCTACGTGGCCACCGCCGGTTTCGAGGACAACACGCTGACCACGGATGTCGGCATGTTCCGCTACATGCAGGACCAGGTCCGCCGGCGGCCCGAATTGCAACTGGCCGGCCCCAGCCTGCACTGGCTGCGCGAGGCGCTGGCCGAATGCCGCGCGCTGACCCGCCTGCCGGCCCCGCCCCTGCCCTGCACGGCTTTCGTCGGAACGCGTGAGCGGATCGTCGATCTTCAGCGCATCGAGCAGCGGATGAAGGGCTGGCCCGGAGGCCGGCTGGAATGGCTGGAAGGCGCCGAGCACGAGGTCCTGATGGAACGCCCGCCGATCCGCGGCAGGGTGCTCGACCGGCTGGCGGAGCATTTTCTGGCCCGCGCCCCGGCCCGCGAACCCGCCTGAGGCGACCGGCTTTCCCCCGCCGCCCGACAGCCTATATTCCGATCGCATGGCGCGCGATCCGGTCCTGACCTTCACCGAACACGGCATCTACTGCCCGGCGGGCGATTTCCACATCGACCCCTGGCGCCCGGTGGCGCGCGCCCTGATCACCCATGGCCATGCCGATCACGCCCGGCCCGGCCATGGCGCCTATCTCTGCACCGCGCAGGCCGCGCCGGTACTGCGTCACCGGCTGGGAGAGATCGTGCTGGAGACGGTGAAGTTCGGCGAGACGCGGCGGATCGGTGCGGCCTGCGTGTCCTTCCACCCGGCCGGCCACGTCCCCGGCTCGGCCCAGATCCGGGTCGAGGTGGACGGCGAGACCTGGGTGGTTTCGGGCGATTACAAGGTGGAGCAGGACGGCCTGTCGGAACCGTTCGAGCCACTGCGCTGCCACAGTTTCATCACCGAATGCACCTTCGGCCTGCCGGTCTTCGACTGGGCGCCGCAGGCGCAGGTGGCGGCGGAGATCAACCGCTGGTGGGCCGATTGCGCCGCGGCGGGGCGCACCGCGATGCTGGGCGCCTATGCGCTGGGCAAGGCGCAACGCCTGCTGACCTTGCTCGACCCGGAGATCGGCCCGATCCTGACCCACGGCGCGGTGGAGGCCACGAACGCGGTGTTGCGCGCGCAGGGGTATCGCCTGCCCGACACGCTGCCCGTCACGCCCGAGCTGGACACGAAGGCCCATCCCGGCGCGCTGGTGCTGGCGCCCCCCTCGGCGCTGGGCAGCACCTGGGCGCGGCGCTTCGGGCCGGTCTCCACCGGCCTTGCCAGCGGCTGGATGCGGCTGCGCGGCGTGCGCCGGCGGCGCGCGGCGGATCGAGGCTTCGTGATCTCCGATCATGCGGATTGGGACGGGCTGCTGTGGGCAATTCGGGGGACAGGTGCGGAAAATATCTATGTAACCCATGGTTACACGGATATCTTTGCTCGTTGGCTGAATGAGAATGGCTGGCGGGCGCGGGTCGTACCCACCGAGTTCGGCGGCGAGACCGAGGACGAGGGCGCGGCGGCATGAAACGATTCGCCGAGCTGTTCGCCCGGATCGACCAATCCACGAAAACCTCCGTGAAAACAGAAGCCTTGAGCGCGTATTTCATGGACGCCCCCGAACAGGACCGGCTCTGGACCGTGGCGCTGTTCTCGGGTCGGCGGCCGAAACGGGCGGTCACCACCACGCAGTTGCGCGAATGGGCGGCCGAGCGGGCGGGCCTGCCGCTGTGGCTGCTGGAGGAATGCTATCCCGTCGTGGGCGACCTGGCCGAGACCATCGCCCTGATCCTGCCGCCGCCCGCACGCGACACCGACCACGGCTTGTCCCATTGGATCAACGTTCTGCGCGGCCTTGCCGACCAATCCACAGACGCGCGAAAGGCCGCGATCCTCGACGCCTGGGACAGTCTCGACCCGACGGGTCGATTCCTCTTCAACAAGCTCATCACCGGCGGATTCCGCATCGGCGTCAGCCAGAAGCTGATGACCCGTGCGCTGGCCCGCGCCACGGGCCGGGACGAGGCCGAGATGGCGCATCGGCTGATGGGCGGCTGGGATCCGGCGCGCACCACCTGGCACGCGCTGATCGAGGCCGAGGACCGCGGCACCGATCTGTCGCGCCCCTACCCGTTCTACCTGGCCTACCAGCTCGACGCGCCGCCCGAGGCGCTTGGCGATCCGGCCGAGTGGCGCGCGGAATGGAAGTGGGACGGCATCCGCGGCCAGCTCATCCTGCGCGAGGGGCGGCATTTCGTCTGGTCGCGCGGCGAGGAGCTGATGACCGACCGGTTCCCGGAGCTT
>JBKHDP010000088.1:0-11915 GCA_046541255.1 Paracoccaceae bacterium | reverse complement strand
GTGGCAAGGGCGAGGGTGGCGGCAAGCGCGGCGGGGGCGAGGGCGTGTTTCATCGGCGTCTCCGTTGGGTTGCTTGGGTCCGGTGTCACTCGGCGCGGTCCGCCGCACTGAGCACATCCTGGGCGCGCTGCCAAGGGCCCGAGCCCCGCGGCAGGGTGTCCAGCGCCCGCCTGGCATGGAGGGCGGCGTCGTCCAGACGGCCCATCAGCGCGTAGCGTTCGGCGGTCACCACCGAGGCCATCGGCGTCTGGCCGGTGCGGGCATAGGCCTGGGCGAGATCGCGCAGCACCCTTGCATCGCCCATGTCGCGGGCCCGGGCGCGTTCCAGCGGGCCGAGCGCGTCGGCCGGCCGGCCGGCAGCCAGCAGCGCGCGCCCGTAACCGCCCAGGATCAGCGCATCGTCCGGGGCGCGGTTCACCGCCTGCGCATAGGTGGCCACGGCGGCCGGGAAGCGCCGGCTTTCCAGCAGGATCTGGCCTTTCAGATCGGTCAGCGCGGCATCGCCCGGACGCAGAGCCAGGGCGCCGTCGATGGCCTCGATCGCGGCCCCGAGATTCGAGCGGCGGTGCTGTGCCACCGCCTCGCGCATCAGGCGGATATCCTCGGTCGGGCTGTCGGCGGCGCGGCGCATCGTCCAGGCGGGCGCGCGCAGGAAGGCGGAGAGCTTGCCCTGGGCGCGGGCGAACCAGTATTCGGCATCCGGGTCGGGGCCGGCCTCGCGCCGATAGGCCGCGACATGGCCGCGCAGCGCGCGCAGCCGGTCGCGGCTGAGCGGATGGGTGCGCAGATAGGGATCCTGGCGATGCGCGGCCAGAACCTCCTGGCCCTCGAAGATCTCCATCACCTCGACAAGGCCGCGCGGGTCGACCCCGGCCTGGGCCAGGTATCGGATGGCGGACTGGTCGGCCGAGGATTCCTCGGCCCGCGTATGGGTGAGGAAGCGCCGCAGCGAAGACGAGGCCGCCCCCACGGCCAGGCCCGAGGCGGCACGGCTGTCGGCACCCGCGGCCGCCGCCGCGGCGGCCAGCGCGATGCCCAGCCCGGCGGCGGTGCGCATGGCGTTCATGTTGGCCGCGCGGCGGGTCAGGTGGCCATTGGCGATATGGGCCGCCTCATGCGCGATCACGCCCTGCAGCTGGGCGGCGCCGGTCATCTTCAGAAGCAGGCCCTGGGTGATCAGGATATGCCGGCTGTCGGCCACGAAGGCGTTCAGCCCGCTGTCGTTCACCACGAGCACCCTGACCCGCGCCGGGCTGAGCCCGGCGGCCAGCAGCACCGGCCGGGCGAGCCGGTCGAGCGCGCCCTCGATGTCGCTGTCGCGCAACAGACCCACCGAGGCGGCCTGCAGGGGCGCGGCCAGCACCGCCAGGCAGGCGATCGCGGCGATCAGCGCGCGGGCTGGATGCATTGACGGGCGGCTCCGCTCCTGTGACAAGGTCGCCGCCAGCTTGGGAGAAAGACATGCGGAACTCAAGGCGCGGGGAGGTCGATCCCTTCATTGTGATGGACGTGATGGAAGCGGCGCGGGCCGCCGAGGCCTCCGGGCGCGACATCGTGCACATGGAGGTGGGCCAGCCCGGAACCCCCGCGCCCGAAGGCGCCCGCGCGTCACTCGCCCGCGCGATGGCGGAGGGGCCGCTCGGCTATACCGTGGCGCTGGGCCTGCCGGAATTGCGCGCGCGCATCGCCCGGCTCTATGGCGAATGGTACGGGCTGGATCTGGACCCTGCGCGCGTGATCGTCACCGCCGGATCCTCGGGCGCCTTCGTGCTGGCCTTCACCGCGCTGTTCGACGCGGGCGAGAAGGTGGGCATCGGCGCGCCGGGCTATCCCAGCTACCGGCAGATCCTGCGCGCGCTCGACCTGGTGCCGGTGGACCTTCCCACCCGGCCCGAGAACCGCTACCAGCCGGTGCCGGCGGAGCTGCAGGGCCAGGGGCTGTCGGGCCTGATGGTGGCCTCGCCCGCCAACCCGACCGGAACCATGCTGGGGCGCGAGGATCTCTCGGAGCTGATCGGCTGGGCCGAGGCGGAAGGCGCGGCCTTCATCTCGGACGAGATCTATCACGGCATCGAATACGAGGCGAAGGCGGTCACCGCGCTGGAAATCTCGGACGATGTCTACGTGATCAATTCCTTCTCCAAGTATTTCTCGATGACCGGCTGGCGCGTGGGCTGGATGGTGGTGCCCGAGGATCACGTCCGCCGGGTGGAGCGGCTGGCGCAGAATTTCTTCATCTGTCCCAGCCACGCGGCGCAGGTGGTGGCGCTGGCCGCGATGGATTGCGACGACGAGTTGCAAGCCAATCTCGCCGTCTATGCAGAGAACCGCCGGCTGATGCTGGAGGGCCTGCCCAAAGCCGGGTTCGACCGGATCGCCCCGCCGGACGGCGCCTTCTACGTCTATGCCGATGTCAGCCATCTGACCGAGGATTCGCTGGGCTTCGCCCGCGCGATCCTCGACGAGGCCGGGGTTGCGGTGACGCCGGGGCTGGATTTCGACCCGGCGCGCGGCGGCGGCACGCTGCGGTTCTCCTACGCCGCCTCCACCGAGGCGATCCGCGAGGGCCTGTCGCGGCTGGAACGCTTCATGCGGGCGCGCGGGCATCTGGGCTGAACCTGCCGGTCCCGGATCGCTGGCGCCGCATGCGCTTGCCGGGCGGTTTCCCGTGCCGGGCAAACAGGCTATCCTTGGCGCAACGAGAACCGGACGGGCAGAGGTGGATGAGCAGGCTGTTTCGCGCGCTGGCGCTGGCTTGGATGCTGGCCGCGCCAGGCGCCTCCCCCGCACAGCAGGAATTCAGTGCGCTGGCGCGGCTCGACCCCGCGCAGAGCAGCGCGCAGGAGACGCGCGGCGGCGCGGTGGAGATCACGCTGGCGTTGAGCCAGGGGGTGCCGTGGCGTGTCTTCACCCTGTCCGACCCGGATCGGCTGGTGCTGGATTTCCGCGAGGTGGACTGGCGTGGCGCCGATCCGGCGGCGTTCGAGCATCCCGAGGCGCTGGCGGCTGCGCGGTTC
Organism: Paracoccaceae bacterium; assembly: GCA_046541255.1. Classification (GTDB taxonomy): domain Bacteria; phylum Pseudomonadota; class Alphaproteobacteria; order Rhodobacterales; family Rhodobacteraceae; genus Rhodosalinus. The sequence continues at coordinate 8,898 of JBKHDP010000088.1, read as the reverse complement.
GGCGGGTTCCGGCCGGGCTGGTCGCGCATGGTTCTCGATCTCGCCCGCCCGCTGGAAGTGGCGGAGGCCGGGTTGCGCACGGACCGGCAGACCGGCGCGGCCAGGCTGACCCTGCGCCTGGAGCAGGTGGACGAGGCCGCCTTCGACGCTGCCGCCGGCGCACCGCCCGATCCGCGCTGGGATCTGCCCGAGCCGGCCCGCGTGCCGCCCGCGCGGGGCGGGCAGGATGGCAGCCGCCCGCTGGTGGTGGTGCTGGATCCGGGGCATGGCGGGATCGATCCGGGCGCCGAGGTGGAGGGGCTGAAGGAGGCCGAGCTGATGCTGCAACTGGCCCGCGAGGTGCGCGACGCGCTGCGCCGCGCGGGCGGGTTCGAGGTGGCGATGACGCGTGACGCCGATGTCTTCGTCTCGCTCGAGCGCCGCGTGGCCATCGCCCATCAGGCAGAGGCGGACCTGTTCATATCGCTGCATGCGGACTCGCTGGCCGCGGGCGTCGCACGCGGCGCCGCCGTCTATACCCTGTCGGAAAGCGCGTCCGACAAGGCCAGCGCCGCGCTGGCCGAGCGGCACAACCGCGCCGATCTGCTGGCCGGGCTCGACCTGACGGGCACGGATGACGTGGTGGCCAACGTGCTGATGGATCTGGCGCGGCTCGACACGGCGCCACGGTCCGACAAGCTGGCGGCGGCGCTGGTCGCGGGCATCGAGAACGCGGTGGGCACGGTGAATTCGCGGCCGCTGCGCAGCGCGGGCTTCTCGGTGCTCAAGGCGGCGGATATTCCATCCGTGCTGGTGGAGGCGGGTTTCCTGTCCACCCCGGAGGATCGCAGGAACCTGGTCGACCCGGACTGGCGCGCGGGGCTTGCGGCGGGCATACGCGACGGGGTGCAGGCCTGGGCAGTGTCGGACGCGGCGGAGGCGCCGTTGCGACGGAAGTAGCCGCAGGGGTTTCGCCGGTCGTCCGATGGCCCCATATGGCGGGCAGGGCGGCGGAAACCGGCCTGAGCGCGCGGGCTTGTGTTTTGACCGGACAGGGCCGGCGCGATATAGAGAAGGCCAACAGGCGGGAGCGATCGTTGCTCAGGTTCATCCTTTCCTTTTTCGGGGCGATCTTCAGTTTCGTCACGCTCGGCGCGATGATGGTCGCGCTGTCGATCGGTGCGGTCTTCTGGGTCTATGGCCGCGATCTGCCCAGCCATGAGAGCCTGGCGCAGTATCGCCCGCCGACGATCAGCCGGATCTATTCCACCGAAGGCCAGATCATCGACGAATTCGCCAAGGAACGCCGCCTCTTCGCCCCGGCCGAGGAAATCCCTTCGCTGGTCAAGCAGGCCTTCATCTCGGCCGAGGACAAGAATTTCTACACCCACAAGGGCTATGACGCGCGCGGCATCCTGGCCGCGCTGGTCGAGGCCGTTCAGAGCCGCGGCCAGAGCCTGCGCGGCGCCTCGACGATCACGCAGCAGGTGATGAAGAACTTCCTGCTGGGCGGCGAGCGCCGGGTGGAACGCAAGATCAAGGAGATCATCCTTGCCACCCGCCTGGAGCAGACGCTCGACAAGGAAGAGATCCTCGAACTCTACCTCAACGAGATCTACCTGGGGCAGAATTCCTATGGCGTCGCCGCTGCGGCGCAGACCTTCTTCAACAAGTCCCTGCGCGAGCTGGCGCCGCACGAGGCGGCGATGCTGGCCTCGCTGCCCAAGGCGCCCTCGGACTATCATCCGGTGCGCAACAAGGACCGTCTGCTGGCCCGCCGCAATTTCGTGCTGGAGGAGATGTACGAGAACGGCTTTCTCGACCGGGCCGCCTACGAGAAGGAGATCGCCCAGCCGCTGCGCAGCGTGCAGAACGGCGATTTCGACAGTTTCAAGGCGGCCCTGCCGCCGCGCGACTATTTCACCGACGAGATCCGCCGCCAGCTCAGCCGCAATTTCGGCGAGGGAGAGTTCTTCGCCGGCGGGCTCACGGTTCGCGCCACGATCGATCCCGAGATGCAGCAGGTCGCCGCGCGGGCGCTGCGGCGCAAGCTGGAGGAATACGACCGCGGCCAGGGGATCTGGCGCGGCACCGGCAAGACGATCCCGCAGGACGCGCTGGAAAGCGAAGAGCAATGGCGTGCGGCGCTGGCCGAGGCCGATGTGCCGCGCGACATCGAGCTCGATGGCCCCTGGCTGCCCGCCGTGGTGCTGGATGTCGAGGACCAGCGCCTGATCGTCGGGATCGAGGGCGTTGAAAGCTCCAACGGCAATCTGCCGGCCGTCCCGCGCGAGGATATCCGATGGATGCGCGGCGATTTCTTCGAGAATTTCGCGCCGGGCGACGTGGTGCATGTGCGGCGCGTGACCGATGACGAAGATGGCGACTTCGTCCGCTGGAGCCTGCGCCAGGTGCCCGAGGTGCAGGGCGGTTTCATGGCGATGGATGTCAATACCGGCCGCGTGATCGCGATGCAGGGCGGGTTTTCCTACCAGCAATCGGTGTTCAACCGCGCCACCCAGGCGCAGCGCCAGCCGGGCTCGTCCTTCAAGCCCTTCGTCTTCGCCTCGGCGCTGGACAGCGGCTATACCCCCGCCACGATCGTGGTGGATGCCCCGATCGAGGTCGACACGCCGCAAGGTGTCTGGCGGCCGCGCAACGCCTCGAACCAGTTCTATGGCCCGACGCCGCTGCGCACCGGGATCGAGCAGTCGCGCAACCTGATGACGATCCGGCTCGCGCAGGAGGTCGGCATGGATGTCGTGGCGGATTATGCCGAACGGTTCGGCGTCTACGACCGCATGAACCGCTCGCTGGCGAATTCGCTGGGCTCGGACGAGACCACGCTGTTCCAGATGGTCGCGGCCTATGCCATGTTCGCCAATGGCGGCGAGCGGGTCGAGCCCACCCTGGTGGACCGGGTGCAGGACCGCTACGGCAAGACGGTCTACCGCCACGATCGGCGCGATTGCGTGGAATGCGACGATCCGGCGCTGGAGTCCGGCCGCGCCCCGCGCATTCTTTCGAATCGCGAGCGGGTGATGAACGCGATCACCGCCTATCAGCTGACCTCGATGATGTCCGGCGTGGTAGAGCGCGGCACCGCGGCCAGGACGGTCAACCTGCCGGTGCCCACCGCTGGCAAGACCGGCACCACGAACGATGCCAAGGATGTCTGGTTCGTGGGCTTCACCTCGAATATCGTGGCCGGCTGCTACATCGGGTACGACCAGCCGCGGCCGCTGGGGCAGGGCGCTTCGGGCGGCGGGTTCTGCGGACCGGTGTTCAACGAGTTCATGCAGGAGGCGGTCAGCAAGTTCGGCGGCGGGCCGTTCGAACTGCCCCCCGGTGGACGTTTCATCAAGATCGACCGTTTCACCGGCGCACGGCTGGCCGACGATGCCACCGGCGCCAATGTGGTGGCGGAATATTTCCGCGAGGGCGAAGAGCCGGTCTTCGGCATCACCTTCGATGGCGGCTTTGCCATGGGCAGCAATTTCGACAGGATCCGCCCCGAAGACGGCGAAGCCCGGGAAGTCACCACATCGAGCGGCCGGAAGGCGCGGGTGGGCCCGCGGGCGAGCTTCGGCACGATGAGTTCGGGCGGACTCTACTGACCGCGCGCCGGCCCCTTCGCATCGCTGCCGCCGGCGCCTTGCCCGCGGCGCGGCGCTCGTCTATCACCACGCTCTGACGCAACGCTTTCAGGGAACCCCATGCGCGCCGAGGCCCAGAACACCGTATCCGAGATCCGCAAGTCGCTGGAACTGCTGTCCCAGCGGCTGGACTGGGACACCGCCGAGCACCGGCTGGAGGAATTCAATGCCCGGGTCGAGGATCCCGACCTGTGGAACGATCCCGAGAAGGCGCAGAAGCTGATGCGCGAACGGCAGGAACTGCTGGACGCGATGAACACCTATACCGGCATCCGGCAGGAGCTGGAGGACAATGTCGAGCTGATCGAGATGGGCGAGGCCGAGGGCGATTCCGAGGTGGTGGCCGAGGCGGAGGCCGCCCTCAAGGCGCTGGCCGAACGCGCTGCCCGGAAAGAGCTGGAGGCGCTGCTCGACGGCGAGGCGGATGCCAATGACAGTTTCCTGGAAATCCATGCCGGCGCCGGCGGCACCGAGGCCTGCGACTGGGCGCAGATGCTGCAGCGGATGTATGTGCGCTGGGCCGAGAAGAAGGGCTACAAGGTCGAGTTGCAATCCGAGGAACCGGGATCCGAGGCCGGCATCAAGTCCGTGGCCTACAAGATCTCGGGCCACAACGCCTATGGCTGGCTGAAATCCGAAAGCGGCGTGCACCGGCTGGTGCGGATCTCGCCCTTCGGCAAGGGCACGCGCGAGACCTCGTTTGCCAGCGTCTGGGTCTATCCGGTGGTCGATGACAATATCGAGGTGGAGGTGAACCCCGCCGATATCCGGGTGGACACGTTCCGCAGCTCGGGCGCGGGGGGGCAGCATGTGAACACCACCGATTCGGCGGTGCGGATCACCCACATGCCCACCGGCATCGTGGTGACGAGTTCCGAGAAGTCGCAGCACCAGAACCGCGACATCGCCATGAAGGCGCTGAAATCGCGGCTCTACCAGATGGAGCTGGAAAAGCGCACCGCCTCGATCCAGGAGGCGCATGACGCCAAGGGCGAGGCCGGCTGGGGCAACCAGATCCGGTCTTACGTGCTGCAGCCCTACCAGATGGTGAAGGATCTGCGCACCAACCACGAGACCTCCGACACCAAGGGGGTGCTGGATGGCGATCTGGATGAATTCATGGCGGCGACCCTGGCGCTGCAGGCTTCGGGCAAGAGCCGGGCCGACGCCCAGGCGGAGGCCTGAGCCCGCCCCCCGGCGGGGTTGATTTCAGCGGCGATTCCCGATCTCCTCGTGACAAAAGGTCACATGGGGAGGAGAGACCATGCCGGACACGCCGGAACACGGGGTGCCGCCGCTTGGCGAGGTGGACACGGCGATGCTGCGCCGGGCGCTGGCCCGTGGCTGGGCCGACATGCGCCGCGCGCCTGTCTGCGGCCTGGCCTTCGCAGGCTTCTACGTGCTGGTGGGCTGGGCCATGGCGCTGATCACCCAGGCCACCGGGCAGAGCTACTGGCTGGTCTTCGCCGCGATCGGGTTTCCGCTGATCGGGCCCTTCGCGGCGGTGGGGCTCTATGACGTGAGCCGCCGGCTGGAGCGGGGCCGGCCTCTGGAGCCCGGTGCGATCGCCTCGGTCATCCTGCGCCAGAGCAAGCGGCAACTGCCCTCGATCTGCGCCGTCATCATCATCATGTTCCTGTTCTGGTTCTTCGTCGCACATATGCTCTTCGCGCTGTTCATGGGGTATTCGACGATGACCAACGTCTCCAGTTCCTACGAGATCTACCTCACCGCGAACGGGCTGGCGATGATCGCGGTGGGCACGGCGGTGGGGGCCGGTTTCGCGCTGGTGCTCTACATGATCACGGTGATCTCGCTGCCGCTTCTGCTGGATCGAGAGGTGGATTTCGTCACCGCGATGATCACCAGTTTCCAGGCGGTCGCGGCCAACCCGGTTCCGATGCTGGGCTGGGGCGTGCTGATCGCGGGGCTGACATTCGCGGCGCTGATCCCGTGGTTTCTCGGGCTCTTGGTGGTGCTGCCGCTGCTGGGCCATGCCACCTGGCATCTCTACCGGCTGATGGTGGAGGCGGGGGCGGAGGACCTCGCGGCCGAGACGGCCGGGCAGGCGGCATCAACGACCGGAGAGGCCGGGGCGGAGCGGACGGCCTGAGAGCCGTCAGGCCTCGCGGCCATGCGCCTTGAGCCGGCCGTGCAGATGGGCGGCCTGCGGGTGGCCGGCCTCCAGCGCGTAGACATAGGCATGGGTCAGGAAGAAACAGGCGGCATCGAGATCCCCTGCGTTGTCGGCGGCCTGCTCGTAGAGACGCACAAGGCGCACGCGGTCCGCCCCGGCATGGGCCTCCAGCAGCGCCTGGTGCAGCCCGCTCATTCCGCGGCCCTTGTCCGGGCGCGATGGCCTTCGATCCTGCCCGCCACCCAGTCGTGAAAGCAATGGGTCGGGCTGTCCATCGCCGGGCTGAACCGCCCGCCATCGAAGCCTGTCGCGTGACGGCCGCGCTGCATCCCCTCGACCACGAAGATGTCTTCCTCGAACACGGTCTTCCAGAGCTGGGTGTTGCGCATCCGCAGGCCCTCGTCGGTGTCGGGGCGGGGGTAGAAGAGATGCACCTGCTCCACCGTGCGCTCGGGGCCTTCGGGAACCAGCACGATGGCGAAGGCATGGTCGCGATGCACGCCCAGCAGCACGTTGGGATAGACGGCGACATATTCCGCCGCGGTGCTCCACCTGTCCGACAGCCCTTCGAAATCGGGGAATTTCCGGCCGTTCTCGTTGGTCAGCTGGCGGTAGACCCGGGTGCCCTGGCCGGAATACTCGCCGGACTTCTCGATATTGTAATGATCCTCCAGCCGGGAATAGCTGTTCAGGCCGGGATGCACCCAGGGCAGGTGGTAGCTCTCGCAATAGTTCTCGACCGCGAGTTTCCAGTTCGCCGCCACCTCCAGCTTGAAACGGCTGTCGGGGCCGCCATGGAATAACGGCCTGTCGAATTCAGCCCATCGTGCCATGATGTCGGCCATGGCCTCGTCGAAGGGCGGTGCGTCGCCCGATACGTTGATCCAGACCACGTCGAACCAGACATGCGAGCGCAGCTCGACCAGGCCCAGCTCGTCGCGCCGGATCGCCTCATGCGTGTTGTGGCCCGGGCCGCCCACATGCGGCGTGGAGACCAGCCGCCCCTCGGTGGAATAGCACCACGAGTGGTAGGGGCAGCGGATCGCGCCCTCGATCCGGCGCGGCGCATCCACCAGGATCATGCCGCGATGGCGGCAGGTGTTCAGGAACACCCGCACCGCGCCCGCCTTGTCGCGGATCAGCAGGAGCGGCATTCCGAGGAAATCCATCGGCACCGCGTCGCCCGGCTCGGGCACGTCGGCGGCCACCGCGAGCCCGGCCCATTGCGCCAGCAACAGCGCCTCGCGTTCCTCGGCATGAATCGCCGGGTCGATGTAATGGGCGTTGGGCAGGCCCTGCGCCAGGGCCACGGGGCGGCGCACGGCGGACAGGTCGGTGACGGGACGGGTCATGGCACATCTCCTCGCGACTGCGGCGAGGATGCCCGTCAGCGAAGGGGCGCGCGCGCCCGTCCGCGACAGGTTGCCGGGCCCGGGGCGACATCCCGCGCCGCCCCCGAAGCTGCATGGCGCGGGTTCAGGCGCGCCCGCGCGACAGCGCCGCGATGCCGGTGCGGGCCAGTTCGACCAGGCCCAGCGGGCGCATCAGATCGGCGAAGGCGTCGATCTTTTCGGACGTGCCGGTGATCTGGAAGATGAAGCTGTCCAGCGTGCTGTCCACCACGTTGGCGCGGAAGATGTCGGCCAGGCGCAGCGCTTCGACCCGCTTGTCGCCCTGGCCCGCCACCTTCAGAAGCGCCAGTTCGCGCTCCACCGCGCGGCCTTCCACCGTGAGGTCATGGACCTCGTGCACCGGGACGATCCGGCCGAGCTGCGCCTTGATCTGCTCGATGACCTGCGGCGTGCCGGTGGTGACGATGGTGATGCGCGAGCGGTGGCCTTCATGGTCCACCTCGGCGACGGTGAGGCTCTCGATGTTGTAGCCGCGGCCCGAGAACAGGCCGATCACCCGGGCCAGAACGCCGGCCTCGTTGTCCACCAGCACGGCCAGCGTGTGGCTTTCCTGGACGTCCGAGAAGCTGGGCCGCAGGTTGTAGGCGGAATGCTTCGAGGAGCCCTTCTTGATCTGTAGCGGGGACATTCGGTCTTCGTTCCTTCCTCTGGGGCCGCGCGGGCAAGGCTTTTGAAAAAGCCTTGCCAAATTCCTTGCAAGGAATTTGGCGGCCCGGTCCTCATGCCGGTGCCGGGGCGGGCTCAGACGAGCACCGCGCCCTTCGTTCCGATGGCGTCCTTGGTGCTCGCCTCGCCCAGGAGCATCTTGTTGTGCGGCTCGCCCGACGGGATCATCGGGAAGCAGTTCTCGTGCTTCTCCACCAGGCAGTCGAAGATCACCGGGCCGTCATGCTCGATCATCTCCATGATGGCGTCGTCCAGATCCTTCGGATCGTCGCACTTGATTCCCTTGGCGCCGAAGGCCTCGGCCAGTTTCACGAAATCGGGCAGCGCCTCGGACCAGGAATGCGAATACCGTTCGCCATGCAGCAGTTCCTGCCATTGGCGCACCATGCCCAGCCGCTCGTTGTTGAGGATGAACTGCTTGACGGGCAGGCGATATTGCACCGCGGTGCCCATTTCCTGCATGTTCATCAGCCAGGACGCTTCGCCCGCCACGTTGATCACCAGCGCGTCCGGATGTGCCACCTGCACGCCGATCGAGGCCGGGAAGCCGTAGCCCATGGTGCCCAGGCCGCCCGAGGTCATCCAGCGGTTGGGATCCTCGAAGCCCAGATATTGCGCCGCCCACATCTGGTGCTGGCCCACCTCGGTGCAGATGTAGCGGTCATGCCCCTTGGTCAGCGCCTCCAGGCGCGCCAGCGCCTGCTGTGGCTTGATCGTCTTCTCGGAGGGCTTGAAATGCAGGCAGTCGACCTTGCGCCATTCCTCGATCTGCTTCCACCATCTTGCCAGCCCTTCGCGGTTGACCTTGCGGCCGCGCGCCTTCCAGACCTTGAGGATATCTTCAAGCACATGCGCGATGTCGCCGATCACGGGGAAGTCGGTCTTGACCACCTTGTTGATCGAGGACGGGTCGATATCGACATGCGCCTTGCGCGATTTCGGGCTGAAGGCGTCGATCCGCCCGGTGATCCGGTCGTCGAAGCGCGCACCGAGGTTGATCATCAGGTCGCAGCCATGCATCGCGAGATTGGCCTCGTAGAGCCCGTGC
>JBKHDP010000087.1:0-11916 GCA_046541255.1 Paracoccaceae bacterium | reverse complement strand
CTGGAGCGGGCAGCGGGAATCGAACCCGCACCAAGAGCTTGGAAGGCTCGTGTGATACCATTTCACCATGCCCGCAGCCTTTGTCGATGTATGACAGCCGCGGCTCCGGGTCAAGCGGTCGACACGTCCAGACCGAGAGCGCCGCGCGCCGCGGCGATGGTCTGTTCGAGCCGGCAATCGGTCGAGACGGAGAACCAGCCGGTGCGCGCGGGCGCCTTGGCCAGTTGCTGCTCCAGCACATGCGCATCGGCATCCGATGCGCCGGGCGCGCGCGTGACCAGGCGGCGCCGCAGCCGTTCGGCCGGGGCAGTCAGCCAGAGCCCGTCGAAGGCCACCCCGGCGGCGCGCGCCGTTGCCTCGATCCGGGCGCGATCCTCCGACCGGTCATGCACCGCCTCCACCAGCACCGATACGCCGGCGGCAAGATGGGCGGACGCGCGCGCGGCCAGTTCGGCATAGACCCGGGAAGACATCTCGGGCGCGTAGGCCTCGGCGGGAAGTCTGGTTTCCGGCGCGACCCCGTGCAGCGCCTTGCGGATGCGATCGCTGCCCAGCACGCGCGCTCCCGGCGGCGCGCCCACCAGTGGCGCCAGCGCCTCGGCCAGGGTGGACTTTCCGGTGCCGGAGAACCCGCCCACCGCCACCAACCGCGCGGATACGGGGGCAAGTGCCGCCTCGGCCAGCGCGAAATAGCTTCGCGCCGTTTCCTCCAGCTCGTCCGATGCCGCGCTGCCTTCCGCCTGGGTCGCGGTGACATGGGCGCGCACCGCGGCCCGCAGCGCCACGAAATAAGGCATCAGCGCAAAGCCCTCCTCCAGGCCCCGTGCTTCGAAATAGCGGTTGGCGACACGGGCCGCGGCAACCTGCATGCCGCGATGCCAAAGATCCATCACGAGGAATGCGAGATCGTAGAGCACATCGACCGTGGCCAGCGACTCGTTGAAATCGAGGCAGTCGAACAGGCGCACCCGGCCCTCGTGCAGGCAGATGTTGCGCAGATGCAGATCGCCATGGCAGCGCCGCACGAAGCCCGCCGCCGCGCGTGCGTTCAGCAACTCGGCATGCGCGGCAAGCCCCGCGCGGAACCGCGCATCGAGCGCCGCGATCCTGTCGGCCGGGAAGACCGAGCTTTGATTGAACCCGGCCAGGTTCACGTCGAGAACGGCCTCGATATTGGCCGCGCCCCCTGCCGCGTCGCGGACCGGGGCGCTGGCATGGAACGCCGCCACTTCGCAGACCAGCCGGTCAAGCAGGGCCGCCGGCAGCGCACCCCGTTCAGCCATCGCATCGAACAGCGCATCCTGATCGAAACGCACCATCTCCACCACGGCATCCAGCAGCCGGCCCGCTCCGTCGAATTCCGGGCCATCAGGCCCGAGGGTGATCCGGCGGACCCGCAGATACAGCTCGGGCGCGGTGCGCCGGTTCAGCCGCAGTTCCGTCGCGCAGGCGGCGAAGCGCCGTTCCGGGGTGGAGAAATCGGCATAGGGCAGCCGCACCGCGCGCTTGAGCTTCAGCGCATGGTCTCCAGCCAGGAACACATGCGAGATATGGGTGTCGATCCGCGCCACGGGGCCGCGACCGGCATGGGCCGCCGCCCCGGAAAGGAACGCGATGACCTGGCTCTGGTCCTCGATCTGCATCCGTCCTGATCCACCCGTCCGGACCCGAGCCTAGCGCCCGCGCCCGAAACGCCCCTGACCCGGATCGACCACCGACGGTGCCCTCAGGCCCGCGCGCAGGGCCTGGATCTCGTCGCATTCGGCCAGATCCTCGTTGCCCGAGGCGGCGATCAACGCCTCCAGGTCATTCACCTCGAAGATGCAGGGCGTCCTGATCGCCAGAACTCCGGCATCGGCCAGCGCATGCACCGCCCGGCTGATCGATTCGGGCCGCGTGCCCAGCAGGTTGGCGAGGTCGCGCCGGCTGAGCGGCACCCGGATGTCGAGCGATCCGCCGATGCGGCAGAACGCGGACTCGTCGGCGCCGCGCGTGCGGCACAGCATCAGAAGGAAGCCGGCCAGACGTTCGGTCACCTTGTGACCGCTCAGGACCATCATCCATTCGCGGGCCGAATCCAGCTCGTCCAGGATGTTGAGAATCATCATGCGCTCCAGCTCGGGCCATTTCGACAGCAACGCCTCGAACCTTCCGCGCCGGAAGGTGATCGCCTCGGCCTCGGTGGCCGCCTCGATCGCGAACCAGGACGCGCCGTCGAAGACCCGGCCGAACATGTCTCCCGGCATCAGCAGGCCGACGATATGCTGGCGCCCGTCCTGCAGCGTCTTCTGCATCTTCAGGATGCCCTGCGTGACACAGCCCACGAAATCCGCATCCTCGCCGTCGGAGACGAGGGTCTGACCGGGCGCAAGGCGCCGCGTCCGGCAAAGCTCCGACAGCTCCGCGCGCAGCGGCGCGCTCAGTTCGGAAAACGGGCCTGTCCGATCGATGTCGCAGCGCGAAACCGGACGCTTGGTCTGAACGGTCATGTTCCGGGCGCCCCGCAGCGGGGCGACAGGGACTGAAATCTCGTCGATGCCGAAATCGCGTCCTGCATATCGGTTGGAGCCAATAGGGAAAACCAGAACCTGTCCCTCACACTACCACGATTTCATGGCAAGCGGGTGAAGATTACGTCGCACTTGCGTTCGGTCAATGCCAATCGCGGCGCGTTGTGCCTCTTCTTCCGGTCAGTCGAGCGCCTGCTCGCACCGGGGGAAGCGATGCCCGAACATGCCATATGGGCGCTGGTTTCGGATGGAACGCGGGCGCGCGTGCTGCGCGGCGTCGGTGGCGCCCCGCCGCGCGCGCCGGAGCTGGTCCAGCGGTTTCGCGCGCCGTTTCTCCGGGCGGCTCTGGCCCGGCGGCCCGTGCCGGACGTGCCGCCCCCGGCCTCTCCGCTGGACGCCGATATGCGGTTTTTCGCGATCTGCCTGTGCGACGACCTGGAGGCGCATCGCGCCGCCGGCGATTTCGATCACCTGGCGCTGTTTGCCACCCGACGGATGCTGGCGCTGCTGGACCAGGAGATGCCGAGGCAACTCGGGGCGGTTGTGATGCACCGCAGCGCGCGCAATCTGATCCGCGTTCCGAACGCGCCTCTCGCGGCCCAGATCGCCCAGTCGCTGCGTGGGAAGGCACGTGCGGGACAGTGACGCAGATGCCGGGAGCGCCCGAAAACCGGCGGCGAGTGCCCGGGACGGTTGCGGCATCTGCTGCCGGATCGGACCGGCATCGCCTCATTTCCGCCGCATTCCGGAAGTATGCACACAGCCTGACTCCGCCGGGTGGGGACGCGACGGAACCATGGGAGCTTTGCGATGCTGCGCGTGAAACCACTTGCGATTGCGGCCGTCCTGGCCTTGTCCGCCCCTGCCGCCATGGCAGAAGAGCATGTCGTGATGCTGATGGGCGACGCCTACTTCCCCGAAATCACCTATGTCGCGCCGGGCGACAGCGTGCAATTCGTCAACGGCACCGATACCGCGCACTCCGCCACGGCCACTGACGGCAGCTGGACCAGCGGCATCCTGGCCGCGAACGACACCTACCTGCTGCAGCTGGAAACCGACATGGTGCTGACCTTCGCCAGCGACAACAATCCCGACATGACCGGGGCGTTCAGCTACGATCCGGCACCGCTGGCCTCTTCGGGCGACTGACCGGGCGCCGGGCCCGCCGGCTCTGTCAGCTGCGGCCCGGAGGCACGGTTCGAATTGACCTCGCGGCCGACGCGGTGGCACGCCAGCGCGCTGTCGGGTGCGGGGCGCATCAGCCTGGCCGCGCCATGCCCGGCCTCCCCCAGCCACAGCGCCCAGTCGGGCTGCGCCACCACCACCGGCATCCGGTGATGGATATGGGCGATCGCGGGGCTGGCATCACAGGTCACGATGGCGCAACTGCGGACCGGGCCCTCGGGCCCCGCCCAATCCTGCCAGACAGCCGCGAAGGCGAACAGCGCGCCCTCGGCGGGATGGATATACCAGGGCCAGCTTGTGCCTTGGGCATCCTTCGTCCATTCGTAGAAGCCCGAGGCCGGCACAAGGCAGCGCCGTTCGCGCGCCGCGCGGGCGAATGCCGGTTTCTTCGCGATCGTTTCGGCCCGGGCGTTGATCAGCAGCGGGCCGTCGGACTCGGTCTCGTACCAATGCGGCAGGAAGCCCCAGCGCATCGCGCCCAGGCGGCGCGCGCCCTCCTCCGTCCAGACCGCATGCACCCGGTTCGTCGGGCAGATGTTGTAGTTCGGCAGCGGCGGCAGGTCATTGGCGGGCCGCGCCGCGAACAGCTGTGCCATCGCGTCCTCGGGCAGGGTCAGGGCGAAACGTCCGCACATGGGCGCAGCCTAGCGTCCCGCCCGAAGCCCGCCAAGCCGCTTGCACGTTCCGCGCCCGAACGGATAGCTAGGTCCGGAAAGGATGCAGCCATGGCCACCGACCCCCGGGCAGAAGCACAGAAGATCTCGGCCCTGCTTCAGGCCGGCCAGTTCCGCGCCGCCCACAAGGCCGCGAAGGGGGCGATGAAACGGTTCCCGAAAGAGGCTTTCTTTGCAAATCTCGCCGGGGTGGCGCTGGTGCAATCGGGCGACAGCCGGGGCGCGGTGGCGTGTTTCCAGAAGGCGGTGAAACTGAATCCAGGCTTTGCCGAGGCCGCGCGCAATCTCGGCCAGGCGCTGGTGGAGACCGGGCGCACCGACGCGGCCGTGACCCTGGCGGAAAGACTGGTGGTGAAATGGCCGCGCGACCCCGCGATCTGGCAATTGCGCGCCGTCAGCGCCTACGGGGCCGGCGATGCGCAGGGCGCCGAGGATGCCGCCGCCCGGGCCATCGAACTGGACCCGGGCGATGCCGAACCGCGACTGCTGCGGGGCAGCGTCCGGCTGGAGCGCGGCGATGCGCGCGCGGCGCTGGAGGATTTCGAGGCCGCCCGGTCGCGCGCCCCCGCCGACCCGGAAATCCCGCTTCGGATCAGCCATGCGCTGGTGGCGCTTGGCCGCGATGTCGCCGCGCTGGAAGCGATCGACGGGGCGCTGAAGGCCGCCCCGGCGCATCCCGACCTGCTGCACCGCCGGGCGCTGCTGCTGAACGAGGCTGGCGCGCGCGCGGCGGCCCTCGAGGGGTATCGTCGGCTGCTGCAGGTGGTGCCGGGCCACCCGGAGGCTTTGCGCGCCTTGGTCAGCCTGCAGGATCGCGAGGAAAACGCGGCCCTTCTGCCCGAGATCCAGGCCGCGCTGAAGGCCGCACCCGGGACCGGCCCGGCCCGCCTTCACCTGGCCCATGCGGCGGCCCGCATCCACGATCAGCAGGACGAGCGCGAGGCGGCGGCGCGGCTCTGGGCCGAGGCGAACGCCGCCGACGCGCGCGCGCGCCCGCATGATTTCGCCCATGCCGAGGCGCAGTGCGAGCGCATCCTGGCCGCCTTTCCGGAAAACGCCGCGCCGGTCGAAAGCCCCCCCGTCGAAGAACCGGCGCCGATCTTCGTTCTGGGGATGATGCGTTCGGGCACCACGCTGACCGAACAGATCCTGGCGGCGCATCCGGCGATTCACGGCGCGGGCGAACTGTCCGCGGCGGCGCGGCTGCTGGTCCCCCAGACCGAGGCGGGCGCGCCCTTCGATGCCGAAGCGGCCGCGGCCTTCGCCCGGGACTGGCGCGCCAGCCTGCCCGCCCTGCCCGACGGGATCGTCGCCTTCGTGGACAAGATGCCGGCCAATTACCGGCTGATCGGCTATCTGCTGACCGCGTTTCCGAATGCCCGGATCGTGCATCTGTCGCGCGACCCGCGCGAGGTGGCCTTCTCGATCTGGCGCGAGCACTTTCCCGGCGCGGCACTGACCTTCACCGCCGACCTGCGCGCCATCGCGCAGATGGCGAACCTGCACCAACGCTACATGGCGCATTGGCACAGGGTGTTTCCGGGGCAGATCCTCGATCTGCCCTATGCCCGGCTCGTACAGGACATCGAGGGCGAAAGCCGGCGGCTTGCCGCCCATGTCGGGGTGGCGTGGGATCCGGCCATGGCCCGGCCCGAGCGCAACATGGGCGCGGTGCGCACCGCCAGCGTCAACCAGGTGCGCGAAGGGGTGCATACCCGCTCGCTGGGCAGCTGGCGCCGCTACGAGACGATGCTGGAGCCCTTCATCGCGGCGCTGGACCCCGCGCTCTGGCCCGAGCTCGACCGGCAGGGCTGAGACGCGGCGCATGTGATCGCCGATCCATGCGCCAGGGCCCGCGACGCGATCGCGCAGACTCTCCGCATCCGGCGGTTCCGGCTTGACCCGTCCGGCACCGCGCGGCATGGCACGGCCATGTTGATTTACAAGATCCTTCGCGCCGGCGAATGGAGCCGGCTCCAGGCCGCCGGCGAAACCGCGGGCGCGCCCGTCGACCTGGCCGACGGTTTCATCCATTTCTCCACCGCCGCGCAGCTTCGCGAGACCGCAGCGAAGCATTTCGCCGGCGAGGACGGGTTGGTGCTCTTGGCGCTGCGGGCCGAGACGCTGGGCCCCGGGCTGAAATGGGAACCCTCGCGCGGCGGCGCGCTGTTTCCCCATCTCTACGCGCCGTTGCGGCTGGTCGATGTCGCGTGGCACGCGCCGCTGCCTCTGCGCGACGGCGTACATGTCTTTCCCGAGGATCTGGAATGAGACTGGTCGAGCGCGCGGGGCTGGCCCTGCTGCAAAAGATGGACCCGGAAACCGCCCATGCGCTTGCACTGCAGGCGCTGCGCGCGGGGGCCGCGCCCTCGCCCGGCCTGGTCACTTCGCCCCGGCTGCGCACCGAACTGGCGGGCCTGCGGCTGACAAACCCGGTGGGGCTGGCCGCCGGGTTCGACAAGAACGCGGTCGCGCTTTCGGGCCTGGCGCGCGCGGGCTTCGGCTTCGTCGAGCTTGGCGCGGTGACGCCGCGCCCGCAGCAGGGCAATCCGCGCCCGCGGCTGTTCCGCCTGCCCGAGGACGGCGCGGTGATCAACCGTTTCGGCTTCAACAACGAAGGCATGGAGGCCGTGGGCGCGCGGCTGGCCCGGCGCCCGCCCGACATGGTGATCGGCCTCAACCTGGGCGCCAACAAGGACAGCGCCGACCGCGCGGGAGATTTCGCCCGTGTGCTGGCGCATTGCGGACGCTGGATCGATTTCGCCACGGTCAATGTCAGCTCGCCCAACACCGAGAAGCTGCGCGAGTTGCAAGGCCGCGCGGCGCTTTCGGCGCTCCTGGCCGGGGTGCTGGACGTGCGCGACGGGCTGGAGCGGCGCGTGCCGGTGTTCCTCAAGATCGCACCGGACCTTGCCGAGGACGAGCTTGCCGACGTGGCGGAGGTGGCGCTGGAGGCCGGGATCGACGCGATCGTGGCCACCAATACCACGCTGGACCGCACCGGCCTGCGCGGCCGCCATGCGGGCGAGGCGGGCGGGCTGTCGGGCGCACCGCTCTTCGAACGCTCGACCCGCGTGCTGGCGCGGCTGGCGCGGCTGACCGGGGGACGGGTGCCGCTGATCGGGGTGGGCGGAATCGGCTCGGCCGAAGACGCCTATGCCAAGATCCGCGCCGGCGCCTCTGCGGTACAGCTCTACACCGCGCTGGCCTTTCGCGGCCTGTCTCTGGCAGAAGAGATCGCGCGCGGCCTCGACATGCTTCTGGCGCGCGACGGGTTCGACAATGTGGCGCAGGCTGTCGGCTGCGCGACGGAAGACTGGGCATGATCGAGCTCTGGCACAACCCGCGCTGTTCCAAGTCGCGCGCGGCGCTCAGCCCTCGGCCGCGCGTTCCAGGGACGGATAACGCAATCCCAGCGTGACCGCGCGCGCGATGAAGGAGATCAGCAATGCCGCCCAGAGGCCGTGATTGCCCAGCCAGGGCACGAGAGCCAGCACCGCCACCACGTAGATCGCCACGCTCGCCGCCATCATGTTGCGCATGTCCGCGGTGCGCGTGGCCCCGATGAAGACCCCGTCCAGCATCCACGAGGCCAGACCGACCAGCGGCGCGGCCACCATCCAGGGCAGGTAGGCGCGGCCGGCCGCCTGCACCTCCGCCACCCTGGCCATGGTGTCGATGATCGCGCCCCCGAAAAGCGCGAAGGCCGCGGCCAGCCCCAGGGCCGCGATCCCGCCCCAGAAGCTGGTGAGCAGCGCGCCGCGGCGCAGGGTCGCGCGGTTGCGCGCGCCCAGAGCCTGGCCCACGATCGCCTCGGCGGCGAAGGCGAAACCGTCCAGCGCGTAGGCGGTGATATGCAGGAACTGCATCAGCACCTGGTTCGCCGCCAGTGTCACGTCGCCCATGTCGGACCCGATGAACAGGAAGGAAATGAAGATCGCCTGAAGCATCAGCGAGCGCAGCAGGATGTCGGAATTCACCGCCATCATGCGCTTGAGCCGGAACCGGTCGAACACCCGCGCCGCATCGCGCCATTCGGGCCGGGCAAAGGCATCGCGGCACAACCAAAGCCCCAGGCCCAGCGCCGACCATTCCGCGATCAGCGTGGCAGAGGCGACACCTCCGATGCCCCGATCGAGCCCCAGCACGAACCACAGGCTGAGCACCACGTTCAGCCCGTTCATCCACAGTTGCAGCACCAGCACGGCGCGGGTGCGCTCCAGCGCGATGAGCCAGCCGGTGATGCCGTAGATCGCGATGGCGGCGGGCGCGCTCCAGATCCGGATCTGCATGTAGTCCCGGGCCAGCGCCTCGACCTCGGCGCTGGCGGGCGACACGGCGAAGGCGGCGGCGAATATCGGCTGCTGAAGCACGATCAAGGCCGCCCCGGCCGCGAACCCGATCAGCAGCACCCGGCTGAGGATGGCGGCCACCTCGGCGCCGTCATCGGCGCCCGCGGCCTGGCTGGCCAGGCCCGTGGTGCCCATGCGCAGGAAGCCGAACAGCCAGTAGATCGCCGTCAGCACCACCGCGCCGATGCCCACCGCCCCGATCGGCGCGGCCTCGCCCAGCTGGCCCACCACGCCGGTATCCACCGCACCCAGGATCGGCACCGTGGCATTCGACAGCACGATGGGCAGGGCGATGTTCAGGACGCGCCGATGCGTGACCGGCCGGGCCTCAGTCCCCATCGCGTTGCGGCATCAGGAAATGCCCGGTGGCCTGGGCGAAGAGCCGGCTGCGATTGTCCTGCCAGGCTTCCACATGCACGCTGGCATAGCGCCGCCCCGAGCGGTTGACCCGCGCCCGCGCATAGGCATCGCGCGGCAGGCCGGAGCGCAGGTAATCCACCGTGAAATCGATGGTGCGCGGCAACCGTGGCAGCCGGCCCGCGGTCATCGCCTCCAGGTCCAGCCGGCCGGATTCGATCTCGGGCCAGAGCATCTGCCAGGACAGTTCGATGATTGCCGCGGTTTCCAGGAAGGCGGCGGTGACGCCGCCATGGATCGCGGGCAGAAGCGGGTTGCCGATCAGCTTGTCGTCGAAAGGCAGCACGGCGGTCAGCTCGTCGCCCCGCCGGTCGAACTCGATGCCGAGATACTGGATGTAGGGAACGCCATGCACCAGCGCGGCCAGGGCCGCGTCGCGGCGCTGCTTGATCACCTGCACGGGTTCCGGGCGGGCACGGTTCATCTCCGGCCCTCCACGGTGAAGGCGCCGGTGGCGGTGGCCACCGGGCGGGTGTCGTCGTCGTCATGCGCGGTGGCCCGCACGAAGGCCACCGACCGGGTGACGCGATAGCAGGTCGCGGTCGTGCGGATCGCCTGCCCCGGCGTGGCCGGGCGCATGTAATCGATGCGCAGGTCGATGGTGGCGGTGGTGCCGGGATTCGAGGGGTGGCTGATCACCGCCGCCCCGCAGCAGGTGTCCATCAACGCCGAGACCGCCCCGCCATGGATCACCCCGGTCTCGGGATCTCCCACGAAGCGCGCATCATATGGCATCCGCATCGCCGCCTCGCCCTCGCCGATATGGGTGAACTCCATCCCCAGCGCCCTGGCATGGGGGATCGCCTCGGTGAAGTGCCGGGCCATCGTGGTCTTGTCGATGCTCATCGCAGGCGGTCTCCGCTGGGGTCGGCGGCACTATGGGCCGGCCGCGCACCCGGGTGCAAGGGCGGTTGCCGGGATCGGCGCTTGCCCCTAGGTTGCGGCGCGAGGAGCCGCCAGATGCAAGACACCCGCCTGTCCTTCAAGGAAATGTGCGCCCGGTTCGACGTGACGCCGCGTACCCTGCGCTATTACGAATATATCGAGCTGCTTCAGCCCGAGCGCGAGGGTCGGCAACGGTTCTACGGCCCCAAGGAATGCGCGAGGATGACGCTGATCCTGCGCGGCCGGCGCTATGGCTTCCAGCTCGAGGACATCCGCCAATGGCTGCTGATCTACGAACAAGAGGGCACCGAGGCGCAGACCCGCGCCTTCGTCGAGCTGGCGGGCAGGCAGCTGGAGGAACTGGCGCGGCAGAAGGAGCAGCTGGAAGAGGCGATCTCGGAGCTGCGCCGGATGCGCGAGAAGGCCAGCAAAAGCCTTGACTGAAAGGCGCCGCGCGGCCGGTCCGCGCGGGCGCGATTCCCGGCCAACGGTGGCGAACGGCGCAGCGCGCGATCATTTTCTTGCCGTGAGCGCGGGGTGACGTTGCCTGAAGTTACGTCAACATCCGAATGACGCAGCGTCCCGCTTACGTCAACCGCGCGCGCTGTTGTATCAAGTTGCGGAAACCCTCATCTGTCCGCAATCCGTACAACGTGTTTAAGACTGGATGCGATGACCGAGCAAACCATGACCATCCGCGAGATGTGCGACGCCTTCGGCGTCACCCCGCGGACCCTGCGCTTCTACGAGGCCAAGGAACTGCTGTTCCCGATCCGTGAAGGCCAGAAGCGGTTGTTCACCAAGCGCGACCGCGCCCGGCTGAAGCTGATCCTGCGCGGCAAGCGGTTCGGCTTCAACCTGGAGGAGATCCGGCAGCTGCTCGATCTCTATCACCTGGACGATCAGCAGCAGACCCAGCTGACGCGCACCTTCGAGATCGCGCAGAAGCGGCTGGCCGATCTGGAACGCCAGCGCAAGGAACTGGACGACGCAATCGAGGATCTGCGCGAACAGCTCAGCTGGGGCGAGAAGATGATCGCATCGCTGAACCAGCCCAAACGCGCGGCGGAGTGATCCGACACCGAATCCAACAGGACGGAGCCAGACATGCCGATCTACGAAGCCCCCACCAGGGACATGCAATTCCTCCTGCACGAGGTGCTGAAGGTCTCGGAGGCCGAAATTCCCGGCTATGACGAGCTCGACCGCGAAACCACCTCGGCGATCCTGGAAGAGGCGGGTAAGCTGGCCGAGAACGTGCTCGCGCCGCTCAACCCGGTCGGCGACGCACAGGGCTGCACGCTGGAAAACGGCGTGGTGCGCACGCCCGACGGCTTCAGGGACGCCTACGAGCAGATGCGCGCCGGCGGCTGGATGGGCCTCGATGCCGATCCCGAATATGGCGGCCAGGGGATGCCCTTCCTGATCGGCTCGGCGGTGGGCGAGATCTTCGTCTCCGCCAACATGGCCTTCAACATGTATCAGGGCCTGACCCACGGCGCCTATTCCGCGATCCACACCCACGGCTCGGAGGCGCAGAAGCGCACCTACCTGCCGAAGCTCGTGGACGGCATCTGGTCGGGCACCATGAACCTGACCGAGCCGCATTGCGGAACCGATCTGGGGCTGATCCGCACAAGGGCGGAACCACAGGAAGACGGCACCTATCGCATCACCGGGCAGAAGATCTGGATCTCGGCGGGCGAGCACGACCTGTCGGAGAACATCATCCATCTGGTGCTGGCCAAGGCCCCCGGCGGCGGCAAAGGGACGAAGGGCATCTCGCTCTTCATCGTGCCCAAGTTCCTGGTGACCGAGGATGGCTCGCTCGGCGAGCGCAACGCCGTGACCTGCGGCGGGCTCGAGTCCAAGATGGGCATCCACGGCAAC
>JBKHDP010000086.1:0-11961 GCA_046541255.1 Paracoccaceae bacterium | reverse complement strand
GCCGTCCCGGCCCCCAGCAACACCTCAGCGCCGCCGGTGAGGGGCTATTTACGGATCAGCGCCGCGGGCCGCAAGTGGTTTTTTCGGTCGTCGTCATATTTTTTTCGTCTTGCCCCATTTTTCGGAGTTTTCAGGGCCTTAGGGAAAAATCCGGCAAGCCGAAGCCGGCCTGGACGCAACATGCTGTCCCGCCTCTCGGGAGCCCGCGATTTCCCCACAGGGTTATCCACAGGAACAGGGCTCAACGCGCCGCGACGGCGCCCCGCGATCGCTTTCGGGGGGCCAGTCGGAGCCCCAGCAGCAGCAGAATCACCGCGAGGTAGACCAGCGGCTGCAGCTGAAATCCCCTGGACAGCATCACATAGTGCAGCCCGCCCAGAACCGCGGCGCCATAGGCCAGGCGGTGGAGCCGGCGCCAGACAGGCCCGAGCCGGCGTACCGAAAGGTCGTTCGAGGTCAGGGCCAATGGCAGAAGCAGCACGAATCCGGCCATGCCGATGGTGATGTAGGGCCGCTTGACGATATCGGCCCAGATCTGCGCGGGGATCTGCACGTCCAGCACCAGCCAGACAAGCAAATGCAGCACGACATGGAGGAAGGCCAGCAAACCCAGCGCCCGGCGAAAGCGCATCAGGTTCACCCGGGCGAAGCGCAGCAGCGGGGTGACGGCAAGGCTGGCGATCAGGAATTGCAGGGCCAGTTCGCCCAGCCGATGCTCCAGCACTTTCACCGGGTCGACGCCCAGCCCGCCCCCGAATGCACGCCAGACCAGCCAGGCCGCGGGCATCGCCCCGATCAGGTAGACGAGCCAGACCGGCACCCGCCGGGCGGCCGCGTTGATCGCCCCCGCCACCGGCATCAAAAGAATTTCGTGAGGTCCATGCCCTCGTAGAGCCCGGCCACCTCTTCGGCGTAGCCGTTGAACATCAGCGTGTCCTGACGCGCGGCGAAGACCCCTGCGCCGATCCGCCGCTCGGTGGCCTGGCTCCAGCGCGGGTGATCGACCTCGGGGTTCACGTTGGAATAGAAGCCGTATTCGCGGGCATTGGCCTTGTTCCAGCTGGTGGGCGGCTCTTCGGCGGTCAGGGTGATGCGGACCACCGACTTGATCGACTTGAAGCCGTATTTCCAGGGCACCACCAGCCGCAGAGGCGCGCCGTTCTGCCTGGGGATGTCGCGACCATGGATGCCGGTCGCCATGATGGTCAGCGGATGCATCGCCTCATCCAGCCGCAGCCCCTCCACATAGGGCCAGTCCAGCACCGGGAACCGGGTGCCGGGCATCTCTTCGGGCCGGTAGACCGTCTCGAAAGCCACGTATTTCGCACCGGACTGCACGCCCGCCAGATCCAGCAGGTCTGCCAGCTCGAACCCGTTCCAGGGCACCACGCGGGACCATGCCTCGACGCAGCGGAACCGGTAAATCCGCTCCTCGATCTGCATCTTCGCCATGATGTCCTCGAACGCGTAATCGGCCGGCCGGTCCACCAGCCCGTCGATCCGCACGCTCCAGGGCTCGATGGTCAGCGCGTCGGCCTTTTTCATCGGGTCCGCCTTGTCGGTGCCGAACTCGTAGTAGTTGTTGTAGGTGGTGATCTCCTCCCAGCTGTTGGGCTCCAGCCCCTCGGGCGCGGCGCGTCCCTGCCCGGCCAGCCCGACAAGTCCCAACGCCCCTGCCCCGGCCAGAACCTGCCGGCGATTGGCCCAGGCCCCTTCCGGTGTCACATCCTTGTCGGTCAGATCGTTCTTCCAGCGAAACGCCATGACGTCCTCCATCCTGTCGAGCGAAAGATAGGCCGCCGCGACGCCGCGCCAAAGGCTTGCGATGTCACATCCCCGTGCCCGGGTGCAGCGAGAAAGGCCGGGCCGGGTTCCGGCACCGGGCCGCCACCGTCCAGCAAAAGCCGCGCATGCCGGCGGCCGCTGGTCCGCCTCCTGTGTTGATCTGTCTCAATGACCCGCCCGGCCGCGCGGCTAGACTGTCGGGCAGACGTCGACGGGGCAATCCCGTATCGGCGCGACAGAACTCGGGAGGAATACATGCAGACACGCGCCCTTTTCGCGGCCCTTGCCGCCCTCGCCACCCCGGCGCTCGCGCAGGATGGGGATATCGTCACCTATACCACCGACCAGGCTTACGAGGACGTGGCCTTCGGGCTGGAGAATGCGATCCTCGACGAGGGGCTGGTGATCGATCACACCAGCCATGTGGGCGAGATGCTGGAACGCACGCGGGCCGATGTGGGCTCGGACGTTACACTCTACGAAGCCGCCGATGCCTATGGGTTCTGTTCGGCCGCGATCTCGCGCGAGGTGATGGAGGCCGATCCGATGAACATTGCCTACTGCCCCTATCATGTCTTCATCGCGCAGATGGCAGGCAGCGACGAGGTGATCGTCGGCTATCGCGGGTTCCCCGACGGCCCCATGGACGAGGTGGAGACCCTGCTCGACCGGATTGCACGCGCCGCGATCGGAATGGAATGAGCCCCTTCCGGTCACGCCCGGAACACGAAGGATCACGTATTCTCTATTGGAAAACCGCCGCGGTACCGGCTTAGCCGCGGGCGGCTTTCCGTCAAGCCGGATCGGCGGAAATCCCCGCTGAACCGGCCGCCCTCCTGTGTCGTAGTGCGGTCTGGATGCCGACACGGCACCGACAATGTCACAGGAGGATACCCATGTTCCGCAGAACGTTCCTTGCTGCCACCGCGGCCACCGCGCTGGCCGGCCCGGCACTTGCCGACAATCACGACATGTCGAAGGACATCATCGACACCGCGATCGAGGCCGATGGCTTCGAGACATTGGTTGCGGCCGTCGAGGCCGCCGGGCTGACCGAGACGCTGAAGGGAGACGGCCCCTTCACCGTGTTCGCGCCCACCGACGACGCCTTCGCGGCGCTGCCCACGGGCACGCTCGACACCCTTCTCGAGCCCGGGAACCGTGATCAGCTGACATCGATCCTCACCTATCACGTGATCCCGGGCGAGGTGATGTCGGACGATCTGAGCGACGGCATGACAGCCACCACCGTCAACGGCGCCGAGGTGACCATCGGCACCGAGGATGGCGTGACCGTCGAAGGCGCCAATGTCGTCACCGCCGATATCGAGGCATCGAACGGCGTGATTCACGTGATCGACGCGGTGATCCTGCCCGAGTGACGCGAAAACATTCGGAACAGGATGCGGGGTGGCCGGGAACGGGCGCCCCGCAACATGCGTTGGACACTGTTTGTAAAGTTCCATCAAGGAGGACGACATGATGAAACGCCGCTATGCAATCAAGGCGTTGGCCGCGGTTGGCCTGGCCGCTACCGTTACGGCCTGCGCTCCGACGACGAAGACCCCCGACATCGTCGACATCGCCGCATCGAACAACCAATTCTCGACGCTGGTCTCCGCGCTCGACGCGGCGGATCTCGTCGATACGCTGAAGAGCCCGGGCCCCTTCACCGTCTTCGCGCCCACCAACGAGGCCTTCGCCAAACTGCCGGACGGCACGGTGGAAACCCTGCTGCAGCCGGAGAACCGCGATCAGCTCGTGGAGGTGCTGAGCTATCATGTCGTGGCAGGTTCGGTGACCTCCGATGAGCTCGCCGGGCAGAAACAGATCGTCCCGACCGTGCAGGGCGGCGAGTTGACCGTGGATGCCCGCGGCGACACCGTTCATGTGAACAATGCACGCGTCACGCAGGCGGACATCACTGCTTCGAACGGCGTGATACACCGGATCGATTCGGTCCTTCTGCCGGAATAATGGAAAGCGCGGGGCGGGATTGTTTCCCGCCCCACCGCAATCACCCGGGCCAAACCGGATCGGCGCCCCAAACATTCCTGATCCGCACCATTTCTTTTGCGCCCTGCGCCGTTCCACGGCAAGCTTTCCCCCAGCAATGACGATCCGCGCCGGCGCGGCCTGCTGCCTCTGGCCGCCCCGCAAGACAGGGGAAAGACCATGAGCGACACCGTTTTCGGAACGTCGGGCGATGACAGCCTGACCGGAACCGACACCGCCGATACCGTCTCGCTTCTCGACGGCAACGACACCTATTCCGGTGGCAATGGCGCGGACGTGATCCTTGGCGGCGGGGGCGACGACTCGCTGCTTGGCAACAATGGCGGCGACCTGATCGATGGTGGCGACGGCGATGATTACATCCTCGGCGCCTGCGGCGCTGACACGCTGACGGGCGGGCTGGGCGCGGATGTCGTGATGGGCGGCAACGCCGACGATTGGGTGGATGGCGGCGAGGGCAACGATACCGTTTCGGGCGGAAACAACGACGACACGGTGCTGGGCGGCGCGGGCGATGACGTGGTGCATGGCGATCAGGGCAACGATGATCTGCGCGGCGGCGAGGGCAATGACATTCTGGTCGGCGGCAAGGGCGATGACCTGCTGACCGGCGGGATGGGCGCCGATGTCTTCGTCATCGATGGCTGGCAGACCGGGCATGACACGATCACCGATTTCGAGGACGGGATCGACCGGATCGACCTGACGACCATCACGATATCCGACCTCTCGCAGATTGGCATCGAGGCCGAGGACGGCGATGTGGTGCTGCAGCTTCCCAACGGGAACACGCTGCGCCTCGAAGGGACCGAGATCACCGAGATCGATCCGGCCGACTTCCTGCTGGCGCCCGCGCCCGATCCGACGGAAGCCACCGATGGCGGCGACAGCATCACCGGCACCGACGGGAATGACGAGATCGACGCCGGCGACGGATCGGACGTGGTGTTCGGCGCGGCGGGCGATGACCAGATCCGGGGCGGCAACGGCGAGGACACGCTGCATGGCGGCGACGGGGCCGACACGCTGGAGGGCGGCTCGGGCAAGGACCAGCTTCGCGGCGATGCCGGCGACGACCTGCTGCGGGGCGAGGCCGGAAACGACCTGCTGATCGGCGGCGCGGGTAACGACACGGCAGATGGCGGCAACAAGAACGACCGGATCTTCGGCGGCACCGGACAGGACCACCTGATCGGCGCCAACGGGAATGACAAGCTTTATGGGGAAGACGGCGCCGACCTGCTCGACGGCGGTGCCGGCAAGGACCGGATGGATGGGGGCGAGGGCGACGACACGCTGCTGGGCGGATGGAACGACGATCTGCTGACCGGGGGCGCGGGCGCGGACGTGTTCGTCTTCGAGGAGCGGATGGGCAATGACACCATCACCGATTTCGAGGACGGGCTCGACCGGCTGGACATCACCGCTCTTGCGGCATGGGGCATCGCGGCCCCGGACGACCTGACGATGACCCAGTCCGGCGCGGATGTGGTGCTGCGCTTCAATGACAGCAACGCCCTGACGCTGGCCGATACCGAATTGCCCAGCCTCGACACCGGCGATTTCATCTTCTGACCGCCGCCGGGCAGGCAAAGACCCCCGCCGCGCGACCGCGGCGGGGGTACTGGCCGCCGATTCCGGCGGTGTGTGGGCCAAGGGCCGCCGAGCCCGGCGGCCAAGTCAGTGCAGCACGGCATCCTGCGGCGGCTGCCGGTTGGTCCTGGCCACCGTCTCGCCGATGACAAGACCTTCCGGCCCCGCCGTGACCGTGACCACGTCGCCATCGGCAACGTCGCCGGCAAGGATCATCTCGGCCAGCGGATCCTGCAAGGCGCGCTGGATCACGCGCTTGAGCGGGCGCGCCCCGAAAACCGGGTCATAGCCCTCATCCGCCAGCCACTTGCGGGCGTCCTCGTCCAACTCCAGCCGGATCTTGCGTGCCGCAAGCCTCCGGGTCAGGCGGGCGAGCTGGATCTCGACAATCCCGGTCATGTCCTCGCGACCGAGCCGGTCGAAGATGATCGTCTCGTCCAGGCGGTTGAGGAACTCGGGGCGGAAATGGTTGCGCACCGCCTCCATCACCTCGGCCTTGGCCTGGCCGGAATCGGCCCCTTCGGGCAGACGGCTCAGCGCCTGGCTGCCCAGGTTCGACGTCAGCACGATCAGCGTCTGCTTGAAGTCGACCCGGTGGCCCTGCCCATCGGTCAGAACGCCATCGTCCAACACCTGCAGCAGGACGTTGAACACGTCGGGATGCGCCTTCTCGACCTCGTCGAACAGCACCACCTGGTAGGGCCGGCGGCGCACGGCCTCGGTAAGAACGCCGCCCTCGTCATAGCCGACATACCCCGGAGGCGCGCCGATCAGCCGGGCGACCGAGTGCTTTTCCATGAATTCCGACATGTCGATGCGCACCATCGCGCCCTCGTCGTCGAACAGGAAATCGGCCAGCGCCTTGGTCAGCTCGGTCTTGCCCACGCCGGTGGGCCCGAGGAAGAGGAACGAGCCCAGCGGCCGGTTCTCGTCGTTGAGCCCGGCCCGTGCCCGGCGCACCGCGTTCGACACCGCGCGCACGGCCTGGTCCTGCCCCACGACGCGCGCATGCAGCTCTTCCTCCATGCGCAGCAGCTTCTCGCGCTCGCCTTCCAGCATCCTGGACATCGGGATGCCCGTCCAGCGCTCGACCACCGCCGCGATCTGTTCGGGGCGCACGGCCTCCTCGACCATCACGTCGGTCTCCTCGGCCTGTTCGGCTTCGGCCAGCTGCTTTTCAAGCTGCGGAATCACGCCGTAGGACAACTCGCCGGCCTTCGCCAGGTTGCCCTCGCGCTTGGCGATTTCCAGATCCGCGCGGGCGCGATCGAGCTGTTCCTTCAGATCACGGGCAGAGGCCAGCTTGTCGCGCTCGGCCTGCCAGCGGGCCGTCAGCTCGGCGGATTGCTGTTGCAGATCCGACAATTCCCTTTCCAGCTTTTCCAGCCGGTCGCGGGACGCCTGGTCGTCCTCCTTCTTCAGCGCCTCGGCCTCGATCTGCTTCTGCAGGATCTCGCGATCCAGCGCGTCCAGCTCCTCGGGCTTGCTGTCCACCTCCATCCGCAGGCGGCTGGCGGCCTCGTCCATCAGGTCGATGGCCTTGTCGGGCAGGAAACGGTCGGTGATGTAGCGGTCCGACAACTGCGCGGCCGCGACCAGCGCGGAGTCAGAGATCCGCACGCCGTGGTGCAGCTCGTATTTCTCCTTGATGCCGCGCAGGATGCTGATGGTGTCCTCGACCGTCGGCTCGTCCACATAGAGCGGCTGGAACCGCCGTGCGAGGGCTGCGTCCTTTTCGACATACTTGCGGTATTCGTCGAGCGTGGTGGCGCCCACGCAGTGCAACTCGCCGCGCGCCAGCGCGGGCTTCAGCAGGTTCGAGGCATCCATGGCGCCATCGGCCTTGCCCGCGCCCACCAGGGTGTGCATCTCGTCGATGAACAGCACGATCTCGCCCGCCGCGGCGGTAACCTCGTTCAGAACCGCCTTCAGCCGTTCCTCGAACTCGCCTCGATATTTCGCCCCCGCGATCAGCGCGCCCATGTCGAGTGCCAGCAACCGCTTGTTGCGCAGCGATTCCGGCACGTCGCCATCGACGATCCGCAGGGCGAGCCCCTCGGCGATGGCGGTCTTGCCGACGCCGGGATCGCCGATCAGCACCGGGTTGTTCTTGGTCCGGCGGCTGAGCACCTGCATGGCGCGGCGGATTTCCTCGTCACGCCCGATGATCGGGTCGATCTTGCCCTCGCGGGCGGCCTCGGTCAGGTCGCGGGCATATTTCTTGAGCGCGTCATAACCTTCCTCGGCGCTTTCGGTATCCGCGGTGCGGCCCTTGCGCAGATCGTTGATCGCCTCGTTGAGCTTCTGCGGGCTGAGCGCCCCGGCTTCCAGCGCCTCCTTCGCGGGCGATCTCACCATCGCCAGCGCGGTCAGGATGCGTTCTACCGGCACGAAACTGTCGCCGGCCTTGGTGGCCAGTTTCTGGGCCTCGTCCAGCACCTTGCCGGTCTGGCTGTCCAGATAGACCTGCCCGGCATCGCCGGTCACCTTCGGCACCTTGTTCAGCGCCACCTCGACCGCCTCGAGCACGCGCTCGGGCGCCCCGCCGGCACGTCGGATCAGGTTGGAGGCCAGGCCCTGCTCGTCATCCATCAGGGCCTTGAGAAGATGTTCCGGGCCAAGCTTCTGATGGCTCTCCCGCATCGCGATCGTCTGCGCGGCCTGGATGAACCCGCGCGAGCGTTCCGTGAACTTGGACAAGTCCATGGTCTTTCTCCTTTTTCAAGCGCCCTTGCGTGCGGGTGCCCGGCTTGCGGCACACCCTGATCAGGGCCTCACGGGGTGAGATGGCAACCGCCTTGACCCAGTTCAAGACAGGTGAAGCGGTTTTCGGTCAGTCCTCGCGGCCACCTTCGTCCTCGCCCGATCCGTCGCCTTCAGCCGATCCGTCGCGACCCTGCAATTCGTCCCACGACCGGGCATTTGGCGGAATATCGTCGGATTGCGAGTCGAGCGGCCGATGCGCCGGACGGTCCGGCACCGCATCGGAATCTTCCACCGGGATGCTGTCTGCCTCGAGCATTTCCTCGCCCGCCTCGGGCGACGCCGCATCGCCGGCTCCCTCGATCACCTCGGATTCGTCGAGCGGCCGCACCTGTCCTTCGTCGATCAGCACGACTGTCCCGTCATCGGTACGGCCGATCCCGGTGATGCTGCCAGAGTCTTCACGGTAGGGATTGGTCAACGCGCGACGGTCTGCGTCCAGGGCGAAAACGGCGAACAGGATCACCGCCACGACGCCCACCGCCACACCGGCGGGAATGAGCCAGGCTTGTCGGGACACGCGGTTTCCGGTTGCCATTGGGGGCCTCCTTTCCGTTTTCCGACAAACGCGCGGCACCTGTCTGGCGTTCCTCGCGCCTTGCCTCGGGCGCGGCTTTGCGGCAACAGACCCGAGACAGCCCAAGGAGAGCCGCAATGCCCGCCGATGACCGCCTGATCGTCGCCCTCGATCTGCCGAACGCCCATCTGGGGCTGGAACTGGCCGGGCGACTGGGCGATACGGTGTCGTTCTACAAGATCGGCCTGGGAATGCTGACGGGCGGGGGGCTGGCGCTGGCCACCGAGCTCAAGCAGGAGCATGGCAAGCGCATCTTCCTGGACATGAAACTGTTCGATATCGGTGCCACTGTAGAGGCGGCGGTGCGCGGGCTGGCGCAGTTCGATCTGGATTTCCTGACCGTGCATGGCGATCCGCATGTGGTGCGCGCGGCCTGCGAGGGGGCCGCCGGATCGGGGCTGACGATCCTCGCGGTGACCATCCTGACCTCTCTCGACCGGGCCGATCTCGACGCCAGCCTGATCTGCGACGGCACGATCCCCGATCTGGTGGCCGAGCGGGCGGCGCGCGCCTTCCAGGCCGGCGCCGGCGGCGTGATCGCCTCACCGCAGGAAGCCGCGATGATTCGCGCCCTGCCGGAGGCCGCGGGCCGGCTGATCGTCACGCCGGGGGTGCGCCCGGCGGGCGCCGACAAGGGCGACCAGAAGCGCGTGGCCACCCCTGCGCGGGCCATCGCGGACGGTGCCGACCATATCGTTGTGGGCCGCCCGATCTGGCAGGCACGCGATCCGCGCAGCGCCGCGCAGGCCGTGCTGGCGGAATTGTCCTGAGACCCGAAACGCCGGCCGGCGCGGCGCGGCTTCCGGCGGAGCATGTCCGGGACCAATGAAACCGGGGCGCATTCGCCTGGCCCGCCGCCCGTGATATGATGCGCCCCATGCCCGCGCTTTGCCGAGACTGCCTGCACATTCCGGATACCGCCCCGCGGCGCTGCCCGTCCTGCGGCAGCCCACGCCTGGCCGCGCATGACGAGCTGTTCGCCCTGTCCATCGCCCACATGGATTGCGACGCCTTCTACGCCAGCGTGGAAAAGCGCGAGCGCCCCGACCTGGCCCACCGGCCGGTCGTTATCGGCGGCGGGCGGCGCGGCGTTGTCTCCACCGCCTGCTATGTCGCACGGATAAGGGGCGTGCGCTCTGCCATGCCGATGTTCAAGGCGCTCGAACTCTGTCCCGACGCGGTGGTGCTGAAACCGCGAATGGAGCTTTACGCCGAGGTCAGCCGCGCGATCCGCGCCATGATGGAAGAGTTGACCCCGGCGGTGGAGCCCCTGTCGCTGGACGAGGCGTTCCTGGATCTGTCCGGCACCGCCCGACTGCACGGGCATCCGCCGGCGGTGATGCTGGCGCGGCTGGTCCGGCGGATGAAGACAGAACTGGGTGTCACCGGCTCGATCGGCCTGTCGCACAACAAGTTCCTCGCCAAGGTGGCGTCGGATCTCGACAAGCCGAACGGATTTTCGGTGATCGGCCGGGCCGAGACCGCGCGATTCCTGCAGGACAGGCCGGTGCGGCTGATCTGGGGCGTCGGCGAGGCCGGGCAGGAGGCGCTGGCCCGCGCGGGCATCCATCGCTTCTCGGACCTGCTGCGCTGGGAAAAGGCCGGGCTGGAAGCGCGGTTCGGCGCGATGGGCGCACGGCTCTGGCATCTTGCGCGGGGCGAAGATCCGCGGCGCGTCTCTCCCAACGCCCCAGTTAAGTCGATTTCGAACGAGACCACCTTTCACGACGATACTTCCGAGCCCGACATTCTCGACGGCCATCTGTGGCGCATGGCCGAGAAGGTCTCGGACCGGGCCAAGGCCAAGGGGCTTGCCGGGCGCGTGGTGGTGCTGAAGCTGAAACGGGCCGATCACCGGCTGCTCACCCGGCGACAGGCGCTGCGCGATCCGACCCAGCTTGCCGACCGGATCTACCGCACCGCGCGCGACCTGTTCGATGCGCTGGAAGATCGAGGGCCTTTCCGGCTGCTGGGCGTGGGGCTGAGCGATCTGTGCCCGGAGGCGGCGGCAGAGCGGCATGGCGACCTGCTGGATCCCGAGGCGGCGCGGCGCGGCCAGGCGGAACGGGCGGCCGATGCGATTCGCGCGCGCTTCGGGCCCGATGCGATTCTCAAGGGCCGCGCCCTTCGCTGAGCGGCGGGGGAAGGGCGATCATTCCGCGGCCAGCGGCATCTCCTGCGCCCCGCCGATCGCGGCGATCTCGGCCACCACCTCGCGCAGCAGCTTGCGGAAGGGGTGGAAGTTCGCGTTCGGGCGAATGAGCTGTTCGTTCATGTAGATCGAGCGGTCGATCTCGACCTGCACGGCGTGGTGTCCGCGCGAAGGCCGGCCGTAATGCTGGGCGATATAGGCGCCGGCGAAGGGCGCGTTGCGCACCACCCGCAGTCCGGCAGCGGCAAAGGCCGCTTCCACCCGCTCCACCACCTCGGCCGACGCGGACGCGCCGAAACGGTCACCCAGCACGATCTCGGGCCGGCGGGCGCCGGCCCGGGCGATGCCGTCCACCGCCTCGTGTGGCATCGAATGGCAGTCGATCAGCACGGCCCGCCCGTGCAGCGCGTGGGCCTGCTGCATCAGGCGCGTCAGTTCGTCGTGATAGGGGCGCCAGTAGCGGTCGATCCGGCGGCAGGCCTCTTCCATCGGGATCTTGCCGCGATAGATCGCCCGCCCGTTCGCCACCACGCGGGGAATCACGCCAAGCCCCGAGCTGATGCGCGGGTTGTGCCCGGTCCTGCGCACCCCCTCGACCAGCGCCGGGTCAAGCTCTTCGGCCGAGCGGTTGAGATCGACATAGGCGCGCGGCGCCCCGGCCCGCAGCAGGGGCGCCCCGAATTCTGGCGCGCAATCGAACAGCCGATCCACATAGGCATCCTCGGAACTGCGGATGGCATGTTCGTCCAGCACCGTGCGGCGCAGGAAGCCCCAGGAATACTCGCGTCCGCTATGCGGTGACGCGAACACGACGCAGGAACTGCGGCTCTGGGGTTGATGAACGTGAAATGCGGTTCTAGCCACCCGCGCCTCCCTGTCTTCGAGGCGATCATAGCGCGATTGTCGTCATTGCCAAAAGCCCTTGATCCCCCTTGAGCACGGGATTATAGAGCAGCCCACCGGCGCGGAACCCCGCGCCCCTTTTTCTTTCGGGGGCGATGGGCGGAATGCGCGGGAACCGGGCGGTTAGCTCAGCGGTAGAGCACTACGTTGACATCGTAGGGGTCACTGGTTC
>JBKHDP010000085.1:0-12124 GCA_046541255.1 Paracoccaceae bacterium | reverse complement strand
AGCGCCCCGCCCATTTGGTGGAGACATCGCCGCAAGCGGTGCAGACATAGCGGTTGGACGTCTTGGCCATGGCCCATGTTGTGGACGAAGCCAGCCCATCCCGCAAGGGCTGGTTACTCGGCAGCGCGCCTGCGGCTGAGCAGTTCGACGATCCGGTTGTCGTCGCCGTCGAAGCCCTCGTCGAGGTGGCCGCGCCCCGGCCAGGCGGCTTCGGCGGCGGTCTGCGCGTCGTCATTGGCGGCTTCGGCGGCCAGCGCGGCGGTCTGTGTCGCGTCCTGCGCGCCCGATGCGGCGGTTTCCAGTTCCGGCAGGATCTCGGTCAGCGCGTCGCAGAGACGGGCAAGCTGTGCCTCGGCCACGCTTTCCTCGATCTCGATCCGGTGCAGCCAGCCGCGCATCTCGGTGGCCACGGCCTTGGCGTGATCGAGCCGCGTGTTGAAATCCTCGATCTCCTGCTGCCTCTGATGCAGGAAATCCTGCGCCCGGGCGACATTGGCGTCGGAATAGATCCGGGCCAACTCGCGCGAGACATGGCTCATCTGCGCCGCCAGCTCCAGCACCGGGGGTTCCAGCTCGTCGAGGTCGGGATGGCGACGCAGGAATGCGATGCGCTCGCGGATCGAATCGAATTCCGACGACAGGGTGAAGACGCCGTCGCGGTCGGCGGCATGGGCCACGGCATAGGCCCGCGCGACGTCACGCATTCCCATGTGAAAGCGGCGGTGCGAGGTTTCCAGCGCCATGATGCGCGCGTTCGATGGCAGGAAGGCGCCCAGCATCAGCGCCAGCGCCGTGACCCCGATCTGCACCGCTGGCCCGGCCTGTGGATAGATCCAGTCGCCGAACCGTGCCTGCATGTCCAGCCAGGGCGCGGCACCCAGGGCACAGGCCAAGGTGTAGCCGGAAAGACCCAAGGCTGCGGCCGCGATCGCAAGGAAGGCAAGCCGCTGCATCAGGTCGCGCAGCAAGGTCATGGCCTGCATCGCGGTCTGGCTCATTGATGTCCCCCGGAAACTGGCAACCGATCACTATCGGCGAGTTTATGCCGACCCGGAGGTTTCTCCCAAGACTTTTTGACCTTGCGCCGGGGTTAGGTCGGCTGTCTGCCCAATTCCACCCTGACGGTGCAATTGTTTCCAGTTGCGCATCAATCTCGTGGCAAGCGCGCGGTCAGCAGCCCGATCCCGAGCGAGGCGAGAATGCAGAAGGTGAACAGGTAGAGGCCCCAGGCGGTCTCGATCCGGCCCACACCGATTCCCCGGGACAGCGTGATGTAGATCGAGATCAGGAAGATATCGGCCATCGCCAGCTTGCCAAGCCAGGTCAGCGCGGGCAGCAGCCGGCGGCTTGCCAGGTCGAAATGCACCAGCGCCAGCAGAGCTGTCTTCAGCATCGGTGCGACCAGTGCAAACAGCGTGACCAGCAGCGCCAGCACCAGATCCGAGGCCCAGAGTTCCTGCAGGCCCGACACCACGCTGATCTCGCTCAGCCCGAACAACGGCAGCAGCCCGGCCCGCATCAGCGGCGCGGTCCAGGCCACGGGATAGAGGATCAGAAGCACCAGGTTCGCCGCCACCAGCGCCGGCGGGGCCGTCAGCCGGCTCAGGCCCACAGGCTGTAGCCCCACAGCAGCAGCAGCGCGGAAAGCCAAAGCAGATGCAGCGCATCCAGCCAGCGCCATCGCCGTCCCGGAACCAGCCCCGCGACCAGCAGAAGCCCCGAGGCCAGCAGCGGCACTGCCATACCGCCGCCGGCGCCCCGTACCGTTCCGGCCAGCGCCGCTAGGGGCGCGCCGGGCAGCAGCGCCGCCAGTTTCACCGCCACGGCCAGCGCGGCCACGGCCAGCGCCGCCAGTGCCAGCGCCCGGCATGGGCCGCGCCCGGCCAGCGCGCGCAGCAGCGCAATCAGCGCCAGCCCCTCGAGGTAGAAGGTCTGGCGGAAGCCGATGAAGGCCAGCAGCACCGGATCGGGTTGCAGCAAGGAGGACATCAGCGCACCGCCGCGATCGGCCCGTCGGCGCGGCCGTGGATGAACTGGTCGAGATAGGGATCGCCGGAGGCGTCCATATGCGCAACGGGGCCGGTCCACTTGATCACGCCGTCATGCAGCATCGCAACATTGTCGGCGATGGCGCGCACGCTTGTCATGTCATGGGTGATGGTCATGGCGGTGGCTCCCATCTCGGTGACGATTTCGCGGATCAGCTCGTTGATGACGCCGGCCATGATCGGGTCGAGCCCGGTGGTCGGCTCGTCGAAGAAGATGATCTCGGGATCGGCGGCGATGGCGCGCGCCAGGCCCACGCGCTTCTGCATCCCGCCGGACAGTTCGGCCGGGAACTTGTCGGCGGTATCGGGCGACAGGCCGACACGGCGCAGCTTCTCGATGGCCACCTCGCGGGCCTCGGCCCGGGGCCGCTTCAGCGAGCCGCGCAGAAGCCGGAATGCCACGTTCTGCCACACGGGCAGCGAATCGAACAGCGCCCCGCCCTGGAACAGCATCCCGAAACGGGCGAGGAAGGCATCGCGGTCGCCCTCGTGCACGTCCACCCCGTCCACGGTGATCTCGCCCCGGTCGGGCTCCACCAGGCCGAGGATGCATTTCAGCAGCACCGACTTGCCGGTGCCCGATCCGCCGATGATGACCATCGACGTGCCGCGCGCCACGCGCAGGTTCACCCCGCGCAGCACATGGTTGGCGCCGAAGGCCTTGTATATGCCCGCCAGCTCGATCATGCGGCGAAGAACAGCTCTGTCAGGATGTAATTGGTCGCGAGG
Source organism: Paracoccaceae bacterium (assembly GCA_046541255.1). Classification (GTDB taxonomy): domain Bacteria; phylum Pseudomonadota; class Alphaproteobacteria; order Rhodobacterales; family Rhodobacteraceae; genus Rhodosalinus. Next base: position 9,347 of record JBKHDP010000085.1, on the reverse strand, counting down.
ATCAGCACCGAGGCCCAGACCACGGCGGTCTTGGTGGCGCGGCCCACGCCCTGCGCGCCGCGGCCCGAATTCATTCCCCAGTAACAGCCCATCAAGGCCACGATGAAGCCGAAGGCGGCGCCCTTGACGAGGCCCGAGACCACGTCCCAGGTTTCCAGGAAGTTCACGGTATTCTGCAGATAGGCGGCGGCGTTGAATTCCAGCCGGGTGATGCCCACGAGATAGCCCCCCAGGATGCCGATGGAATCGCCCACCGCCACCAGTACCGGAACTGCCAGCGTGGCCGCCAGCACCCGCGGCACCGTGAGATATTTCATCGGGTGGGTCGACAGTGTCACCAGCGCGTCGATCTGCTCGGTCACCTTCATGGTGCCGATCTCGGCGGCGATCGACGAGGCCACCCGCGCCGCCACCATCAGCCCGCCCAGGACCGGGCCCAGCTCGCGCACGATGCCGATGGCCACGATCTGCGGCACCACGGCTTCGGCGTTGAAGCGCGAGCCGCCGGCATAGATCTGCAGCGCCAGCGCGCCGCCGGTGAACAGCGCCGTCAGCCCGACCACGGGCAGCGACAGCCAGCCGATCTGGACCAGTGCATGCAGGAATTCACGCCCGTAGAAGGGCGGACGGAACAGGTGTCCGACGGTCTGCACCGCATAGAGCGCGACGCGCCCCACCGCGGCCAGGATCAGCAGCACGGTGCGGCCCAGCGTGGCGAGGGGCGCCGCGGGGCTCATGTGACGCGATAGCGGCGCCGGTACCGGGCGCCCAGCGAGGTGAGGATCTCGTAGCCGATGCTGCCGGCGGCATCAGCGATGTCGTCCACCGTCTGGTGCGCGCCCAGCAGTTCCACCGTCTCGGGCGGCTCGGGCAGGTGGCTCACATCGACGCCGATCAGGTCCATCGAGACGCGGCCCCGCACCGGGCATGGCACGCCGCCGGCATGAACCCCGAGCTTCGGCCCCGAAAGCCGGATCACCCCGTCGGCATAGCCAGCCGCGATGGTGGCGATGCGGGCGGGCGCCTCGGCGGTCCAGGTGTTGCCGTAGCCCACCGTTTCGCCCGGCGCGATGTCGCGCACTTGGATCACCGGCACCTCCAGCGTGACAACCGGCTGCGCCTCGGCGAAGGGCAGCCCGCCATAGAGGCCGACGCCCGGCCGGGTCAGCTCGAAATGATAGTCGGGCCCCAGCAGGATGCCGCCGGTGGCCGCCAGCGAGCGCGGCGCCTCGATCCCGTCTGTCATCTCGCGGAAGGCGGCCAGCTGGCGCGCGTTCATCGGGTGGTCGGGCTCGTCGGCGCAGGCCAGGTGGCTCATCACGAGCCGGGGTTTCTTCTGCGCCGCGATGTCGCGCAGCGCGGCCCATTCCGCGGGTTCCATCCCCAGCCGGTTCATCCCTGAATCGAGCTGGATGCCCAGCGGCGCCTCGGGCAGTGCCTCGACATGGCGCAGCATCTGGTCCACCGAGTTCAGCAGCGGTACCAGGCCCGCGTCGCGGATCAGCGCGGTGTCGCCCTCCATGTGGCCCGCGAACACCAGGATCTCGGGGTCGGGGCCCAGCGCGCGGCGCAGCAGCGCGCCCTCTTCGGCCAGCGCCACGAAGAAGCGGCGCACGCCGGCCCGCGCCAATGCGCGCGCGACATGCGCCGCGCCCAGACCGTAGCCATCGGCCTTGACCACGGCCGCGGTTTCGCAGCCGGTCCTGCCGTCCAGCGCGCGCCAGTTCGCCACCAGCGCGTCCAGGTCTATCGTGAGGGTCGCCTGCGCCATGGCCGCATCTGTGACAGCCGCAGGGGCAGGGTCAAGCGGAAAGGTCCGCGCGATCAGGGGGTGCCCCAGGACCGGCGGTAGCGCTCCCATGTCTTCTCGCCGACCAGGCAGTCATAGGGCTGTGCCCGGGGCTCGGCCTGCGCGCGCCAGAGCCGGTCGGGCGGCGGGTCGCCGGCAATCTCCATCACCATCTTGCGCCGCACCGCCTCTGCGAAGGCGGTCCAGCCGCGCACCGGCAGCACGAAGGCCCCCGGACCTCCGGTGACGCATTCGGCGTAATAGGTGTCGAGATCGGGAATGTCCCAGAATTGCAGGCTGTCCGGGTCGGCCATCAGCGGCAGACCGTTGACGGTGATGCCGCGCGACAATACCGCGTCGCGCGCCGGCCGCACCGGCCGGCCCGCATTGTTGGGCCCGTCGCCCGACACGTCGATCACCCGTCGGAGCCCGGAAAACCCGTTCTCCTCGAAGCTGTCGGCAGCGAACAGCAGCGCCCCCGAGATCGAGGTGCGCCGCATCGCGGGCGTCGCGTTGCCCTGGATCCGCCCGGCGAAGGCGCTGGCGTCCGCGCGGGTCTCGATCAGGGTCCAGGGCACGGCCGTGCGCTGGGCATGGGCCCCGGCCCATTCGACGTAGCTCAGCGCGATGCGCCCGATCATCCCGCCCCGGATCGCGGCGATCACCTCGTCCGAGCGCAGGGCCTCGGCATAGCCCCGGCGCTGGATCTCCAGCTCGGATGGCGACATCGAGCGCGACACGTCCACCAGCAGCACCAGTTCCAGATCCACCTCCTGCCCGTCGCTCTCCCAGGCCGGGGCGGCGAGGGGGGCGAGAAGCAGGGCAAGCAGAAGGGCAAACGCGCGCATGGCGCCATTGGGGCAGCGCGCGCGCGGCCTGTCCAGTCACATCCGCGTTGGCGCGGCTCAGCCGAAATCGCCGCCCGCCTGCTGCTGCCAGGGTTTCACCAGGTTTCCGAAGCGGGTGAAGCGGCCCTCGAAGCTCAGTTCCACCGTGCCGATCGGGCCGTGGCGCTGCTTGCCGATGACGACCTCGGCGCGACCATGCAGCCGTTCCATCTCTTCCTGCCACTTGGCCATGGCGTCGAGATCGTGATCGCCCGGCTTCTCGCGCTCCTTGTAGTATTCCTCGCGGAACACGAACATCACCACATCCGCGTCCTGTTCGATCGAGCCCGATTCCCGCAGGTCCGACAGTTGTGGGCGCTTGTCCTCGCGGCTCTCCACCTGGCGCGACAGCTGCGACAGCGCGATCACCGGGATGTTCAGCTCCTTTGCGATGGCCTTGAGGCCCTGGGTGATCTCGGAAATCTCGTTCACCCGGTTCTCGGACCGTCCCGCACCGCGGACCAGCTGCAGGTAGTCCACCATCAGCACGTCCAGACCATGGGTGCGCTTCAGCCGCCGCGCCCGCGCGGCGAGCTGCGAGATCGGCAGCGCCGGGGTGTCGTCGATGAACAGCGGGCATGCCTCCAGCGCCTTGGCGGCCTCGACGAAGCGGCGGAATTCCTCTTCGGTCATGTCGCCCCGGCGAATCTGTTCGGAAGGCACCTCGGCAGCTTCCGACAGCACCCGCGCGGCCAGCTGCTCGGCGCTCATTTCAAGACTGTAGAAGCCAACCACGCCCCCCTCCACCGCGCCTTCGGTGCCGTCGGGCAGGGTGCCGCGGCGATAGGCCTTGGCGACGTTGAAGGCGATGTTGGTGGCCAGCGAGGTCTTGCCCATCGAGGGCCGGCCGGCGAGGATCAGCAGGTCCGACTTGTGCAGCCCGCCCAGTTTCTTGTCCAGGTCGACCAGCCCGGTGGAGATGCCCGCCAGCCCGCCGTCGCGCTGGTAGGCGGCATTGGCCACGTTCACCGCGTCGGTCACTGCCTTGAGGAAGGACTGGAAGCCGCTTTCGGTACGACCCTGCTCGGCCAGGCTGTAGAGCGCCTGCTCGGCCTCCACGATCTGCTCGCGCGGCTCCGAACTGACCTCCACCTTGGCGGCCTTGGCGGCGATGTCCCGCCCCAGCGCGATCAGTTCGCGCCGAACGGCGAGATCGTAGATCATCTGCGCGTAGTCGCGCACCGCGAAGGCGGCGATGGCCGAGCCCGCCAGCTTGGCCAGGTAGGCCGGTCCGCCCAGCTCCTTCAGCCCGGCATCGTCCTCCATGAAGGCCTTGAGCGTGACCGGCGAGGCGATGTTGTTGCGCGCGATGCGCGCCGCCGCGATCTCGAAGATCCGCGCGTGAACGGGCTCGTAGAAATGCTGCGGCCCGATGATCGAGGACACCCGGTCGTAGATGTCGTTGTTGGTGAGAATCGCGCCCAGAAGCTGCTGCTCGGCTTCGATCGAATGCGGCATCGTGTCGGGCGCTTCGATTTCGGCGCCGGTCGGGTTGAAAGCTGCAAGCCCGTTCATCTTCATTCCCTGTCCGCTGCGCCCGCCGGTTTAGTCCGCCGGCTCGGTGCGGGGCAAACTGTATCTTGCTGTGGATAGGCTGTGGGTAAGTGTTTCCACAACATCATGCCGAAATCTGCGGAGGCAGGTCAAGATGTTGTGGTTCGGGTGCGCGACCGTGTCAGGAAGGACACGGTCGCGCACCAAAATTCCCGAAGCCGGACGGGATCCGATCAGCCGCGCGCCGCCTGCCAGTCGCGGGGCGCGTCGAGGAACGATTCCACCTCCGCCAGCGTCTCGGCATCGAAGGCCCCCTGCGCCCGCGCCTCGGCCAGCACGTCACGCCAGGTGGTCAGATGGTGCAACCGCACGCCGTGATCGCCCAGCATTCTCTCGGTCTCGGGGAAGATCCCGTAATAGAAGATCACCGCCGTGTGCCCGCAACTGGCGCCGGTCTCGCGGATCGCGTCCACGAAGCTCAGCTTGGAGCCGCCATCGGTGGTCAGATCCTCCACCAGCAGCACGCGCTGGCCCTCGGACATCGCGCCCTCGATCCGGGCGTTGCGGCCGTAGCCCTTGGGCTTCTTGCGCACATAGGTCATGGGCAGTCCCATGCGCTCCGCCACCAGCGCGGCGAAGGGAATGCCCGCGGTCTCGCCGCCGGCGATGTTGTCGAAGGCCTCGAACCCGGCCTCGCGCATCACCGTGACGGTGAGGAAATCCATCAGCGTGGCGCGGATGCGCGGATAGGAGATCAGCTTGCGGCAATCGATATAGGTGGGCGAGGGCAGGCCCGAGGCCAGGGTGAAGGGCTCGCGCGCATTGAAGTGCACCGCGCCGATCTCCAGCAGCATCCGGGCCGACAGCCGGGCGATCTCGTCCTTGGGGGGGTAGGTGGTGGGGATCATCGTCGCGCATTCTCCGGGATCTGGCGCCAAGAAAATTGTGAATTTTCTTGGCAAATTTCTTCTCAAGAAATTTGCCGCGTCACGTCACCCGCCAGTGCAGCGGGAAGCCGGGGTCGAACACCGTCACCGGCCCGTCGCCGGTCTCCAGCCTGGCGGGATAGGAGACGGGGGCGCCCTTTTCCAGCGTGATCGTTTCGGCATTTGGCGGCAGGCCGTAGAAGGCGGGGCCGTGCAGCGCGGTGAAGCCTTCCAGCCGGTCAAGCGCGCCCTCCTGCTCGAACAGCTCGGCCAGGATCGACAAGGTGTTGGTCGCGGTGAAGCACCCCGCGCAGCCGCAGGCGGTTTCCTTGGCGGCGTCCACATGCGGCGCGCTGTCGGTGCCCAGGAAGAAGCGCGCATCGCCCGATATCGCGGCTTCGCGCAGCGCCAGCCGATGGGTCTCGCGCTTGGCCACCGGAAGGCAGTAGTAATGCGGCCGGATGCCGCCCGCCAGGATGTGGTTGCGGTTGATGACCAGGTGATGGGTGGTGATCGTGGCGCCCAGCCCGTCCTCGGCACTGCGCACATAGTCCACCGCATCCGCGGTGGTCACATGTTCCATCACCACGCGCAGCCCGGGCACCGCGCGGCGCAGCGGATCGAGCACCCGGTCGATGAAGACCGCCTCGCGGTCGAAGATGTCCACCTCGGAGTCGGTCACCTCGCCATGCACGCAGAGCGGGCAGCCGATCTCGGCCATCCGTTCCAGCACGCCGCGCACCCGGTCGAAATCGCGCACGCCCGAGGCGGAGTTGGTGGTGGCCCCGGCCGGGTAGAGCTTGACCGCCGTCACCAGCCCCGAGGCATGGGCGCGGGCCACGTCCTCCGGGTCGGTCTGCTCGGTCAGGTAGAGCGTCATCAGCGGGGTGAAGTCCATGCCTTCGGGCAGGGCGGCCATGATGCGCGCGCGATAGGCGGCGGCATCGGCGCCGGTCACAACAGGCGGCACCAGGTTGGGCATCACGATGGCGCGGGCGAAATGCCGTGCGGTCTCGGGCAGCACGGCGGCCAGAACGGCCCCGTCGCGCAGGTGAAGGTGCCAGTCGTCGGGCCGGCGCAGGGTGAGGGTCTGGGTCATGGCCCGGCGCTTACCCCATCCCGCGGGCCCGCGCCAGAGCATGCCGCATCGCGGCGGCGATTGCCGCCGCGTGCGGGCTGGGGCAGGATCGTTCCCGTGACTCACGGCGAGGCGGGAGATCTGGACATGCTGTTCACACTGATCCTGGGCGGGCTGGCCGGGGCGCTGGTGCCCTGGGCCGAGCCGCGCGTGACGCAGGCCATGCGCCGCGCGATCGGTGACGGGCGGATGCCCGATGCCGCGGGACGCCGGCTGGTGGCCTTCGCGGCCATGCTGCTGGCGGCCTCGGTGCTGGTGGAACTGCTGGATGCGGCCGATTCGCCCATCCTTCTGGTGCTGGGCGGGGCGCTGGGCGCGTTCTGGCGCGAGATCCGCGATCTCGTGCAGGGATGAGCCGGGGCTCACTCCTCGCCGAAACGATCCTCCAGCATCTGCAGCCGGCGCGTGAAGCGCGGCGCCTTCATCCGCGCGGTCACGTTGCGGCACAGCATCCAGGCCAGCTGGTCGCGGTCCTGCGCGTCGAGCCGGGCAAGCAGGCGCCGCAGATAGGGCGGGTAGTCCCGGCGCGCCCGGTAGAGCTCGGCGAAAAGCTCCTCGTCGAGCGCCCCGTCGGCGGCGGCAAGAAGCAGCGGATGCAGCAGCTCCATCCCGATCAGGTCGCCCTGGAGGGCGCCCCCCATGCGGCGCAGCCGGAGTTTCGTGACATTGCGGCGGGTGAAGAGCGTGGCATGCATCGCGTCCAGCTCTTCGGACGGGTCGTAGAGGATGAAGCCGTGATCGGCCGCGTCCAGCATGTCGGGCGCATAGCCGTAGCGGTCGGTGAAGCTGATTCGCCGCATCTCGGTGAACCGGTCGTCCCATTCGGTCATCCGCGGGTCCAGCGTGGCCTGGGGCTGGATGGCCAGCACCGTGGCGCCCGGCGCGGCCACCGAATAGGCGCAGGCCGCATAGCCGCAGGGCCCTGCCCCGAAGAAGATCACCCGCTCGAAATCCTCGAAGAACCCGTCATCGGTCAGCCGGTCGAAATAGGCATAGACATGACGGTCGCGGAACCAGGTTTCGGCATCGGCGATCAGCGCCAGATGCGACCAGCCCTCCGCGCGCACGAAATCCCAGCCCATCGGCTCGGCCCGGTCCGACAGCGCGCGGATGCCCGCGATCGTCTCGAAGCTCACCAGAAGCGTGCCGCCGTGATCGATGAAGGATGCCAGGTGGTTGTTGCCCAGCGGCTGGAAATGGCCGTTCTCGTCGGTGATGGCGGCCAGCCGTTCCAGCCAGTCGCCCTTGCCGAGCCCGACCAACTGGGCGTCTAGATTGGGCGCGTCCTGCATTCCGCTCGTCCTCGGGCGTGGCCGTGATCCGGCCTTGGCATTGATTTCGTGGTCCTGTGTGCCGTCTCAATCGGGCGAAATACAGGACGAAATCGCGGCGGATTGTGACTATTTTCCGGCTTTTGCCCGCGCGCGCCGGGCGTGGCCCATCAATGTCTGCGCCGCTTCGCGCGGCATCGGGCGCGTGGGCGGCGTCATCAGAAGCCGGCCGAACAGCGCGCGGAAAGGCTCCTGCTCCATCAGCGCGGCAAAGCGCGTCTTCCGCCAGGCCACCGCCCGATCATGCAGCCGGGCCAGTGCCGGGTCGTCGGCGAACCGGGCGCGCATCGCCGCGCCGGCCCCGGCCAGCGCCGCGATGCTGGCGTCCTCCACCTCGCAGAAATTCCGTTCCACCCAGTAATCCATGCCCAATGCCTGGTCGGAATGCACCGCGCGGCCGCGATCGGCCTTGAGGATGTAGCTTTCCATTGCACCCAGCGGGTAATGGTTGAGCTGGGCCAGCCCGTAATTCGGCCGCCCGTAGGGCGAGAAGATCCGCCGTTTCGCGAACTCCTCGTCCAGTTCGCGCCCCGCGCCGTCGAACCAGCGCGCCGCGCCCAGCCGCGACATGTCGGGGGCGCGCGGTCGGTGGACGCCCGGTTTCGCATAGGTGCCGTCGTTGCGGTAAAGCGTCTTGAACATCGCCGCGCGCCAGGGCCAGAACAGCAACTCGGGCGCCGCGCGGGTGAATTGCGCGGGCACGGGACGATCCTCGTAGCCCACCACGCCGCAATTGCCGAACAGCCGCCATGTCAGCGTGATCGCCGTGGCGTCGGGCAGCGCCGCGATCAGCGCGGGCAGGGTGCGGTCGCCGACATGGACGTTCACGAACTCGTCGATATCCAGCGCCAGGATCCAGTCCGCCCGCGCCAGCGCCGGCAGGCTTGCCGCGCGGTTCAGCGCGGTGAACTGGATGCCGCGCTGGTCGAACGGCGGATCGTTGCGGTGATGCTCCAGCACCCCAAGTGCCGCCAGCCGGTCCAGCATCGTGTCGGTGCCATCCTGGCAGTCGTTCGAGAAGACCAGGAAATCGGTGATTCCGGCGGCCCTGTGATGGGCCAGCCAGTCGAGCAGGAAGGCGCCCTCGTTGCGCACGGTGAGAAGCGCAAGGATGCGCATCACCAGTTCTTTCGGAAGGTCACGACCTTGGCGTTGGAGGTCTTGGGGAAATAGGTCAGCCCCGCCTTGTGCATGGCGTCGAACACCGCCTGAACCCCGGCCTGCCCGATCCATTGCGGGTGCAGTTCCACCACCGCCGCGCGCAGCCGCGACAGGTCGGCGGCGGGCAGCAGGTCGGCCTCGGCCCCCTCGATGTCGCAGACCAGGATGTCGGGTTTCAGCTCTCGCAACGTGGCGCCGAAGCCGCGCACCTCGATCTCGTGCGTCTCGATCACGCCGCCGGCGGCGTCCTTGTCCAGCGACGAGCCAAGGAAGTTCTCGCGCACGTAGAACGGCACCGGCTTCGATTTCCGCGCCGCCAGCAGCGCGTTGTGCACCGTGACCCGGTCCGCCACGCCATTGGCCGCGTGGACCTCGCGGATGTAGGGGATCAACGCCGGGTTGGCCTCGAAGGCATGGATCGTCGTGCCGGGCGCGGAGATGGCGACGAGCGTTGACATGTAGCCCAGCCCCGCGCCCAGTTCCAGCACGGTATCGCCTTCCTCCACCACCCGCAGCACGGCCTCGGATTCGCGTCGCTCGTAGGTATCCTGGCGCAGCGCACCGCGCACCTGGCCGGTGGTGAATTGCGGATGCTTGGGAAACTTCATCCCGCGCGAGCGG
>JBKHDP010000084.1:0-12171 GCA_046541255.1 Paracoccaceae bacterium | reverse complement strand
GCCTCTTCGGGCGGCAGAACGTGATCGGGATGGACCATCTGCGCCATCCCGTCGAACAGCTCCACCTTGCCCGAAACCAGCCGCCGCGCGCCGGTGGGCAGCACCCGCGCCAGGTACTCGGCCCGGGCATGAAAGAACACCAGCTGGAAGGCGGTGGCGCCGTCCTCCACCTCGATCCGGTAGGCCCCGCCCTTCCGGCGCGGGGGCATGTGGCGGCCCACCGTCACCTCCACCGTCAGCGTGGCAGGCAACTCGGCGCCGCGGATCGTGTCGCGCCGGCGCCGGTCGATCACCGAATAGGGCAGCGTGAACAGCAGGTCGCGCGGCCGTTCCACGTGGATCTGCGCCAGCGCCGCCGCCGTCTTCGGACCCACGCCTTCCAGCGTCTCCAGCCCCGCGAAGAGCGGGAAGAGCGGCTCCGGCCGCCCGCTCATGCCGCGCCGATCAATTTCAGCCAGCCATCCTCGTCGATCGTCTCGATGCCCAGCTCGGCGGCCTTCTTCGCCTTGGAGCCAGCCCCGGGCCCCGCCACCAGCAGGTCCGTCCTGGCCGAGACGGATCCCGCGACCTTCGCCCCCAACGCCTCCGCCCGCGCCTTGGCCTCGGCCCGGGTCATCTTTTCCAGCGTTCCGGTGAAGACAACGGTCTTGCCCGCCACCGGACTGCCCTCGGTGCGGGGTCGCTCGGCATCCTCGATCCGCAGATGGGCCGCCAGCCGGTCGATCGAGGCGCGCTCGGCCTCCTGGTTGAAGCTGGTCACGAGCGAGCGCGCCATGACCTCGCCCACCCCGTCGATGGACAAGAGCCCCTCCCAGGCCGGGCCCTCCTGCGGCGCGGCCTGTTCCATCGCGCGAAGGAACTCCGCCCAGCTGCCGTAGCTGCGCGCCAGCAGGTTGGAGGCCGCCTCGCCCACATGGCGGATGCCGAGCGCGAAGATCATCCGGGCCAGCGGGATGGTGCGGCGCTCTTCGATGGCGTCGAACAGGTTCTGCGCGCTCTTCTCGCCCCAGCCCTCGCGGTTCTTCAGCTGGGTCAGGCAGCCCGGGCCGTAACGGTCCTCGAGGGTGAAGATGTCGGCCGGTTCCGCGATCCAGCCATCGCGGTAGAACTGCTCCACCTGTTTCGCGCCCAGCCCCTCGATGTCGAAGGCGGCGCGCGAGACGAAATGCTTGAGCTTCTCGATGGCCTGCGCGGGGCAGATCAGCCCGCCGGTGCAGCGGCGCACCGCGTCGCCCTCCTCGCGGATCGCCTCCGAGCCGCATTCCGGGCAGGTGGTGGGAAAGTCGTAGGGCTCTGCATCCGCGGGCCGCTTCGACAGGTCGACATCGGCCACCTTGGGGATCACGTCTCCCGCGCGGTAGACCTGCACCCAGTCGCCCACGCGGATATCCTTGCCGCCGCGGATCTCGTTGCCCTTCGAATCGCGTCCGGCGATGTAATCCTCGTTATGCAGCGTGGCGTTCGACACCACCACGCCGCCCACCGTGACCGGGGTCAGCCGCGCCACCGGGCTGAGCGCACCGGTGCGGCCCACCTGGATGTCGATCGCCTCCAGCCGGGTCCAGGCCAGTTCGGCCGGGAACTTGTGCGCGATCGCCCAACGCGGCGTGGTCGAGCGAAACCCCAGCCGCGCCTGCAGCGCCAGGTCGTTCACCTTGTAGACCACGCCGTCGATATCGTAGCCCAGCGTGGCGCGCTGTTCCTCGATGGCCGCGTAATGGGCCAGCAGATCCTCCAGCCCGTCGCACAGCGCGGTCAACGGGTTGGTGGCGAAGCCCAATTCCCCCAGCCTTCGGATCGCGCCGATCTGCGTATCCGCAAGCGGTGCCGAAATCTCGCCCCAGCCATAGGCGAAGAATCGCAGCGGCCGCGCGCGGGTCACGCCCGGATCGAGCTGGCGCAGCGAGCCGGCGGCCGCGTTGCGCGGATTGGCGAAGGTCTTCTGCCCCTGCGCCGCCTGCCTTTCGTTGAGCGCCGCGAAATCGGCATGGCTCATATAGACCTCGCCGCGCACTTCCAGCACCTCCGGCGCGCCTTCCAGGCGGTCGGGGATTTCATCGATGGTGCGGGCATTCGCGGTGACGTTCTCGCCCACCTCGCCATCGCCCCGGGTCGCGGCCTGCACCAGCCGTCCCTGCTCGTAGCGCAGCGACAGGCTCAGGCCATCGATCTTCGGTTCTGCCGTACAGGCCAGCGGATCGGCTTCGGACAGACCCAGGTAGCGGCGGATGCGGGCGTCGAACTCGACCACCTCCCCGGTTTCGAAGGCATTGGCCAGCGACATCATCCGCCGGGCGTGGCGCACCTTGGCGAAGCCTTCGGCCGGCTCGGCCCCGACCCGTTCCGACGGGCTGTCGGCGCGCTTCAGCTGCGGAAACCGCGCCTCGATCTCGGCGTTGCGCCGTTTGAGCCGGTCATATTCCGCATCGCTGATCTCGGGCGCATCCCGTGTGTGATAGGCCCGGTCCGCGCGCGCGATCGTTTCGGCAAGCCGCGCCAGTTCGTCGCGCGCCTCCTGCGCGTCCAGCTTCGCGACATCGCGCTCGCGCCCTTCGCTCACACCCGCCTCCCCTTATCCTCTCGCGCCAGAGTGATAGGGGCGCGCGGGTCCGGTGGCAAGCGCGCGCAGGGTGGCGTTCAGGCGCTCGCGACCAGGGAGTTTCCGCCGATCCCGTCGGGCTCGGGATCGCGCAGAACGTAGCCGCGCCCCCAGACCGTCTCGATATGGTTGCGCTCGCCGGTCGCCTCGGTCAGCTTCTTGCGCAACTTGCAGATGAACACGTCGATGATCTTGAGTTCGGGCTCGTCCATGCCGCCATAGAGATGGTTGAGGAACATCTCCTTGGTCAGGGTGGTGCCCTTGCGCAGGCTGAGAAGCTCCAGCATCTGGTACTCCTTGCCGGTCAGGTGCACCGGCTTGCCCTCCACCTCCACGGTCTTGGCGTCCAGGTTCACCTCGATCTTGCCGGTCCGGATGATCGATTGCGAATGCCCCTTGGACCGGCGGATGATGGCATGGATCCGCGCGATCAATTCGTCGCGATGGAACGGCTTGGTCAGGTAATCGTCGGCGCCGAAACCGAAGCCCTTGATCTTGCTTTCGGTATCGTCGGAGCCCGACAGGATCAGGATCGGCGTCTCCACCCGGGCCAGGCGCAGCTGCCGCAGCACCTCGTGGCCGGTCATGTCGGGCAGGTTGAGATCCAGCAGGATCAGGTCGTAATCGTAGAGCTTGGCCAGGTCGATGCCCTCTTCCCCGAGATCCGTGGCGTAGACATTGAGATTGGCATGGGTCAGCATCAACTCGATGCTCTTGGACGTGGTGGGGTCATCTTCGACCAGCAGAACTCGCATCGGCCCTCTCCGCTTGCTGTCTCGGCTGAACCAACCGTGAACAGAAAAGGTTAACTCCCAGTTACCATACGAAAAAGAGAGCACCTTGCAACCTAAAGTTATTTTCGATCAACTTAAGGATGTCGAAACTTCCGCCTTGCCGTAACCTTGAGCGCCTGCTCGCCATGTTGCGCCATCGCCCGCATCCACTCCTCGAGCTCCTCCTCGCTCAGGGCGTAACGCTGCAGCGCCTCTTCCCGCGACAAGAGCCCGTGACGCAGCGCGCGCACCACCGCCGCCTTGCGCGAGGCGACCCATCGCCGCGTGTCGCGCGGCGGCAGGTCGGCGCGGGTCATCACCGACCCGTCCGGCAGTGTCACGGCCCGCGGCCCGTTGACCTTCCTGAGATACATGGCAAAGCCCTCTTCTTGGCCGAGGGCAGACTGGCCGTGACGCGCTTAACGCGCGATGAAGCGGGGCCTTGAGTGTGTTTAGGATTTTCCTATATTTCGCGGACCCGGAAAGGAGGCCCCATGGCCCTCGACGCGCGCGACGAACTCAACAGCCTCGGCTTTGCCCGCCCCCCCGCCGAAACCCGCGTGGTCGTGGCGATGTCCGGCGGCGTGGACAGTTCCGTGGTGGCCGCCATGCTCGCCGAGCAGGGCTATGACGTGGTCGGCGTCACGCTGCAGCTCTACGATCACGGCGCGGCGCTGGCGAAGAAGGGCGCCTGTTGCGCGGGCCGCGATATCCACGATGCCCGCCGCGTGGCCGAGGAGATGGGTTTTCCCCATTACGTGCTGGATTACGAGAACACCTTCCGCGAGGCGGTGATCGACGAGTTCGCCGACAGCTATCTGGCCGGCGCCACGCCGGTGCCCTGCATCCGCTGCAACGAGCGGGTGAAGTTCCAGGATCTGCTGGAGACGGCGAAGGATCTCGATGCCGACTGCATGGCCACCGGCCATTACATCCAGCGTCGGTCGGGCGCGCATGGGGCAGAGCTTCACCGCGCCGCGGATGCCGCGCGCGACCAGTCCTATTTCCTGTTCTCCACCACCCCGGAGCAGCTCGATTACCTGCGCTTTCCGCTTGGCCACCTGGCCTCCAAGGCCGAGACCCGCGCGCTCGCCGCACGCTACGGGCTGCCGGTGGCCGACAAGCCCGACAGCCAGGACATCTGTTTCGTCCCCGACGGCAATTACGCCGCAGTGATCGAGAAGCTGCGGCCCGGCGCCGCCGACCCTGGCGAGATCGTGGATCTGCAGGGCCGGGTCCTGGGCCGGCACCGGGGCGTCATCCACTACACGATCGGCCAGCGCCGCGGCCTCGGCATCGGCGGGCTGGACGAGCCGCTCTACGTGGTCAGGCTCGACCCCGATCGCCGGCGCGTGGTGGTGGGCCCGAAAGAGGCGCTTTCCACCCGCACCGTGCCGCTGCGCGAGATCAACTGGCTGGGCGACGCGCCGCTCACCTCGCGCAGCGAATGGCCGCTCGCGGTCAAGGTCCGCTCCACCCGCCCGCCGCGCGAGGCCATCCTGCGGCCGCTCTCGAACACCGAGGCCGAGGTGGAGCTTCTCACCGCCGAGGAAGGGGTGAGCCCGGGCCAGGCCTGCGTCTTCTACGACACCGCCAGCACCCGCGTCCTGGGCGGCGGCTGGATCTGGCGCGGACGCTGACAGGGCCCTCCCCGCTTCTTCTTGGAAGAAATATCCCGGGGGGAGCGGGCCGCAGGCCCGTGGGGGGCAGCGCCCCCCCGACCCGCACGCAGTGCCAGAAGACCTGCGCGCCGCAGGCGCGCGCCGCCGGACGACGGATGCCTTCGGCGACCCCGTCAGATCCTGCGCAGCGCCAGCACGGCGTTCAACCCGCCGAAGGCGAAGGCGTTCGACAACGCCACCTCGACCCCGGCCTCGCGGGCCTCGTTGGGCACCACGTCCAGCGCGCATTCCGGATCCGGCTCCTCGTAGCCCACGGTGGGGGCGATCACCCCGTCCCGCAGCGCCATGATGCAGGCCAGCAGTTCCACCGCGCCGGTGCCGCCGATCAGATGGCCATGCATCGACTTGGTGGAAGAGATCATCAGCCGGTCGGCATGCGGGCCGAACACGTCGGCCACGGCGGCGCATTCGGTCTTGTCATTCGCGGCGGTGCCGGTGCCGTGGGCGTTGATATAGCCCACCTCCTGCGGCGCCAGGCCGGCATCGCGCAGGGCGCCGGCCATGGCGCGCGCCGCGCCCTGCTTCGAGGGCATCACGATATCGGCGGCATCCGAGGTCATGGCGAACCCCACCACCTCGGCCAGGATCTCGGCGCCGCGGGCGCGCGCATGGTCGTGATCCTCGAACACGAACACCCCGGCGCCCTCGCCCTGCACCATGCCGTTGCGGTTGGCGCTGAAGGGACGGCAGGCGTCCCGTGACATCACCCGCAACCCCTCCCAGGCCTTCACACCGCCGAAGCAGAGCATCGATTCCGATCCGCCGGTCACCATCACCGGGCAGGCGCCGGAACGCACCATCTGGAACGCCAGACCCATCGCATGGTTGGAACTGGCGCAGGCGGTGGCCACGGTGAAGGATGGCCCGCGCAGGTTGAATTCCATGCTCACATGGCCCGCGGCGGCATTGTTCATCAGCTTGGGCACGACGAAGGGATGCACCCGGTTCTTGCCCTCCTCGTAGACCGCGCGGTAATTCTCGTCCTGGGTGTTCAGACCGCCGCCCGAGGTGCCGAACACCACGCCCGAACGGTCGGCGAGCTGGCCGCTGAACTCCAGCCCGGCCTGGGCCAGCGCCTCGCGCGCGGCGATCAGGGTGAACTGGGTGAACCGGTCGTAGAGCGCGAGCTGCTGGCGGTTGAAGATGGTTTCGGGCACGTAGTCCCGCACCTGCCCGCCGATGCGGATCGCCAGGCGCTCGACATCGCGGAATTCCAGCGGGCCGATCCCGCAGCGGGCCTCGCGCATCGCCTCCAGCGTGGCCGGCACGTCATGGCCGAGCGGGTTGATCGTGCCCGCGCCGGTGATGACCACCCGCTTCATGCGCGCGTCCCTGCGCGACGAGGATGCCTGGTCACGACGATCTCTCTTGCACCAGCTTTTCGATGCCGGCGACGATCGTGGCGACCGAGGAAATGTCGAACTCGCTCTGATCGGGTTCGTTGGCGTTGAAGGGAATCGAGATGTCGAACGCCTCCTCGATGGCGAAGATGCTCTCCACCAGGCCGAGACTGTCGATCCCCAGCTCCTCCAGCGTGCTGTCCATGGTCACGTCCGAAGGTTCGAGCACCGCCTGTTCGGCGATGATCTCGATCACCTTGTCCTTGACATCCGTCATGCCCGCCTGATCCCTTCCGCTTGATCCGCGCCCGATTTAGTCGCTCCCACCGGGCTTGGAAACAGCTTTCTTCAAGGCCGCGACATCGCGCAGAAGACGCGGCAGACGGCGCAGGGCCTTGTAGGTCTCCAGCTGGGCGTCCATCCGCGTGGCGGGGTAGCCCAGCATCACCCGGCCCGCCGGCACGTTTGCCAGCACCTTGGTGCCGCCCCCGGTCACCGCGCCGTCGCCGATGAACAGGTTGTCCGACACGCCCGACTGGCCGCCCAGGACCACATGATCGCCGATCCTTGTCGATCCCGCCACGCCGACCTGGGCGCAGATCAGGCAATCGCGGCCGATCACCACGTTATGCCCGATCTGCACCAGATTGTCGAACTTGCAGCCATCACCCACCACCGTGTCGCGAATCGTGCCGCGATCGATGCAGGTGTTGGCGCCCAGTTCCACGTCGTCGCCGATGCGCACGCCGCCCAGCGAGTGGATCCGTGCCCAGCTCTGGCCCGCCGCCCCGCCCTGGGCGCCCAGCGTCTCGCGCACCTGCTCCACCGCCGAGACATCCGGCGTCACGAAGGAAAATCCGTCGCCGCCCACCGCCGCGCCGGGCTGGGCGATGAACCGCGCCCCGATCCGCACCCTTGCACCGATCCGCACGCCCTCGCGCAGGAACGATCCCGGGCCGATCACGGACTCGGCCCCCACGAAGCAGTGCGGCCCGATTACCGTGCCCGCCCCGATCCGCGCCCCCGGCCCGATCACTGCGAGCGGCCCGACCGAGACGCCCTCTTCCAGCACCGCCGAGGGATCTATCACCGCCGAGGCGTGATGCCCGGGCGCAAAGCCCTGGCCCGGGTCCATCATCGCGGTCAGGGCCGCCATGGCGAAGCGCGGGCGCGGCGCGGTGATCGCGGCCGACAGCCCCAACCCGCGCCAGTCCGCGCCCTGCCACAGCATCGCCGCGCGGGCCTGGCCCTGCCCCAGCGCCTCGGCATATTTCGGGTCCATCGCGAGCGCGAGATCACGCGCGGTGGCGCTGGCGGGTTCGGCCGCGCCCGTCACCTCGATCGAGATGTCGCCATGCGCCTCCGCGCCAAGCGCGCGGGCGATCTCGGCAATGCTGTGCGGCCGTGCCATGGACCCTCCTGAACCGGAGACAGGGTCTAGCCCCTCGCCGCGGTCAACACCACCCCCTCGGCCTTCAGCGCGGCCCAGATCCGCGCATCGCGGCCGTAGATGTCATCGCGGTATTCCACCCGCCCCTTCGCGGTGGTGAAGGCGGTGCGGTAGATCAGGTGCACCGGCACCGCCGGTTCGAGATTCACGCGGGTCTCGCGACCGGTGTCGAGAATGCGGTGGAAGGTGCCCCGGGGATCGTCGGTTTGCGGGGCCAGCAGCGCATAGGCGAAGTCGAACGGCTCGGCCAGACGGATGCAGCCATGGCTGTAGGCCCGCGTCTCGCGTTCGAAGAGGTGCTTCTGCGGCGTGTCATGCAGGTAGATGTTGTACTTGTTGGGGAACATGAACTTCACCAGCCCAAGCGCATTGCGCGTCGAGGGCGGCTGCTGCAAGCGGTAGGGAAAGCTGCGCGCGCTGTAGGCACCGAAATTCACCGCCGAACGGCTGACCACGCGGCCACGGCTGTCGATCACCCGCAGATAGGAATGCGCGTTCCTGTTGCGCTGCATGTTGGGCAGGTATTCCTTGACGGTGATCGACCGCGGCACGTTCCAGCTCGGATTGATCACCATGTGATCCATCACGTCCGAGAATTCCGGTGTCCGGCGGTCGATATCCGTATGGCCGATCACCGACCGGGTGCGGAACGTCTCCTTGCCGTCGTCGAGGATGCGGGAACTGAAATCGGTCAGGTTGACCAGGATGTGCCGCGCGCCGCGCTCCTCGGGCAGCCAG
The DNA here is from genome assembly GCA_046541255.1 of Paracoccaceae bacterium. Classification (GTDB taxonomy): domain Bacteria; phylum Pseudomonadota; class Alphaproteobacteria; order Rhodobacterales; family Rhodobacteraceae; genus Rhodosalinus. The sequence continues at coordinate 3,589 of JBKHDP010000084.1, read as the reverse complement.
CGCTCGCGCTCCATCGCCACGATCACCGATTTCAGCCGCTCCTCGGCCGGCACGTTCAGCGCCGCCAGGGTGGCCGGCCCGGCCACGCCGTCGGGTTCCAGCCCGTGATCGACCTGGAACGCCTGCACCGCCTTCTGCAGCGTGGCGTCATAGCTGGCCGCGGCACTGCGGCGAAGGTAGCCCCGGGCCATCAGCCGGTCGCGCAGCGCCACCACGGCCGTGCCCGACTGGCCCGGCTCCAGCTTGTCGGCGGGCACGCGCGCCCCCCAGCCACCGGCGGCAACGACCCGTTCCAGCATCAGCTTGGCCTTCATCAGGCGCGCATATTCCGGCGAGCGCGGCGCCAGGCCCCGCAGCAGCGCGCGCGGATTCTCGGCGCGGGAGAGCTCGTCCAGATAGGCCGTCGCCTCGCGGCGCGGCACCTCGCGCTTGATGTCGCCATCGGCACGCGACGGCACCAGAACCCCGGTGTCGAGATCACGGGCATAGGCCAGGAAGGCCCGGCTGAGCGCCACCTCGACCGCGCCCCGTTCGCGCGGGCTGCGCGCCGCGGCCATCCGCGCCCGCAGCCCGGCCGGATCATAGGCCTCGACCGGCAGGCCGTGATCCCCGGCGCGCTCCAACGCCTCCAGCAGCGCGGCGCGGCGCGCGGCATGCAGATCCCCGGCCCCGGTCCAGAGCGGCGCCTGACGCGTCTGCCGGTAATGCTCGGCCAGCGCCTCCTCCCGAGCGGCGCCTTCGGCCACGGCCTGCCGGAACGCCATGACCTCGGCACCCGCCTGCGGCGCCGCCATCAGGGCGATGGTCAGGGCAAGCGGCGCGGCCAGGGCCCTGCGGGCATGGGCGAGCAAACTGGACGGCATTCGCAACCTCCGGCGGTCAGACATCGTCTTCTGCGTCTACACCCTGGGGCGCAACGCACGACCATTGGGCGCGAAAGCACTGCGCTTGTCCACTGACAAATAAGTCATATCCTACGACCGGGCGTGGGCGATGCGGTTTTGCACAAGCCGGCAATGCCCCCTCGGCTTCAGCGCGTCTTAAGCAACTTTTCGCCGAAATCGCGCGTTACTCATGGTTAAGGGGAATCATGGCTTTGTAACAGCCGCCCCCCTGTGTCATAAAAATCGCAATTGGGGATGAATTTGGCAGGGCCGCGCAACGACGCGGCACACAGGTAAGACGGGACAGAGAATGACGGGACTTGCTTCTGGCAACATGTCGCGGCGCGCACTCCTTGCGGCGTTCGCGGCCACGGCGGTTGCATCCGCGCCGACCTATTCCAGTGCCGCCGGCTTCCTGCGCGGTGGTGGAAATATCCGCCGCCTGCGCATGTATTCCGGCCGCACCGGCGAGAAGATCGACATGATCTACTGGGTCGACGGCAACTACATTCGCGACGCCGTGGCGGAAGTGAATCACTTCATGCGCGACTGGCGGAACGACCAGGTCAAGGAGATCGACCTGCGGACCATGGACATCATGGCGGCGGTTCACAACATGATGGACACGTCCGAACCGTATCTGCTGATTTCGGGCTACCGCAGCCCGCAGACCAACGCGATGCTGCGCGCCCGTTCGAGCGGGGTGGCCAAGAATTCCCGCCATCTGCGGGGCGAGGCGGCGGACCTGCGGCTGAACTCGCGCTCGGTATCGCAGATCGCGCAGGCCGCGCAGGCCTGCCGCGCGGGCGGCGTGGGCCGCTACAGCGGCTCGAACTTCGTCCACATGGATTGCGGGCCGGTGCGCAGCTGGGGGCGCTGAGGCCAGCGGATTTCAACTTGGGCAACCACCTTGAACAAGGGGCGCACCGCGTCCCTTTTTCTTTTTCGACAGGCGGTTGCGTATCGGGCCTCATGTCGCGCGCCGGCCACCCCGGCAGCCGGCGGCGGTGCACCAAAGTATTCTTAGGCGAATGCGCGCAGCTCGGATATTCAGTCCCGACGCAAGACAAGGAGGGCACGGCATGGACGAGACGGGGTTCGATGACTGGATCGGGCGGACACGGCAGGACGAGGAGGAGGCGAGCCCGGTTTCCGTCTCGATGCTGGCGGCCACCCTGTCGGAGTTGCCGGGCCTGCCCGAGGCGCGCAAGGGCGCGGTGCTGCCGCCGCTCTGGCACTGGATCCTGTTCCACCCGGATGCGCCGATGGCGCGGCTCGATACCGATGGCCACCCCCGCCGGGGCGGCTTCCTGCCCCCCATCGCGCTGGAACGCCGGATGTGGGCGGGCGGCAAGCTGACCTTCCACGCCCCCCTGCATGTCGGCGACCGGGTGCGGCGGGCCTCGCGTATCGCCAGGATCCGCAAGGTCGAGAACGACCGTGGAGAAATGATCTTCGTCACCGTGGAGCACCGGCTCGAGGGGCCGCAGGGGCTGGCGGTGGAAGAGGTGCAGGACATCGTCTACATGCCCATGCCCGACAGCTTCCAGCCGCCCCGGAAGGTTCCGGCGCCCGACCCGGTGTCGCATGAACTGCGCCTGACGATGACCGAAACGCGACTGTTCCGCTTTTCGGCGGCCACGTTCAATGCCCACCGCATCCATTACGACCTGCCCTATACAAGGGAGGTCGAGAAATACCCGGGCCTGGTGGTGCACGGACCGATGCAGGCGCTGTGCCTGGCCGCGCTGGCCACGATGGCCCGGGGCCGCGCGCCCGACCGCTTCGCCTTTCGGGGCGTGCACCCGATGTTCGCGGGCGGCGAGATCCGCCTCTGCGCCTGGGAAGAGGAAGACGCGCCGGGCCTGCACCTGTGCACGGCGGCCGCCGAGGGCCACCGCTGCATGCAGGCCCATGCAGAATGGGAGGCATGAGATGGGTATCCTGAACGGAATGCGCGTCGTCGAAGGCTCGGCCTTCGTCGCGGTGCCGCTGGCGGGCATGACGCTGGCGCAGATGGGGGCGGACGTGATCCGCTTCGACCGGCTGGAGGGCGGGCTCGACGCCACCCGCTGGCCGGTGACCGAGAACGGCCAAAGCCTTTTCTGGGCCGGGCTCAACAAGGGCAAACGCTCCATCGCGGTGGACATGAAACACCCCGAGGGGCGCGAACTGATCACCAGGATCATCACCGCGCCGGGCGAGGATGCGGGCCTGTTCCTCACCAACCTGCGGGTGCGCGGCTGGATGGATTACGAGACCCTCAGCCAGCACCGCGCCGATCTGGTGATGCTGACGCTGATGGGCGACAGGCACGGCCGGCCGGCGGTGGATTACACCGTGAATCCGGCGATCGGCTTTCCCGATGCCACCGGCCCCGAAGGATCGACCGAGCCGGTGGCCCATGTCCTGCCCGCCTGGGACTGCATCGCCGGGCAGATGGCGGTGTCCGGCCTGCTGGCCGCCGAGCGCCGGCGCCTGCGCACCGGCCAGGGCAGCCAGGTGGAGATCGCCCTGAAGGACGTGGCCGCCGCGATGCTGGGCAATCTTGGCATCATCGGCGAGGTGCAGGTCAACGGTGTGAACCGGGCGAAATCCGGCAACAGCCTCTATGGCGCCTACGGGCAGGATTTCACCTGCGCCTGCGGGCGGCGGGTGATGGTGATCGGGCTCGACTGCGCGCCGCCCGCGCTGGTCTTCGATCG
>JBKHDP010000083.1:0-12299 GCA_046541255.1 Paracoccaceae bacterium | reverse complement strand
GCCGCGAAGCCTTCGATCCCGATCGCAAAGCTGCTTGACTTGCCCATTACGCAGCATCCTCCCCGCGCCGGTCCCGGCAATAGTCGGTGTCGGAGCAGACGAACATCCGCCCGCCCGCATCGTCGGTGATCACCTCGTCGAGATAGCTGTCCTCCGCCCCGCAGAGCGCGCAAGGATGATCCGCCTTGGACGGGTCGAACGGGTGATCCTCGAAATCGAGGCTCACCACCCGGGTCCAGGGCGGCAGCGCGTAGATGCGCTGCTCGCGTCCCGCGCCGAACAGCTGGATCGCCGCGCTTTCGAGCTTGGGATTGTCGAATTTCGGGATCGGCGACGGGTCCATCACGTAGCGCCCCTCGACCTTCACCGGGTAGGCATAGGCCGTGGCGATCGCCCCGTGGCGCGCGATATCCTCGTAGAGCTTCACATGCATCAGCCCGTATTCTTCCAGCGCATGCATCCGGCGCGTCTCGACCTCCGAGGGCTCCAGGAAACGCAGCGGCTCGGGAATCGGCACCTGGTAGACCAGGATCTGCCCCGCCTGCAGCGGCGTCTCGGGCACCCGGTGGCGGGTCTGGATCACGCTGGCCTCGGCGGTGCGCTCGGTGGTGGCCACCCCGGCGGTGCGCTGGAAGAAGCGCCGGATCGAAACCGCATTGGTGGTGTCGTCGGCGCCCTGGTCGATCACCTTCAGCCTGTCGTCGGGCGTCAGGCAGGCCGCCGTCACCTGCACCCCGCCGGTGCCCCAGCCATAGGGCATCGGCATCTCGCGGCTGGCAAAGGGCACCTGGTAGCCCGGCACGGCCAGCGCCTTGAGCAGCGCCCGGCGGATCATCCGCTTGGTCTGCTCGTCCAGATAGGCGAAATTGTAGTCGCTCATTCCGCGGCCTCCCGTGCCCCGTCTTCCGCGCCCTGCTCCAGCGCCTCGCGGCGCAGCCGGCGCACCAGTTCCAGCTCGGACTGGAAATCGACGTAATGGGGCAGCTTGATATGCTCGAGGAACCCGGTCGCCTGAATGTTGTCGGCGTGATAGAGCACGAATTCCTCGTCCTGGGCCGGGGCGCCGGTATCCTCCTCGCCCAGCTCTTCCCAGCGCAGCGCGCGGTCCACCAGCGCCATCGAGATCGCCTTTCGCTCCGACTGGCCGAAGACCAGCCCGTAGCCGCGGGTGAATTGCGCCGGTTCGGTCTTCGAGCCCGCGAACTGGTTCACGGTCTCGCATTCGGTCAGCTCCAGCTCGCCGATCTCGACGGCAAATCCCAGTTCGGGGATCTCCATCTCCACGCGCACCGTGCCGATCCGCAACTCGCCCACGAATGGATGGTTGCGGCCGTAGCCGCGCTGGGTGGAATAAGCCATGCCCAGCAGGAAACCCTCGTCGCCGCGGGCAAGCGATTGCAGCCGCAGCGGCCGGTCGGCGGGCAGTTCCAGCGGCGTGCGCGTCAGGTCGCGCGGCACCGCGTCCGAGGCCGGCTCGGGCTGGATCAGCCCCTCGCGGTCCAGCACCTCGGTGACATGCGGCACCGGCCCCTCGGCCGGGTCTGCGCGGGGCGCCTCGGGGGGCAGGCCTTCGGCCTCCAGCGCGAAATCCAGCAGCCGGTGGGTGTAATCGAAGGTCGCGCCCAGCACCTGCCCGCCCGGCACGTCCTTGTAGGTGGCCGAGATGCGCCGCGCGCATTCCATCGCGCCGGTCTCTACCGGACGCGAGGCGCCGAAGCGCGGCAGGGTGGTGCGATAGGCCCGGATCAGGAAGATCGCCTCGATCAGGTCGCCGCGCGCCTGCTTGATCGCCAGCGCCGCGAGATCGGGATCGTAGAGCGAGCCCTCCGCCATCACCCGGGCCACCGCCAGCGCCATCTGCTCGCGGATCTGCGCCACCGAAAGCTCCGGCACCGAAACGTCGCCACGGCGCGCTTCGGCCAGCCAGGAATGGGCCGCGTCGATGGCCTTTTCGCCGCCTTTCACCGCCACATACATCAGCCGATCCTCGTGCTGCGGGGCAGCGCCGCCAGCCGGTCGCCGCAGGTGAAAAAGAAATCCAGCCCCAGCGGAAAACGCGCGGCATTGTCGCGAAACGCCTCCGCCTCCGGCAGGCTCAGCGCGGCGCTGTCGCGGATGCCGGGGCCACGCAGGGTGATGCCGCGCGGCTCCAGCGCGGGCATCTCGACGATCAGGGTGGCGGATCGGTCGGGATATTCCATCGTGCCCGAAGCAAAGCGCGACAACGGCGCCAGCTCGTCCCAGCCGCCCAGGGCGAAGCGCGCCTGCTGCGCCGTCACCAAGGGCGCGCCGCAATGGAAGCGCACCCAGTCGCGCAGGGCCGGGCTGTCCCAGCGCCCCGCCAGGTGCAGCGGCGTTTCCGGGTCGCAGAGCGTCAGCAGCAGCGCGCCCGCCGCGGGCGAGGCAGGTTGTGGCGGGGCCGCGCCCGCCACGGTCTCGATCCGGCCGGGACGGGCCATCGCCTCCAGCGCGGCGCGGAAAGCCATCGCGGCCTCGACCGGCGCATCGGCGAAGCCGCCTTCCAGTACGGCATCCTGCATCAATCGTCTCCCCGAACCATGGTGAAGAATTCCACCTTCGTGGCCGCAGACCTTGCGGCACGGTCGCGCCGGGCCTCGGCCTGCGCCGCGGCCAGCGGCTCCAGCACCGCACCGCGCAGCCGCGAGGCGGCCGCGGTCTGCATCAGCGCATCCACCAGCGCCGCGATCCGCGCCTTGTCCCGGTCGCGGCCCTGCACATAGGCATGGCCCACCTCGCCCGACGCCAGCCGCAGCGAACAGCGCGTCACGGTCATCTCGCCGAGGTTGAAGGGCGCGCCGGTGGCCCCCGCCCGCCCCCGGACCATGACGGCGCCGGCCTCGGGCGCGCGCAGCCAGGCGAAATCGGGCGCGGTTCCGGCCTCCTGCCAGAGCGCCTTGAGCCGTGCGGCCGGCGCCCGGGCCAGAAGGCCCATCCAGTCCCTGCGAGTGACATCTTCGGTCATGCGACACCTTGCGGATTTGTCGAAGAACGTATACAACTAGACAAATCCTACGCCAAGCCCCGCCCGGTCACAAGCCCCGGCCCATGAAGTTTTGATGACATGCCGCGAACTGCCCTCTGGACCGCCATCGCCAAGGCGCTGACGGATGACATCGCCGCCGCCCGATACGGCCCCGGGGACAAGCTGCCCACCGAGGCCGAACTGGCCGCGCGGTTCGGGGTGAACCGCCATACCGTGCGCCGCGCCCTGGCCGATCTGGCCGCGCGCGACATGGTTCATGCGCGGCGCGGCGCGGGCGTCTTCGTCACCCAGCGCCCCGCCGACTACCCGCTGGGCCGCCGGGTCCGGTTCAACCGCAGCCTGCGCGCCCTGGGCAAGGTGCCGGGCCGCCAGATCGACCGGCTGGAAACCCGCAGCGCGGACGCGGCCGAGGCCGGGGCGCTGGCGCTCGCCCCGGGTGCGCCGGTGCATGTCTGCGAGGGCGTCTCGCTCTCCGACGGGCAGCCGGTTGCGCTGTTTCGCAGCGTGTTTCCCGCCGCACGCTTTCCCGGCCTGCCCGCCCGGCTGCGGGCGCTGGGCTCCGTTTCGCAGGCGCTGGCGGCGGAGGGTGCCGAGGATCACATCCGCCACGCCACGCGGATCTCGGCGGAACTGGCCGACGCCACCCAGGCGCTGAAGCTGCATCTGCGCGAGGGCGCGCCGCTCTTGCATACGGTGGCGCTGAACGTGGACCCGCAGGGCCGGCCGGTGGAGCATGGCGATACCTGGTTTTCCGGCGACCGGATCACGCTGACCGTGGACGGCATCTCGGACAGCTCCGAAACCGCCTGAAGCGGCAATCGCATGTCACTGGCCCGACACAAAACTTCGGTATGAACGCGCATGACCCAACGACATGCGGGATATACCGGATGGCCTCGCCCTGCCTTGCCCTTCGCCTGACCGGCGCCACCGTCTTGCGTGACGGCGCGCTGCAGGCGCGTTCGGTGGCGATCGCCGATGGCCGGATCACCAGGGGGCCGCTGCCCGCGGTGGACCTGACCGGCTACCTGGTGCTGCCCGGCATTGTCGACCTGCATGGCGACGCGTTCGAGCGCCATCTCGCGCCGCGGCCCTCGGCCGCCTTCCCCGAACAGATCGCCCTGCGCGCCACCGACCGAGAGGCCGCCGCCAACGGCGTCACCACCGCCTGGCTGGCGCAATCCTGGTCCTGGGAAGGCGGCCGGCGCGGCCCGGACCAGGCCGAGGCGCTGCTCTGCGCGCTGGAAGCCTACCGCCCGCAGGCGCTGACCGATCTGCGGATTCAGCTGCGCTGCGAGACCCACATGACCGACACCGCCGACCGGCTGCTCGCGGCACTGCGCCGTTACCGGGTGGATTACGTGGTCTTCAACAACCACCTGGACGAGGCCGCCGACCTGGCTGAAACCGACCCGCAGCAGCTGGCCCACTGGGCGCGCAATGCCGGGCGCAGCCTGGAGGCGCATCTGGAGGCGATCCGCGCGGCGCGCGCCCGCACCCGCGAGGTGCCGCGCTTCCTCAACCGGCTGGCCGAGGCTTTCGACGTGCTGGGCGTGCGCTATGGCAGCCATGACGACCCCGACGGCGAAACCCGCGAGACCTATTCCATGATCGGCGCGCGGATCTGCGAGTTTCCCACCCGCCGCCCGGCCGCGGCCCTGGCCCGCGCGGTAGGCGATCCGGTGCTGATGGGCGCACCCAACGTGCTGCGCGGCGGCTCGCAATCGGGCAACATCGCGGCGGTGGACCTGCTGCGCGCCGGGCTTTGCGACGCTCTGGTGTCGGATTACTACTACCCGGCGCTCAGCCAGGCGGCGTTCCAGCTGGTGGAGCACGGGCTGATGGACCTGCCGCGCGCCTGGGCGCTGATCTCGGCCGCGCCCGCCGCGATCATCGGCCTGGCGGATCGCGGCACCATCGCCCCCGGAAAGCGCGCCGATCTGGTGATCGTCAATGCCGAAACCCGCGCTGTGGAGGCCACGATCTGCGCCGGGCGGCTCGCGCATCTGTCGGGCGAGGCCGCGCATCGTTTCCTTGCCGCGGAGCGGCCGGGCCGAAGCGCGCTGGCCGCAGAATAGGCGCAGCGCTCAGCCGCCATGTTTCTCCAGGAAAGCCTCGGCGTCCAGCTTTCGGAAGTCATCGAGCGCGTCGCGCAGGCGGGCATGGTCCCAGTCCCACCAGGCCAGCGCGATCAGCCGTTCCGCGACAGGTCCGGGCTGGCGCGGGCGGATCACCCGGGCCGGGACACCGGCCACGATCGTGTAGGGCGCCACGTCGCGCACCACCACCGCGCCCGACGCCACCACCGCGCCATGCCCCACCCGCACCTCGGGCTTGATCTGCGCGGCATGGCCGATCCAGGTGTCATGCCCCAGATGCGCCAGGCGCGAGCGGCGATGCGCGAACCAGGCATCGTCATGCGCCGCATCGGGCCAGTAATCCGCGGAACGATACATGAAATGGTGCAGGCTGGCGCGGTCCAGCGGATGATCCGTCGCCCCGATCCGCACGCAGCTCGCGATATTGGCGAATTTGCCGATCTCGGCATTGGCGATGTCGCAGAGCCGGTCGCAATAGGAATAATCCCCGAACCGCGCATGCGCGATGCGCGAGCCCTGCCCCACTTCCGTGAACCGGCCCAGCTCCACGTCCTGAAGCTGGCAATCCGGGTGGATCAGCGGCCGCTCCTCGCTCAGCTTCGGCTCCGGCATGGGCGTCCCTTGCGTCGTCGTGGCAGACATGCCCTCTTCGGCGGCGGATGACAGCTCAGCCATCGCTCCCGCCCCGGATCAGCCGTCGACGCAGGATGCCCGAGAGCCAGTCCATGAAGATCACCATCAAGATCACCAGCAGGATGTAATAGCTGACCTCCTCCCAATCCTTCTGGGTGATGATCGCCTGGGTCAGCAGCAGACCGATGCCGCCGCCGGTGATCGCCCCGATCACCGTCGCGCTGCGGGTGTTGGATTCGAGGAAATAGAGGATCTGGCTCAGCAGGATCGGCGTCACCTGCGGGATCACCCCGAAACGGTAGCGCTGCACCGGGCGCGCGCCGGTCGAGGCCACGCCTTCGATCTGCCGCCCGTCCACGTTTTCCAGCGCCTCCGAGAACATCTTCCCGAAACTGCCGGTATCGGTGATCAGGATCGCCAGCGCCCCGGTCATCGGCCCCGGCCCGAAGGCCCGGGCCAGCACGATGGTCCAGATCAGCGCGTCGACCCCGCGCACGAAATCGAAAAAGCGGCGCGCGGCAAAGCGCAGCGGCTGGAACGGGGTGAAGTTCTTCGCCGCCATGAAGGCCAGGGGCAGCGCCAGCAGCGCGGCGCCCATGGTGCCCAGGAAGGCCATCAGGATGGTCTCGAAGATCGCCCACATGACATCCTTGTGCCGCCACATGGCATTGTTCCAGAAGTCATGCACCATCGCCGCGACATTGCTCTTGCCGTCCACCAGGCGCTCGCCCGACAGCGCGAGCGCGGCCAGCTCGCCCACGGACTTGCCGTAGAACGGGCTGTCCAGCGTGAACCAGAACAGTTCCCAGCCGAAAGAGTAACGATAGACCTCGGTGCGGGCCTTGGTGACGATCACGCGGCCTTCCTCGGTGGTGATGTCGACCCGCGCGTTCGAGGCGCTGACCCAGTCGGGTTTCGGCGCGCCCGCGGGCAGGATCAGCTCGATACCGCGGCGGCTGGCCTCGGTCTCGATCAGCCCGTAGCCGGGCACGTCATAGCGCATCCTCGGGCCATCGATTTCGACCCGGTGCCCTTCGGGCAGGTCCACGATCGCGCCATCCTCGCCCTGCGGCGTCACCCAGTCCGGATACATGCCCTCGGGATAGGTGCCCTTGTTCTCGCCCTCCACCGCATAGCGCATGCCGCCATTGCGGTTGTCGCGGGTGACATGGGTCTTGTAGCTGTAGCTGTCCGACACCAGCACGCGGGCATTGTCCAGCCGGGCGCGCTCGGCCAGGCCGGGCAGGTCGAAGGCGAAGAAGATATAGACGAAGTAGGCCAGGATAGCCGCCGGCACCGTGAAGGCGATGCGGCGCTTGCGGGCGAACAGCCGGTCGGCCCCGGCGCGCAGGTCGGTCCCTGCCTCGATCATCGCCATGTCAGTGCCCTCTGGTCAGCTTGTTGCGGTAATGGCTGGAAAACTGGTCCACGGCCACGATGGTCAGGAACAGCAACAGGAAGATCGCGGCCACCTCGTCATAGCGGCCCTGGCCCCAGCTGAAGGCGTTCTTGAGATCGTAGCCGATCCCGCCCGACCCCACGAAGCCCAGGATCGCCGAGGCGCGGATGTTGATCTCGAAGCGCAGCAGCCCGTAGCTCAGGTAATTCGGCGCCACCTGCGGGATCACGCCCAGCCACATGCGCTGGCCCCAGGCCGCGCCCACCGAGCGCAGCCCTTCCACCGGCTGCAGCGAGGCGTTCTCGTTCACCTCGGAAAACAGCTTGCCCAGCGCCCCGGCGGTATGCAGGGCGATGGCTATCATGGCGGGCACGGGACCACCGCCCATGATGAAGATCAGCACCAGCGCGATCACGATCTCGGGGATCGCGCGGGTCACGTCCATCACGCGCCGGAACAGACCGATCAGCCGTGGCCAGCGCGCCAGCCCGCGCGTCGACAAGAGCGACAGCACGATCGCCGCCAGCGCCCCGAGCAGGGTGGCAGCGCCGGCGATGTTCACCGTCTCGATCAGCGAGGGCAGGAACTGCCACATCAGACCGGGAAGGTTGGCGGCGTTCTCCGTCGCTTCCGAAAGCACCTCTCCGGGGAAGTCGAAAATGCTGAGAATGCCGTTCCAGAACCCGCCGGCGTTGCGGTCGTCGGCCAGCATGAAGCCCGAGGCCATCAGCGCCACGAACAGCACCAGCAGGATGCCGCCATACATGCGCTTGCGGCGCGTCATTTCCATGTAGGCGCCGCGGATGTCTTCCACCCGCCCGCCGCCGCCCAGCGATATGTCTGCCATCTGCCTGCCCCCGAATGCAGAAAGGCCGGGCCCGCGCAGGGCCCGGCCGAACCGGATGTCCGGTCTTACATCTTCGACTTGCGCGCCTCGATGATCGAAATGTAGGCGTCATGGTCGATCGGCTGCATGCCCAGCGCCTCGCCGGCCATGAAGTTGTAGGCGCAATCGGCATCCAAGTAGGGCAGCGAGGCCATCATGGCGGTCATGTCGATCTTGACGCGCTCGGGCAGGTCCTTGCGCAGCACGATCGGGCCTTCCGGGATCGGCTTGGACTTCCAGATCTCGACCAGCTCGTTCATGTCCACCAGCCCGGCATCGGAGGCCTTGCGCAGCGCGCCCGAATTGTAGCCGTCTTCCCATTCGCCCAGCCCGTCGGCCCAGGTCACGCCGCCGTCGATATCGCCGTTGAACACCGCGACGATGGTCTGCTCGTGGCCGCCGGTGAACTTCACTTCCTCGAAGAAGTCACCCGAGTCCATCGAGCCGCCGGTGATCTCGGGGATCTCGATCGAGGGGATCAGGTAACCCGAAGTGGAGTTGGGGTCGCCGAAGCCGAACACCTTGCCTTCCATGTCTTCCAGCGAGGTGATCCCGCTGTCGGCGCGGGCGAAACCGACCGAGTGGTAGCCGTAGGAGCCGTCCACGTTCACCTTCACGAGCACCGGCTCGACGGCGTCGGGATCGGTCAGCCAGGTCTTGGCATAGCCCGAGGCCCCCAGCCAGGCCATGTCGATCGAACCGCCCAGCAGGCCCTGGATCACGCCGTCGTAATCGGCCGGGGTGAACAGCTTGGTGGGCACGCCCAGCAGCTCTTCGGTCTTGGCGCGGAAGCACTCGTTCGAGGTCATGCGGTCCTGGGCGTTCTCGCCGCCCAGGATGCCGATGCGGAATTCTTCGATCTCCTGCGCGGCAAGCGGGCCGGCCAGGACGGTGGTTGCCAGTGCGGCGACAAGCAGTTTCTTCATGTCTCTCTCTCCGGTTGATTTGGCCCGCTTGACGTTTCCGGGCCGGGTCGTTGAAAGGTGTCAGGCGAATTGCGGGATCGCGCCATGCTCGCGGATTTCCGTCGACGTGGCGGATTCGGTAAAGCTCTCGTCGGCGCCGTAGATGTCGCGGGCCACGCCAATGGTCAGCTGGTCGGGCGTGCCGTCGAACACCACGCGCCCGTCGCGCATGCCGATCACGCGATCGCAATAGCGACGCGCGGTATCCAGCGTGTGCAGGTTGCAGATCACCGTGCGACCGTCCTCGTCATGGATGCGGCGCAGCGTGTCCATGACGATCTGGGCGTTCATCGGGTCGAGGCTGGCGATCGGCTCGTCGGCCAGGATCAACTTCGGATCCTGCATCAGGGCGCGGGCGATGGCGACGCGCTGCTGCTGGCCGCCCGACAGGGCCTCGGCCCGCTTGGGCGCATGCTCGGCGATGCCCAGCCGCTCCAGGATGTCGATGGCGCGGTGGATATCGCCCTGCGGGAAGAGGTTGAACATGGTGGCGAAGGTCGAGCGCCGGTTGAGCGTGCCATGCAGCACGTTCGAGACCACGTCCATCCGCGGCACCAGGTTGAACTGCTGGAAGATCATCGCGCAGTCGGACTGCCAGCGCCGAAGCGCGGCCCCGGTCAGCCCGGTGACCTCGGTGCCCTCGAACACGACCCGGCCCGAGCTGGCATCGGTCAGCCGGTTGAGCATCCGCAACAGGGTGGACTTGCCCGCCCCGGAACGCCCGATGATCCCGATCATGCCGGGACGATCCACGGCGATCGTTGCCGCGTCGACGGCGACATTGGCGCCAAAACGTTTGGTCAAGGCCTCGATGGTCAGCACGCGCGCTCTCCGCTTCCAGTTCGCGGCGGTGGTAGCACCCGTCAGGTGACAGTCGCGCAACAGCTTCTTGAAAGTTATTTGACAGCGCGCGGGCCGCCCCGCCCGGACAGCCGCGGGCCCGCCAGGTCATTGCAACAGGGCGGCCGGCACCGGCCAGGCCGGTCGCCAGGCTGCCGGCGATCGGGTCATTCCGCCAAACCGGGCAGCCGGCAACGCCCCGGCCCCAGTCGGGTCGGGGGCCGGGCCGGGCCGGATGAGGTGGCTGTCAGGTGTTGAAAAGGAAATGCATGACGTCGCCGTCCTGCACCGCGTAGGACTTGCCCTCCGCGCGCAGCTTGCCCGCCTCGCGGCAGGCCTGCTCGCCGCCCAGGGCCACGAAATCCTCGTAGGCGATGGTCTCGGCGCGGATGAATCCCTTCTCGAAATCGCCATGGATCACGCCCGCCGCCTGCGGCGCCAGCGTGCCTTCGCGAATTGTCCAGGCCCGGGCCTCCTTGGGGCCGACAGTGAAATAGGTCTGCAGGTGCAGCAGCTCGTAGCCGGCGCGGATCAGCCGGTCGAGGCCGGGTTCCTCCAGCCCCATCTCCGACAGGAACATCTCCGCCTCCTCGGGATCGAGCTGGGCCAGCTCCTCCTCGATCCGGGCCGAGATCACCACCGTGCCGGCGCCCTGCGCCTCGGCCATCTCGGCAACCCGGCGGGATTGCGCATTGCCGGTGCCGGCCGCCATCTCCTCCACGTTGCAGACATAGAGCACGGGCTTGGCCGTCAGCAGCTGCAACAGCTTCCAGGCGCGCGCATCCTCCGCGTCCACCTCCAGAACGCGCGCCGGCCGCCCCGACTCGAGCACCTCCAGCGCCGCCCTCAGAAGCCGTTCCTGCTGCACCGCCTCCTTGTCGCCGCCGCGCACCTTGCGCGTCAGCCCCTGCAACCGCTTCTCGATGCTTTCCATGTCCGCCAGCATCAGCTCGGTCTCGATGGTCTCGGCATCGGCCACCGGATCGACACGCCCCTCCACATGGGTCACGTCGCCATCCTCGAAACAGCGCAACACATGGGCGATGGCATCCACCTCGCGGATATTGGCCAGGAACTGGTTGCCCAGCCCCTCGCCCTTGCTGGCGCCCTTCACCAGCCCCGCGATATCCACGAAGGTCATGCGGGTGGGAACCACCTGTTTCGATTTCGCGATCTCGGCCAGCCGGTCCAGCCGCGCATCCGGCACCGCCACCTCGCCCACATTGGGCTCGATGGTGCAGAAGGGGAAATTCGCCGCCTGCGCCGCCGCCGTCCGCGTCAGCGCGTTGAACAGGGTCGACTTGCCCACATTGGGCAGACCCACGATTCCCATCTTGAAGCCCATCTCGCGCCCCCTTTGCCGGTGTCGCGCCGTCTCTAGGCAGAACCCGGCCCGCGCGCAAGCAGACAGGCACCGCAAGGAGCACCGCGGCACCCCGGTCCATTCCCGAAACAGCCATGCGGTCTTCTTCTTGGTCCGAACATCCCGGGAGTGACTTGCCCGGCACGGGCAAGAGGGGGCAGCGCCCCTTGCCCAGCCGTTAATTGTCGTTTTTTCTTCGTCCGTTGTTCGGCGGTGTAGCTCGAGAAACGCAAAAAGCCACGCCGGTCGGCGTGGTTTTCGCAAGTCTGGGGCACGAGCGGCACCAAGGACGCCGCTCCTAAGCGCCATCGCCGATACCGGTCGCGATGCGGAGCGCGTCCAGGTCGGTCTCGATGTCGATGGCGAGTCCGCCTTCGGCCTCGGGGTCGGGCGTCAGCGTGACGCGGCGGATGAGGACCGACAGGTGCTCGTTGGCCTGCGCGACGGTGTCGGGGCTGCCGAGCAGCGCCTCGAGGTCTTCCACCGCCCGGGCGAAGAGTGCCGGGATGTCCGGCGCGGGCTTCGACTTGGCCGCCTGGCGGGCCTTCAGCTGTGCGATCTCGGCTTCCAAAGCCCCATCGCATTCGAGCGAAAGGCCCGGGAAGTGAGCTAAACGCTCTCCACAAAAGTCGGGCAAGTCCATAGCCCGAGCACAAAGGCGCGGAGCGCCGACTGCGCGGGCAACTAAGTGAGTAGAGACCCCTGCGCAACTATCGATGCCGCAGGCGCTCGGTCAGCCTCGCCGCGCCGGTAGGACCAAAGCCGCGAAGGACTGGCATGTGCCCTTGGACCGGCACGAGCGAACCCAGCACGAGAAGGACGCCTGTCAAACACGTAAACCCGCAAAGCCGCGATACTGGACAACGGTGCAACCTTTGGCTGTTTTGGGCGGTTTCCGGAAGTTCGCTGCGGATGCGAAAGGACTTGAGCCATCCCACGAAACCGGACGTTCGAATCCCACGCGGATGGGAACATGTCCGCCCGCCGCAAGTTGTCTGACCTGAGAATGCTGCGTCGCTTCCGCCGGATGGCGGCGCGGGGCGGGGCGGCCAGATTGGGCCGGGCGTCGGAACGGGAGAAGGGCTGCGATGACCAACACTGTCGAGAGCG
>JBKHDP010000082.1:0-12360 GCA_046541255.1 Paracoccaceae bacterium | reverse complement strand
CCGGCACCGGCATCGTGGCGCTCGCGGGCATCGTGGTGAACAACAACATCGTGCTGATCGACACCTATCAGGATTACGCGCGCTACATGCCGCGGATAGAGGCGATCATCCGCACCACCGAGGATCGGCTCCGCCCGGTGCTGCTGACCACCATCACCACCATGGCCGGCCTGACGCCCATGATGCTGGGAATCAGCCTGGATTTCGTGAATGGCGGCTACTCGATCGACAGTCCCACGGCCCTGTGGTGGAAACAGCTGGCCACCGCCGTGGTGTTCGGACTGGGCATCGCGACGGTGCTGACGCTGGTCTTCACTCCCGCGATGCTGGCCCTGCGGGTCTGGGCCGCGACCTATGCGCTGTGGCTGGCACGGCTGCTGGCGCGGATCCCGGCCGGCGAGTCCAGCCGGATCGCGCGGGACTGGGCGCTGCGCCGCGCCGCGGGCCGGATTCGCGCGCCCGAGATCCTGTGGGACGAGGCACAGCCGGCCGCCGTGGATGCGCAAGCCGGCGGCGCACCGATGGCCCTTGCCCCGCGGCTGGAGGAGATCCACGGCCGCGGCCCGCGCGCCGCCGAGGACGCGCCTGTCACGGAAGACGGCAAGCCGCTGCGCGCGGCCGAATAGGCCCGCGCGGGCGCGCGGGAGGGCCGCGCAAGGCTGTGGCAGGGCCGATTCGTTTTTCCGGCCCGCGCGTGCCAGGCGGGCCTGACCGCCGCGATTGGTGCGCGAACGTGACCAATTCGGCATCAGGCGCCGGATTGTGATGGAAAATTTCGTCGAAAGCGGCGAAAGCTTGCCAGAATTGCGGCATGAGGACACTATGGTCGCGTAACAGCATTGGCGGATTCATCATGTTCGGAAAAATCCATTTTGCATTGATTGCCGGCGGGGTCTGGCTCTCCGGCGCCGCTGGCGCCTCGGCGCAATCCTGGGGTAGCGGCGGCCGTTGGCGGTGGGACGGGTGGTCTCCCGGTCGGCCCGGCGGCGATACCGGCGGCACGCCCGCGGCCAGCGTTCCCGAGATCGACGCCTCCACCGGCCTGCTCGCGCTGGCAGCGGTTGGCGCGGGGCTGGCGCTCGCCTGGGAAATCAACCGCCGCCGTCAGCGCGCGAATTCCTGATCCTCAGATAAGCGACCAGTCGCCGCGCAGAAGCGCGGCGGCGAACACGATCAGGTTGGCCGCCGCATGCGCCAGGATCGCGTCGGCCAGCCGGCCTTGCCGCAGCATCACGGCGGCGAAAACGATCCCGGCCAGGCCCGCCTCCAGGTAACGCCCGTGCAGGGCGGCGAAGCCCGCGCTGGACAGCGCCACCGCGACCAGCCGCATCGGCCAGCCGCCCGTGTCAAGCCGCGCCAGCAGGTAGCCGCGAAAGAAAGCCTCTTCCACCAGCGGCACCAGGACCGACGTGCCTATCAGCCGGATCGTGGCCCAGAGCACCAGCGCCGCAGGCGTCAGCGCCGCAACGGCGCCGGACTGCTCGGACGCCGGAGCGGTGACGACCCAGAGCAGCCCCACCACGAGGCCCGCGCCGAGCGCCACCGGATCGACGCGCCAGTCGAGCGCGAGGAAGGGCTTGCGGAACAGCCAGAGCGCGCAGGCCATGGCGAGCGCCACAAGCGGATAGCCCAGCGCAGGCTCGGCCCAGAAAGCCTGTGTCACCAACCCGGCCAGCATGAAGGCGATGAAGGGCACGATGAAGGCCGCGTTGCGGTCTTCGGTCAGGGGCGGAAGAGCTGCCGCCTGCGCGGCGCCGCCCCGATGCAGGCCCGGGATGACCTGCACCGCCCAGAGCACTCCCAGCGCGAGGACCGTGAAGGCCAGCCAGCCGGCGAAGCTGTGGAACCCGTTGACCGCCAGTTCGGGCGAGACATGCGCGCCGATCAAGATCAGCGCGGCGATGCGCAGCAGGTTGAACAGCCAGCTGGCCAGCAGGGCCAGCGGAAAGACCAGCAGCCAGAACCGCCCCATGCGCAGCGTCGCGCGGGTGATGAGCGCGTAGATCGCGAGGAAGCCCGTCACCAGCGCGAAGCCCTCGATCCCCGAACACTGATCCGCGACCTCGACGAAGAATCCCTCCACCCCGATGATCGCGCGGGGCGGGTCCACCCCTACCGGGGCGCCCAGCAGGCTCAGCAGCAGCGCCACGCCCGCGAATGTGGTCTGGGCCAGTGGCTGCAGCGTCCAGGCCGGCTCCAGCGCGCGCGCCAGATCGGGGATCGCCAGCCCCACAAGTGCAACCGCGCCCACCGGCCAGCCGCCCTGGCGCAATGCGTCGGCCCAGTCCGCCGGGGACAGAACCCAGAACACGCCGCCAACCGCCGCCAGCCCCGCCCCTGCCAGAAGCGCGCCGAACAGCCCGGCAAAGGCCGCGTTGAGCGTGTCGGGATCGGCGGCAAGCCAGGGCAGGAAGATCAGCGCAAGCCCCGCGCCATGCAACGCGGCCCAACCCCATCCGCCCGAACGGCGCGCGGCCGCGCCGACCAGGCGGGCCCGGAGCGCGGGACTCGCCCCCAGCAAGAGACCCAGCGCCGCGAAGAGGCACATCCCCCGGATCGCGCCGTTGCGCAGCCCGCGACAGGCAGCCTCGATCGAGGTGGCCCGGCATTCAACGGAAGAGGCCAGCTGGAACACCAGCACGATGGCCACGAATTCCAGCGCGAAAAGCGCGGCAAGCCGGTAGAGCCGAAAGCTTCCGGCCGGTGCCTGCCCAGGCTCCCTGCGTCCCTCATCGACCATGCGCATCGCGTCTTATCCCTCGTGCGGAGACCACATACCATCACAAGCGGACGAAAAAGCGGCGAGATCGCGCAATCGCCACGGCATCCCGGCGCGGGTGCGCGCGCCGCAGGTCAGGCGGCCCGGTCCTCCTCGGCCTGCTGACGCGCCCAGAGCTGCGCATACCGGCCCTGGCGGGCCAGCAGGTCGACATGGCTGCCCTCTTCCACGATCCTCCCGTCCTGCAGCACCACGATCCGATCCGCATCCGCCACGGTGGACAATCGATGCGCGATGGTCAGCACGGTGCGGCCCTGCCCCGCACGCGCCAGGGCATCCTGGATTTCGGCCTCGGTGTCGGTATCGAGCGCCGAGGTGGCCTCGTCCAGAAGCAGGATCGGCGGATTTTTCAGCAGCGTGCGCGCGATGCCCACGCGCTGCTTCTCGCCGCCCGAGAGCTTCAGGCCGCGTTCGCCCACGGCGGTGTCGTAGCCTTCGGGCAAACCGGCAATGAAGTCATGGATCTGCGCGGCCCGGGCGGCCGCCTCGATCTCTGCCTGGGTGGCGCCCTCGCGGCCATAGGCGATGTTGTAGCGGATCGTGTCGTTGAACAGCACCGTGTCCTGCGGCACCACGCCGATGGCGTCATGCAGGCTGTCCTGCGTCACGTCGCGCAGATCCTGACCGTCGATCCTGAGCGCGCCCCCGGTCACGTCATAGAAACGGAACAGCAGCCGGCCGATGGTGGACTTGCCCGAGCCGGACGGGCCGACGATGGCGACCTTCTCGCCCGCGCCCACCCGCAGGTCGATGCCCTTGAGGATGGGCCGGGACGGATCGTATCCGAATTCCACCCGGTCGAGCTCCACCGTCCCGCCGGTCACCTTCAGCGGCGGCGCGCCGGGCCTGTCGGCCACCTCCCGCGGCTGTTCGAGCAGATCGAACATCTCGCCCATGTCCACCAGGCTCTGGCGGATCTCGCGGTAGACGGTGCCCAGGAAGTTGAGCGGCATGGTGATCTGGATCATGTAGGCGTTGACCATGACGAAATCGCCCACCGTCAGCGCCCCGTTCTGCACCCCTACCGCGGCCATGACCATCACCGCCACCAGCCCCGCCGTGATCAGCACGGTCTGGCCGAAATTCAGCAGGGCCAGCGACACGGCGGTCTTGATGGCGGCGGTTTCGTAGCCTTCCATTGCGCGATCGTAGCGCGCGGCCTCGCGCCGCTCGGCGCCGAAATATTTCACCGTCTCGAAATTGAGCAGCGAGTCGATGGCCTTCTGGTTGGCGTCGGTATCCTGGTCGTTCATCTGGCGGCGCAGCCGCACCCGCCATTCGGTCACCTTGAAGGTGAACCAGACATAAAGCGCGATGGTGAGCGCGACGACGGCCAGGTACCAGGCGTCGAACATGAAGAACAGCACGCCCGCGATCAGCAGCAGTTCCAGCACCAGAGGGCCGATCGAGAAGATCAGGAAGCGCAGCAGGAAATCCACGCCCTTCACGCCGCGCTCGATGATCCGGCTCAGCCCGCCGGTGCGCCGGGTGATGTGGTAGCGCAGCGACAGGCGGTGAATATGGGTGAAGGTTTCCAACGCGAGCGCGCGCAGGGCGCGCTGACCCACCCGGGCGAACACCGCATCGCGCCCCTGCTGGAAGCCGTTGGAAAGGATCCTGGCCATGCCATAGGCAACGGTCAGCCCCACCGCGCCCAGCAGCAGATCGGGCACGCCCTCCTCCGAGAGCGCGTCGACCGCCGCCTTGTAGATCATCGGCGTGCCCACCGCCACCAGCTTGGCCGCCAGCAGCAGCGCGAGCGCGAGCGCCACGCGGCGCTTCACCCAGGGCTGGTCCTCGGGCCAGAGATAGGGCGCCACGCGGCGGATCGTGCGCAGCCCGGAGCGGCGCTCGCGCGCGGCTTCCTCTGCCGGGGTCTCGGCCGGGATGTTGGGCATCATGAGGTTTCCTTTCGCCCGCCGGAGATAGGCCCATGCGGCGGGGAAGGCCAGTGCCCATGCGCCTGATCCCGGCGCTGCGATCAGTCCCGGGACAGCTGCGCCGCGGCTGCCCGGGCGATCACGGCCTCTTCGTCGGTGGGGATCACCCGCAGGTCCACGCGGCTCGAGGGCGCGCTGAACAGCGCCGCCCCGGCCGCGTTGCGTTCGGCATCGGCCTCGATCCCGAGCCAGCCCATGCCGGCGCAGACCCGGCCACGGATCAGGGCGGAATTCTCGCCGATGCCGCCGGTGAAGACCACCCCGTCCAGCCCTTCCAGCGCGGCGGCCAGTCCGCCCAGCTCGCGCCGGATGCGGAAGACGAAATAATCCAGCGCCTCGCAGGCGCCCGGCGCGTCGGACGCCTCCAGCTCGCGCATGTCGTTGGAAATCCCCGACAGGCCCAGAAGCCCCGACCGGCGATAGAGCAGATCCGCGATGGCATCGGCATCCAGGCCCTCCTGCTGCATCAGGTAGAGCACCACGCCCGGATCGAGCTGACCGCAGCGCGTGCCCATGGGCAGGCCATCGAGCGCCGAGAACCCCATCGACGAGGCCACCGAGCGCCCGGCCTTCAGCGCGCACATGCTTGCGCCATTGCCCAGATGCGCCACCACCACGCGCCCCGCATGCAGATGGGGCGCGGTTTCCGCCAGCGCGCCGGAGATGAACTCGTAGCTCAGCCCGTGAAAGCCGTAGCGACGCACGCCCTTGTCGTAATAGGCGCGCGGCAGGCCGAACGTGTCATTGACGAACGGGTGGTGGCGGTGGAACGCGGTGTCGAAACAGGCCACCTGCCGCGCCTCGGGAAAGGCCGCACGCGCCGCGGCGATGCCCGACAGGTTGTGCGGCTGGTGCAACGGCGCGAAGGGAGCCAGCGCCTCCAACCGCTCCAGGATCGCGCCGTCCAGCACCACCGGCGCGTCGAACTCGGCCCCGCCATGCACCACCCGGTGGCCCACCACCGCCACTTTCGCCCCGGGTCGTGCCGCGTCCAGCGCCGCCAGCGCCGCGTCCAGCGCACCGCGATGATCGGCCCCCTCGCCCGGTCCGAGCGCATGGTCTGCCGTCACCGAACCTCCGTCCTCGCGCAGCACCAGCCGCGCCGCGCCGCCGATCCGCTCCACCTTGCCGCGGGCCAGGCAGTCCGGCACGGGCCCCGAAGCGGAGAACAGCCCGAATTTCAGCGAGGACGAGCCGGCATTCAGCGTGAGCACATGGCTCATGCCCCGGCCTCCTGCATCCGGGTGTGAAACAGCGCCGCCACCGCGCAGGAGGCCAGCCGCGCCATGTCGTCGTCGGAGCGGGAATTCAGGATGATCGGCACGCTTGCCCCCACCACCAGCCCCGCCGCCTCGGCATGGCTGATATAGGCCAGTTGCTTGGCCAGCATGTTGCCGGCATCCAGATCCGGCGCCACCAGGATGTCCGCCCGCCCGGCCACCGGCGATTTCAGCCCCTTGGTCCGCGCCGCCGCGAGGTTCACGGCATTGTCCATCGCCAGCGGCCCTTCCACCAGCCCGCCGGTGATCTGGCCGCGCTCGGCCATCTTGGACAGCAACGCGGCGTCGATCGAGGAGGGCAGCGCGGGTGTCACCGTCTCCACCGCCGACAGCACACCGACCTTGGGCTCGTCGATGCCCAGAGCGCGGGCGAGATCGATCGCGTTCTGCACGATGTCGCGTTTGCACATCAGGTCGGGCGCGATGTTGATCGCGGCATCGGTCACCAGCAGCGGATGCGACAGGCCTGGCACGTCCATCACGAAGACATGGGTCAGCCGCCGCCCGGTGCGCAGCCCGGTGTCCCGGTCGAGCACCGGGCGCAACAGCGCATCGGTATGCAGATGCCCCTTCATCAGCGCCTGCACCGCGCCGCGGGTCACCATCTCCACCGCGCGCCGGGCGGCGGCATCGGGGCCGGCCGCGTCGATCACCTCGATCCCGGACAGGTCGGCGCCGATCTGGCGCGCGGTGGCGGTGATGCGCGCGGCGTTGCCCACCAGCACCGGCGTGATCAGCGTGTGCCGCGCCGCCAGCAGCGCCCCTCCAAGCGACATCGGCTCCTCGGGGCAGACCACGGCGGTGACCAGCGGCTCCAGCGGCTCGGCGCGGGCCAGCAGCGCCTCGAAATGACGGTGGCGCTGGACGATCAGGCCGGGCAGGTCGCGATCGTCATAGCTCATCCGGGTGCGCGGGGCCTCGACCACCGCCTCGCCCGTCATCACCGGGCTGTCATCGGCGCAGCGGCGCACCTCGGTGGCCAGCGTCACCGTCCCGTCCTCGGGGTTCTTGCCGGTGACGGTGACCCGGGCCAGCAATTCCTCGCCGGCATGGGCCCGGCCGCAGAAATCCAGCACCTGCCGGCGGTAGAGCGTGCCCGCCCCGGGCAGCAGATTGCCGAGCACCGCCGAGACCAGCGACCCGATGAACATCGACGGCGCCACCGGGCTGGCGGGGCCCGCGCCGTCGGGGTCGACGATATGCATCGGGTTGTGGTTGCCGGAGACATTGGCGAAGATCAACAGGTCGTCCTGCGTGCACAGGCGACGCATCTCGCGGCTGTCTCCGATCTGCAGGTCGTCGAAGGTGCGGTTCTCGATCAGCATCTGCTCTCCGGTCGCGGGGGCCAGAACGGGGTCAGGATGGCGGTTTCGCACGGCAATGCAAAGGCCGCGTGACGGAACGACGCGGGACGGCCGGTCAGTCGAGGCTCTCTTCCGCCTCGTCCTCGGGTCGGGTGCGGCCGCGAAACCCGGTGGCCACCACGAATTTCTCGGA
Organism: Paracoccaceae bacterium; assembly: GCA_046541255.1. GTDB lineage: Bacteria > Pseudomonadota > Alphaproteobacteria > Rhodobacterales > Rhodobacteraceae > Rhodosalinus. Next base: position 4,864 of record JBKHDP010000082.1, on the reverse strand, counting down.
ACTGTCGGCGCGCGAGGCCGGCGGCTTGACATTGGCCACCTTCTCGAAGCGCTGCTTGAGAAGGGTCTGCAGCCCGCCCTCGGCGCCGCCCGCCAGCACCTTGGCGACGAAGGTGCCGCCCTCTTCCAGCACGTCGAAGGCGAATTCGGCCGCCGCCTCGCAGAGCGCGACGATGCGCAGATGGTCGGTCTGCTTGTGGCCCGAGGAAGAGGCGGCCATGTCGGACATGACCACATCGGCGGGCCCGCCCAGCCAGCCCTTCACCTTGTCGTCTGCGCCGTCCTCCAGGAAATCGAGCTGATGGATCTCGGCCCCGGCGATGGGCTCCACCTCCTGCAGGTCGATGCCCAGCACCCGGCCCACGCGCTTGCCGGACTTCTCGCCCAGCGCGTTGACCCGGGCCACCGCCACCTGGCACCAGCCGCCCGGCGCACAGCCCAGATCGACCACCCGCGCGCCGGGCACGAGAAAGCGGAACCTGTCGTCCAGTTCGAGGATCTTGAAGGCGGCGCGGCCGCGATAGCCCTCGGCCCTGGCGCGCTTGACATAGGGATCGTTGAGCTGGCGCTGCAACCAGCGGGTGGAGGACAGCTTGCGCCCCCGCGCGGTCTTGACCTTCACGGTCAGGTCGCGCTGGCCGCGGCCGGATGTGCTCTTCTTCTTCGGCATGTTCGTCGTCACTTTCGTTGCGCGCCGCGCGGCCCGCGCCCCGCAGCGGCGCGGTGCGCGGCGTTGTTCAGAAGGGGCCATCCTCCAGCACCCCGTCGGCGCTCATCTGGGCGTAGAGCAGCCCCTCGCGCAACCCCCGATCGGCCACCGACAGACGGTCGGTCGGCCAACAGCGCAACAGCGCCTGCAGGATCGCGCTGCCCGACATTATCAGCGCATGGCGATCGAGACCGATGCGCGGGTCTCGCCGCCGGCCGATGGGCCCCATGGCCAGGTAGGAGCGGATCACCCTGTCGATCTGGTCGGAGGTCATCCGCAGCCCGTCCACCTTGGTCCGGTCATAGCGTTTCAGCCCCAGATGGCTGGCCGCCACCGTGGTCACCGTGCCCGAGGTGCCGACGATCTGGAAACCTTCGCGGGTCTGCTCGTCCTTGTAGGGCGCGAACTCGGCCAGGTTCTCCTCGAAGAACCAGCTCATCAGCGCATAGCGGGCGGCATCGTCCTCGACATCGCGAAACTGGTCGCGCAGCGTCGCCACGCCCAGCGGCACGCTGATCCAGTCCACCACCTTGGCCGCGGGAAACGGGCTGTCGGGCGCGTGGAAGCCGGCATGCAGCCGCATGATCGCCCGCGGCCGCTCGCGATTGGGCACGCTGGACAGGTCGATCCAGACCAGCTCTGTGGACCCGCCGCCGATATCGACCACCAGCAACTGCTCGGTCCGGGTGGAGACCAGCGGGGCGCAGGACACCACCGCCAGCCGCGCCTCCTCCTCGGTCTGGATGATCTCCAGCTCGAGCCCGGTCTCGCGACGCACCTGAGCCAGGAACTCGGTCGCATTATGGGCCCTGCGGCAGGCCTCGGTGGCCACCAGCCGCATCCGCCGCACCTTGTGGCGCCGCAGCTTCTGCTGGCAGATCCGCAAGGCCTGGACGGTGCGCTGCATGGAGCTGCGACTGAGCCGTCCCGAGCGTTCGAGCCCCTGTCCGAGCTGAACGGTCTTCGAGAAACTGTCCACCACATGAAACTGGCTGCCCTTGGGTTGGGCAATCAGCATGCGGCAGCTATTGGTACCCAGATCCAGCGCGGCATAAAGCTCTGCAGGATCGGGCGAGGTCGGTGCAGGGCCCTCGACCGGCTTCGGGAATGCGCCCGCACCCTTGGGACGCCTGGGCGTCATCTTGCACGCCCTCCGATTTCAACTTGCTTCAAAGATACGGCGCGGCATGGCCCGGGGCAAGTTCAGGAAAGCGGATTCTCGTAGAATTCGGAGAGGTAGGCATATTCCCTTGCCAGAAAAGGACGCAGCGCATCGCGGGTCGCGGGGGCGAGATCGTCAAGTCTCAAGGCCAGGCTCGACCGGTTTTCGCGGGGCATGGCGACGGGCTGGCCCGTGCGGTCCGACAGGTCCGCGGCAAGCCGGCCCAGTTCCTCGGTCTTGTAGATGCGATCGTAGGCCAGCGGCTTCGGCCCCAGGAACAGCCATGCGCCAAGGCAGTGATGCTTGATCGAGGAGGAGGCCTCGGCATAGGCGCGCAGGTTCCGGAAAAAGAAATCCGGGTCGGGATCGCGCGGCAGGTCGATCCGGCCCCGGCGCAGCTTGCGGCTGTTGTGCAGGTCGCGCTTGTCCACCACGCGATCGGTGTAGCACGACATCAGGCGCCGGGCCGGATCGCGCACCACGCAGAAGCGCCACCAGTCGGGGCCGAACTGCTTCCAGCGATGCGGCCGGAACCGCGCGGTGGGATAGACGGCGTGCCAGGTCATCAGGTCGATCTCGGACTCGGGCGGGAGGGTCACTGCCGGATCCAGCCGCGCCAGCGCGGCCTTGACCGACGAGCACCCCGCCTTGGGCAACGCCATGTAGGCGATGCGGTGCGCCTCGACGGCGATGACCATGCCAGCAGCTCCCTTCCTTCCTGCGGGCTACTAAAGGCACCCGCCCGGCCCCGGTCAACCGGGCCCGGCGCTTGAAATCCGCTCATGTCGCGGATGAGAAACTTTCCCATGCACCGCTCTGGCCCTGCGGGCGGGGGGCGCGTATCGTCCTGCAAGTCGCACATCGTGCCGCATCGGTCGAAATCCGACACCGAGCGCCCTCCGCGCTGCTCTAGAGAGAAGCCACTGGTAAGGAATCGAACATGCCCGAAGTGACCATCGTCTACTGGCGCGACATCCCCGCGCAGGTGATCGTCGGAAAGGGGCGCCGCGGCGCCAAGAAACCCCTTTCCGAACGCTTCGAGCAGGCGATCGACCGGGCCGCCATGAAGGTGGGAGCGTCCGAGACGGATGCCTACCTGGCCGAATGGCGCAAGGCGGCCCCCTACCAGGTGGAGGGCGAGCCCTCCGAAGTGGCCGAGGCCGAAGCCGCCCGGCTGGAGGCGGAGTTCGATCAGGAACGCCTGAAGCCCCTGATCGCCAATGACGGATGGGCGTAAGCCCTTGAGCCCCTGGGAGGCCCTGATGGCGCTATTGAAATTCGGCCGGCGCGACGAGCGTCGCGACATCCCCCGCGGTGGCGATCCGCGGATCGAGAGCTTTCTCGAAGGCTACTCGATCGAGGTGATGCCGCGCACGGCGGCCAAGATCGAGGATTTCCGCGCGCTGTTGCCGGCCGGCACCCGCGTCTACATCGCCCATATCGCCGGCACCCCGATCGAGGAGATGGTGGCCACGGCGAAGCGGCTGACCGCCGAGGGCTTTCCGGTGATGCCGCATTTCCCGGCCCGGATCATTCGCGATACGGCCACGCTGGAGGACTGGATCGCCCGCTATCAGGGCGAGGCCGATGTAACCCAGGCGCTGGTGCTGGCCGGCGGCGTGGCCGAGCCGGTGGGCGCCTTCGACAGCGCGATGCACCTGCTGGAAACCGGCGCCTTCGATCGCGCGGGCTTCACCCGGCTGCATGTCGCGGGCCATCCCGAAGGCAATCGCGACATCGATCCCGACGGCTCCAGCCGCAACGTGGACACGGCGCTGCGCTGGAAGCAGGCCTTTTCCGAACGCACCGACGCGCGGATGGCCCTGACCACGCAATTCGCCTTCGACGCCGCGCCGATCATCGCCTGGGCCGACGCGATCCGGGAAGCCGGCATCGACATGCCGGTGCATATCGGCATCGCCGGTCCGGCCAAGCTGCAGACGATGATCAAGTTCGCCGTGGCCTGCGGCGTCGGGCCTTCGCTGAAGGTGCTGCAGAAGCGCGCGATGGATGTGAGCAAGCTGCTCTTGCCCTACGAACCCACCGACGTGGTGCAGGCGCTGGCCGCGCACAAGGCGGCGCATCCCGAGTTCAACATCACCAATGTGCATTTCTTCCCGCTGGGCGGCATCAAGGCGACCGCCGACTGGGCGATGCACCATGGCGGCGCCGCCGCCCTCCCCGCGAAACTCGCATCCTGAAGGAGCGCCCATGACCCGCACCGTCGTCGAGTCCAAGACCAAGACCGTCACCATCGGCTTTGACGAGCCGTTCTGCGTGATCGGAGAACGCATCAACCCGACCGGCCGCAAGAAGCTGGCCGCAGAGCTGGAGGCGGGGGATTTCTCCACCGTCGAGAAGGACGCGCTGGAGCAGGTGGCCTGCGGGGCGATGGTGCTCGATGTGAATGCGGGCGTCGTCTACAATTCCAACCCCAACCCGAACGAGACCGAACCGCCCTTGATGCGCAAGATGATCGAGCTGGTGCAGGGGCTGGTCGATGTGCCGCTCTGCATCGACAGTTCGGTGCCCGGCGCGCTGGAGGCGGGGCTGGCGGCCGCCGAGGGCCGGCCGCTGCTGAACTCGGTCACCGGCGAGGAGGACCGGCTGGAACTGGTTCTGCCGCTGGTCAAGAAATACAACGTGCCGGTGGTGGCGATCTCGAATGATGACACCGGGATCTCGGAAGACCCGGATGTGCGCTTCGCGGTGGCCCGGAAGATCGTGGAACGCGCTGCCGATTTCGGCATCCCCGCGCATGATATCGTTGTCGACCCGCTGGTGATGCCGGTGGGCGCGATGGCCACGGCCGGACAGCAGGTCTTCACCCTGGTGCGGCGGCTGCGCGAGGAACTGGGCGTGAACACCACCTGCGGCGCCTCGAACATCAGCTTCGGCCTGCCGCATCGGCACGGGATCAACGCGGCCTTCCTGCCGATGGCGATCGGCGCGGGGATGACCTCGGCGATCATGAACCCGGTGCGCCAGGTCGAG
>JBKHDP010000081.1:0-12566 GCA_046541255.1 Paracoccaceae bacterium | reverse complement strand
GCAGGCCACCGTCGCCTTCGGACTGGCAAGGGAAGAGTTGCGCGACGATCTGGCCGCCTTTCTCCAGGGGCTTGTCGGCCTCGACCGCGCGGCGGAGTGACCCGCCCCATGCGCACCATTCTCGTGACCGGGGGCGCGGGCTATATCGGCTCCCACGCCTGCAAGGCCCTGGCCCGCGCGGGCTGGCGCCCCGTCACCTACGACAACCTGTCCACCGGCTGGGCCCAGGCGGTCAGGTTCGGCCCGTTCGAGCGCGGCGACCTGCTGGACCGGGCGCGCCTTGACGAGGTTCTTGCCACATGGCAGCCCGAGGCGGTGATGCATTTCGCGGCCCTCAGCCAGGTCGGCGAGGCCATGCAACAGCCGCTGCGCTACTGGCGGAACAACCTTTGCGGCTCGCTCAACCTGATCGAGGCGGCCGTGGCGGCGGGTTGCCGCGATCTCGTCTTCTCCTCGACCTGCGCCACCTATGGCGACCAGGATGGCGTGACCCTGGACGAGGATTGCCCGCAGGCCCCCGTCAACGCCTACGGCGCCTCGAAGCGCGCGGTGGAGGACGCGCTGCGCGACGCGGAGGCGACGCATGGGCTGAACCATGTCATCTTCCGCTATTTCAACGTGGCCGGCGCCGATCCGGAGGGCGAGGTGGGAGAGTTCCACCGCCCCGAGACCCACCTGATCCCCGTCATGCTGGAGGCGATCGACGGCGCGCGCCCGGCACTGACGATCCACGGGACCGATTACGACACGCCCGACGGCACCTGCATCCGGGACTATGTGCATGTCTGCGACCTGGTCGAGGCGCATGTCCTGGGGCTGGACTGGTTGCGGCAGGGTCGCGGCAGCCGGGTCTTCAACCTGGGCACCGGGCACGGCTTTTCCGTGCGCCAGGTGATCGAGGCGGCACGGCGCGTCACCGGCCGGCCCGTGCCGATGGCCGAAGGCCCGCGTCGCGCGGGCGATTGCACCCGCCTCGTCTCGGGGTCGACCCGGGCCGCGGCCGATCTGGGATGGGCCCCGCATCGCTCCACCCTGGACCACATGATCAGAGATGCATGGAACTGGCACCGGACTGGACAGTACACCGAATAACCCGCCGCCTGCACGGCTGCTGGACATCACCCGCCTGGCGCGGCGGGCGGGTCGTACGCCCACCGGCATCGACCGGGTGGAACTGGCCTATCTGCGCGCGCTGTCGGAACGGCCCGCGCCGCTCTGGACGATCCTGCGCTCGTCGCTGGGCTACCTGCTGCTCGATCCCGACGGCAGTCGCGCGGCTCTGGGCCTGTTCGAGCAGGGCAGCTGGGGCGAAGCCGACAGCCTGTCGCGACTGCGCGGGCTGGAGCCGCGCCGCGCCCGCGCCGAGACCAGCCTGCGCCGGCTTGCCCGCGCCCGCTGCATCCCGCCCGGCCTGGCGCGAATGCTTCGCGGGCACCTCCCGCTCGGAGCCGCCTATCTCAATACCGGCCATTCGAACCTGACGCGGCGCATGATCCTTGCCCTGCGCCAGGTACCCGGCGCACGTCTGGCCGTGCTGGTGCATGACACCATTCCGCTCGATCATCCCGAGACCCAGCGCCCCGGGACAGCGCGTGCCTTTGCCAGGTTCCTGGCTCGCACCGCCCGCAATGCGGATCTGGTGATTGCCACTGCCGAGGCCACACGCGCCGATATCGCGGGGCACATGGCGGCGGCCGGGCGCGTTCCGCCCATGGTGGTAGCGCCGCTGGGAGTGATCCCGCCGCGTCCCGATCCCGCGGCCCTGCCTGACGGCCTGCCGCCCGCCACCCCCTATTTCGTGGCGCTGGGCACGATCGAGCCGCGCAAGAACCATGCGCTGCTGCTCGATGTCTGGGAGTCACTGGCCCGCGACGGCACGACCCCCCTGCCCGCGCTCGTGCTGTGCGGGGCGCGCGGCTGGCGCAACGAGGCCTTCCTGTCCCGGCTGGACGCCTCGCCGCTACGGGGCACCGCGATCCTGGAGGCGCCCGGCCTGCCGGACGGGGCGGTTGGCGCCCTGTTGCAAGGCGCCGAGGCGCTGCTGTTTCCCAGCCTGGCCGAGGGCTACGGCCTGCCGCCGATGGAAGCCGCCGCCCTGGGCGTTCCGGTGATCTGCGCCGATCTTCCGGTGCTGCGGGAGTTGATGGGCGATATTCCCGTTTACCTTTCAGCCACCGAAAGCTATCCTTGGAGCAAGAAAATAACGGCCCTTGTCGCGTCGCGCGCCATGAGGCCGGACGGGAACGGGCAAAGCCGGGCTTTCGCGCCACCAGGTTGGCAGGCACATTTCAACACGGTGTTAAGCGCGACGTGATGAAGTGCGGGGGAAACCGCACGCGGGCCGGAGCGGGACAAGGTAGACGGGATTGGGTGTCTGGCAGTCATACAGGCTGAGGGTTCAGCGCCAGAGATGGCTGATCCGCGCCATTCGCAAGCGCCGAGAGCTGAGGGCCGTGGTCGATCGTACGCGTGAGATCCGGCCTGACGACATCCTCGTCTTCACAACCCAGCGCAACGAGGCCGCGCGCCTGCCGTGGTTCCTGAAATACTATCGCGACATGGGGGTGAACCACTTCCTGATCGTCGACAATGACAGCGACGACGGTGCGCGCGAATACCTGGCCGATCAGCCCGACGTGTCGCTGTGGCACAGCCGGGCCAGCTACAAGCGCGCCCGCTTCGGGGTGGACTGGCTGAACTGGCTGCAGCTGCGCCACGGGCACGATCACTGGTGCCTCGTCGTCGATCCCGACGAGCTGTTCCTCTACCCGTTCTGCGACACCCGCCCGCTGCGCGCGCTGACCGACTGGCTGGATGCCTCCTCGATCAAATCCTTCAGCGCGATGCTGCTCGACATGTATCCCAAGGGCCGGATCGACGCCGTGCCCTATCAGCCCGGCCAGAACCCGCTGGAAATCGCCAACTGGTTCGATGCGGGCAACTATGCGATCCGGCGCAACAGGCGGTTCGGCAACCTGTGGATCCAGGGCGGGCCGCGCGCGCGGGTCTTCTTTCCCGATGCTCCCGAAAAGGCGCCCGCGCTCAACAAGATCCCGCTGGTGAAATGGAACCGGCGCTACGCCTATGTCAGTTCCACCCACATGCTGCTGCCGCGCGGGCTGAACCTGGTCTATGACGAATGGGGCGGAGAGAAGGCCAGCGGCGTGCTTCTGCACACGAAATTCCTCGACACCTTCACCGTCAAGGCAAGGGAAGAACTGCTGCGCGGCCAGCACTACGCCGCAAGCCGCGAATACCGCGCCTATGCCGAGACGCTGGCCGAGAACCCGGACCTGTGGTGCAAGTGGTCCGAAAAATACATCAACTGGCGCCAGCTGGAAATCCTGGGCCTGATGTCCAAGGGAAACTGGGCATGAGCGTGGGCATCGTCATGCTGGTGCACACCGCGCTGGGCCGGGCCGAACAGGTCGCCCGGCACTGGGCGCAGGCCGGCTGCCCGGTGGTGATCCATGTCGACCGGGCGGTGCCCCGCGCCGCCTTCCACGCCTTCCGCAAGGCGCTTTCGGGGCTGGAGGATGTGCGCTTCTGCAAGCGCTATCGCTGCGAATGGGGCACCTGGGGCCTGGTCGCCGCCTCGCAATCGGCCGCCGAAATGCTGCTGCATGCCTTCCCCCGGGTGCGGCATGTCTATCTCGCCTCCGGCTCCTGCCTGCCGCTTCGGCCGGTGGAGGAACTGATCGACTACCTCGCCGACCGGCCGAACACCGACTTCATCGAAAGCGCCACCACCGCCGATGTGCCATGGACGGTCGGCGGGCTGGACCAGGAGCGTTTCACCCTGCGCTTCCCGTTTTCGTGGAAGCGCCATCGCCTGCTGTTCGACACCGCGGTGGAAATTCAGCGCAAGCTGCGCCTCAGACGCAAGATGCCCAACGGAATCGTTCCGCATATGGGCAGCCAGTGGTGGTGCCTGACGCGCCGCACGCTCTCTGCCATTCTCGAAGATCCGGACCGCCGGGTTTACGATCGCTTCTTCCGCGAGGTCTGGATCCCGGACGAAAGCTATTTCCAGACGCTGTCGCGGATCTACTCCCCCCATATCGAAAGCCGCTCTCTGACGCTGTCCAAGTTCGACTTCCAGGGCAAGCCGCACATCTTCTACGACGATCACCTGCAACTGCTGCGCCGGTCGGACTGCTTCGTGGCGCGCAAGATCTGGCCCCATGCGGACCGGCTCTACCAGGCGTTCCTGACCGATCCGGCCGGCGCCATGAAACGGGCCGAGCCGAACCCCGGCAAGATCGACCGCATCTTCGCCAAGGCGGTGGAGCGACGGACCCGCGGGCGCCCGGGCCTCTACATGCACAGCCGGTTTCCGAACGAGGGCTGGGAGAACGGCGTGACAGCGGGAAAATACTCCGTCTTCGAGGGCTTCGCCGACCTGTTCGAGGATTTCGAGCCCTGGCTTGCCAAGGCCACGGGCACACGGGTGCACGGCCATCTCTTCGCGCCCGAGCGGGCGGAATTCGAGGGCGGCCAGAGCATCGTGAACGGCGCGCTTTCGGACAATCCTCGCCTGCGCGACGCCAATCCCGGCGCGTTTCTCACCAACCTGATCTGGAACACGCGGGGCGAGCGGCAGTGCTTTCAGTTCGGGCCGCGCGACACCCAGAAGATCGGCTGGGACATGGCCAAGGATCCGAATGCCCAGATCTCGGTCATCACCGGGGCCTGGGCGGTGCCGCTGTTCAAGTCGAACCGCAATTTCGGCGAGATCCGCCGCGAGGCGGCGCTGTTGCAGAAGGTCGAGAGCGAGCATCTGAACGTGCTCCGCTCGCCCTATGCCAAGGCGCGCATCCGGATCTGGACGATGGCGGAATTCGTCGAGGCGCCGATGGAACCGCTGCAGACCATCATCGACGAGATCGGCCCGCGCAACCTGCGGCGTCTGTCGGAGGTGCCCGTGATGACGGATCTGACGGGCTTCGGCCAGTTCCTGCAGAACCTCAAGAACCAGGGGATGCATCCTTACCTGATGGGCGATTTCCCGGTGGATCGCGCGGATGTCTCGAAATCCAACCCGCCACGCCGCCCCTACCTGGTGAAGTGACCGCGCATGCCCGACCGTTTCGACTATTTCGTGGTCTTCGCAGAGATGCGGACCGGCTCCAACTTCCTGGAGACCAACCTCAACGCCGTCCCCGGCATCACCTGCCACGGCGAGGCGTTCAACCCGCATTTCCTGGGCTACCCGAACCGGACCGAGCTGCTGGGCCTGTCGCAGGAGGCGCGCGATGCCGATCCCATGCGCCTGCTGGCCGCGATCCGCTCCGAGCCGGGAGGAATCAGCGGCTTCCGCTATTTCCACGATCACGACCCGCGCGTGCTGGAACCCTGCCTCGCAGATCCGCGCTGCGCCAAGATCGTGCTCACCCGCAATCCGCTGGACAGTTACGTGTCCTGGAAGATCGCGCGCGAAACCGGGCAGTGGAAGCTGACCAATGTCACCCGGCGCCGCGAGGCGACGGCCCGGTTCGACGCCGCCGAGTTCGAGGGTTTCGTGACCGAGCTGCAGGACTTCCAGGTCCGGCTTCTGCGGGCCTTGCAGACCACCGGGCAAACCGCCTTCTACATCGCCTACGAAGACCTCCAGAGCGTCGAGGTGATGAACGGGGTCGCGCTCTGGCTGGGGGTGGATGCCCCGCTGCAAGAGCTTGACCGCACGCTCAAGCGCCAGAACCCGGAGCCGGTCACCGAGAAGGTGGAAAACCCCGAGGAGATCGGGCGCGGCCTGGCGCGGCTGGATCGGTTCAACCTGTCGCGCACCCCGAATTTCGAGCCGCGCCGCGGACCGGCGGTGCCGGGCTACGTCGCCGCGCCGCACGCCCCGCTTCTGTACATGCCCCTTCGCGGCGGGCCGGAACCGGAGATCCGGCGCTGGCTGGCAGGGCTCGACGGCGCGGACGAGGAGGCGCTTCGGATCGACTTCACCCAGAAGAGCCTGCGCGACTGGATGCGCGCCCATTCCGGGCACCGCCGCTTCACGGTGCTGCGCCACCCCGTGGCGCGGGCGCATGCCGTGTTCTGCGAAAGGATTCTCTCGACCGGGAAGGGCCGGTTTGGCCAGATCCGCAAGGTGCTGCGCCGGGCGCACGGGCTCGCCCTGCCGGATTCGCTGGATGCGGCGGGCCATGATCTTGCCACGCACCGGGCGCTGTTCCACGGCTTCCTGCGCTTCCTGAAGGCCAATCTGGCCGGGCTGACCAATGTCCGGGTGGATGCACATTGGTGCAGCCAGGCGCAGGCAATCCAGGGAATGGGCGAGTTCGCCCTGCCCGACATGGTGCTGCGCGAGGACGAGGCCGCGCTGTGGTTGCCGGCGCTGGCGGCGCAGGTGGGGCGCCCCGAGGCGCCGGCGCTTGCGCCGTCCGCCCCCGACAGCCCGTTCGCGCTGGCCGATGTCTACAATGAGGAAACCGAGGCCCTGACGCGCGAGGCCTATGCCCGCGATTACCTGGTCTTCGGCTTCGACGACTGGCGATGATCCGGCAGGCGGCTCAGGCCGCCTGCACGCGCTGTGCCTCGGTCAGGATGGTGTGCAGCTTTGCCGGGTCTGGATTGGCGCGCAGCTTGGCGCAGATCCCCGCATCGCGCAGCGTGCGCGATACCAGCGCCAGCGCCTTGAGATGCTCCACCCCGGCATCCTCGGGCGCGAAGAGCCCGAACACCAGGTCCACCGGCTGGCGGTCGACCGCGTCGAAATCGATCGGACGTTCCAGCAGGATGAACACGCCCACGACCTCTTGCAGCCCTTCCAGCCGGGCATGCGGCAGGGCCACCCCGTTGCCGACGCCGGTGGGGCCCAGGCCTTCGCGTTCCAGCAACGCCTCGAGCGCCCGATCGGGATCGACCCCGTAGCAAGACGCGGCAAGATCCGCGACATCGTGGATCAGACGCTTCTTGCTCGAGGCGGAGGATATGACACGCACCGCCCCGGGCTTAACGAGATTGATGAGATCCATGCTCTGCCCGTTCCAAAATCCGACGGCGCGGAATTCCGCGTCGCGTCAGGCACTGTCCTGAGGCTCGATCAGAGGTTCGATCCAGCCGATGTTCCCGTCATCGCGCCGATACACGACGTTCACGCCATTCCTGGTCTCGTTCCGGAACACCAGAACCGGCGCACCGGCCAGTTCCATCTGCATCACCGCCTCGCCCACGGAGAGCGACGGAATCTTCATCGAGGTCTCGGCCACGATGACAGGCTGCAGCGTGTCCGGCTCCGATTCGTCCTCGCCACTTTCGGTCGCGAGGATATAGGAGGATGCGGCCATGAGTTCAACCGGCTGCGCACGTTCCTTGTGATGATCTTTCAACCTGCGCTTGTATCGCCGCAACTGCTTTTCCATCTTCGCGCAGCAGGAATCGAAGGCCGCGTAAATCTCGTTCGCCTGTCCCTTGGCCTGAGCCGTCAGCCCGGTGGAAAGATGAACCAACGCCTCGCAGACATATTGATGCGCATCGCGGGAGAAGATTACGGTCGCGTCGGTGGGGCGCTGGGAATACTTGCCCACGGCTTCGCCCAGTTCGGTCTGCACATGGGTCTGAAGCGCCTCTCCGATATCGATCTGCTTTCCACTGATCTGGTACCGCATCCTGTCTCCTTTCGTGACACTCCGGGCCGGCGGCGCTCCTGCGCCGCCCGGTGCAGCGGGCCCGGATGCTGGGAAGCGACGGCGCCTTGCGACGAGACCGAATTATCGCCCCTGCAGGGCAGCTGGTTCGGTCCGACACTTGCAAGAGCCATCATGCCCTCATTTGAGGCGAGCCCCCCCCATCCTGTCAATCACAACCGAGCACCGCGGGGGCGGATTCGCATGTCGATCGCCAGCGTGTCAGGAAATCCTGAAGTTTTCCCCAAGATAGACGCGGCGCACGTTCTCGTTGCGCACCACGTCTTCGGGGCTGCCGGACATCAGCATCGTGCCATCATGCAGGATATAGGCCCGATCCACGATCTCCAGCGTCTCGCGCACGTTGTGATCGGTGATCAGCACCCCGATTCCGCGTTTCTTGAGATCCGCCACCAGGTGCCGGATATCGTTGACCGAGATCGGATCGACCCCGGCGAAGGGTTCGTCGAGCAGCAGGTACTTGGGGTCGGCCGCGAGGCAACGGGCGATCTCGACCCGGCGGCGTTCGCCGCCCGACAACGCCAGCGCCGGCGCCCGCCGCAGATGCTCGATCGAGAAATCGGACAACAGCTCCTCCAGCCGCTCGCGCCGCTTGTGCCGGTCCGGGACCGCGATCTCCAATATGGCGGTGATGTTGTCCTCGACGCTGAGTCCGCGAAAGATCGACATCTCCTGCGGCAGATAGCCGATTCCAAGCCGGGCACGGCGATACATCGGCAGGCCGGTCACGTCGCGCCCGTCGATCAGCACCTGCCCGCCCTCGGGGTAGATCAGCCCGGCAATCGCGTAGAAACAGGTTGTCTTGCCGGATCCGTTCGGCCCCAACAGGCCGACCACCTCGCCGCGATGCAACTCCATGCTCACGTCGCGGATCACCACCCGCTTGCGGTAGCTCTTGCGCAGATGGTGCACCTGCAACCCGGCGCTGCCTTCGGCGAGCCTGAGCTCGGGCCGGGACATCACTCTTCTCCCGGCGACAGCACAGTGCGCACGCGGCCCGAAAGCTCGGCCGCGCCGTCTTCCAGGTTCACGACCATGCGTTCCGAGCCGATGACATTGCGCCCCTGGGTCAGCAGCACCTCGCCCGTCAGCACGATGGTGCCCGCCTCGATGTCGTAATCCGCCCGCTCGGCCTCTGCCGCGTCCTCGCCGCTGACCAGGGTGACGCCCCCTGTCGCCTCAAGCCGGGCGATGTCGTTGTCGTTCTCGTCATAGACCACCAGCACACGCTGCGCCGAAAGCCGCATCTCGCCTTGCACGATCAGAACGTCTTCGGTGAAGATCGCCGTACCGTCGGACTGATCGACCGAAAGGTTTTCGGCGCTCACCTCGACCGGGGCATCGGTATCCTGCGTGATCCCCCCGAACGCAACCCTGGTATCCTGCGCGGCCACGAATGCAGGTAATACCCCGAAACCCAGGAAAAAAAGCAGTCGAAGCACGGGCACTGGCGGTCGCATCCTCAATCTTTCGGGTCGTATATCAGCTTTATACCGTCGGTGAAAAGCAGTTGCGCATGCGGGCCACCCTCGGCGCCCGCCTCCAGCACCATCCGGCCGGCCTCGAACCGCCCCGGCGGACCATGCCCGCTGACCGGGCCAGGGCTTTCCAGGCGCAGCGTCTCCAGGTCGGCCAGGAGGCGACCGGCCGTGACCTCGTAGCCGGCGGAGGAGGTCATCCGCACCGCGCCGGAGAATTCCAGCAAGCCGGCCTTGTCGTCCATCGCCGCGCTGTCGGCCGCAAGCGTCACGCGCGCGCCATCGCCAAGAACCGCCTCGGCGGCCACCTCCAACGCGGTGGCCCGGCTTTCCGCACTGCCCGCCGGTGCTGCCTGCCGCGCTGTCACGGTCAGCGACGCGCCGCCCTTGGTGCGCCCGGCGAAGCTGGGGCGCGAGACACGCTGGTCGCCCGGCGCCGGCCGCGCGCCATCCTCGAGATAGGGGATGGTGGTCAGCGGGTCCGTGGTGCGCGATACCAGGAACAGGGTGGACAGCAGCACCAGCGCGGCCAGCGGAAGCAGGATCTTGAGCCAGGCGACGACGCGCGCATATGTGGCGTCACGCAGCGCCATCACGCCTCCGCCGCACGGGTCGGATGGGGCACCGCGCGCTCAATGCGAAAAGATATCCTCTTCGGGCCATCCCTCCAGGTCCAGTTGCGCCCGCATCGGCAGGAAGGCAAAGCAGGCCTCGGCGATCTCGGTGCGGCCCTCGCGCAGCAGGCGGCGCTGCAACTCCTCGCGGATGCGATGCAGGTAGAGCACGTCCGAGGCCGCATAGGCCAGCTGCGCCTCGGTCAGGGTGGTCGCCCCCCAGTCGCTGGATTGCTGCTGCTTGGAGATGTCGACGCCCAGCAGTTCCTGGCACAGATAGCGCAGCCCGTGGCGGTCGGTATAGGTGCGCACCAGCTTGCTGGCGATCTTGGTGCACCAGACCGGCGCGGCCAGCACGCCGAAGGCATTGTGCAGCGCGGCGATGTCGAACCGGCCGAAATGGAACAGTTTCAGCACCGCCGGATCGCCCAGCATCCGGGCAAGGTTGGGCGCCGAGGTCTGGCCGGGCGCGATCTGCACCAGATGCGCCTCGCCGTCGCCGGCCGACAGCTGCACCAGGCAGAGCCGATCGCGATGCGGGTTGAGCCCCATGGTCTCGCAGTCGATCGCGACGACCGGACCGAGATCCAGCCCGTCCGGCAGATCGCCCTTGTGAAGATGATTGGCCACGGCTTCCCCCCAACACGGTGTCGCCTTGGGGCATAAGCGTTGCACCCGCGCGATTCAACTGCGCGCGTGGCGATGATTCGCCAAAAAAGCCGCGCCGTCAGGAGGCAGCGAGGCCCGGCCGCCCGGCCACCCCGCATTTCGGCCGGATCATTAATCAACCTTAAGTTGCATTTCGCCTTCAATGCACCCAAAAGACAAAATCCAAAACGACTGGCCGGAGGGTACTTCCGGGAAATTCGGATCACCTCGACGAAAACACTCTTTCCGGTTCCCGGAACAGGAACAATCCATTGCAAGATGGATTTCCGTCCCCCTGAATGTTTCCGGAAGCCGCAAAGACGCGCCCCGCCACGCGGTTTGTTTCTCCATGCACCCGTTGACGCGGTCCATGACTGATGGACTGGAGCGATCACAGCCTCGGGCGACCGCTCTGTCCCGGATCCCGGCGCGGGCACCTAAAGCCAAATCACTGCGATACGGTAATAAATCCGCAAGATACATGTTCTCTCTTTGGTTGCATAAAATCCAACTAACTTGACTGTTTGCACTCCTATGGGCAGAGTCATTCCGGAATTCCGGATAGAATACCGGCCCCTCGGGGCGATCCGATTAAGAAACTCGAAACCCAAAGGTGGTCCAGGCCGCATCTCCGATCTCGGAACATTCCCGCTTCGAAAACAGAAGCGCCCCGCCCCAGGCGGAGATTTCGACGTGCCATGTGGAAACGCCGGTGCCGGACCATGAAGGAGAACGAAATGACAGCGCATTTGCGGTTGACCGGCGAAACGCCTCTGGCAGACAGCATGTCCGCCCATGCGTCCGCTGCGACAGTCGGCTCCGCATCGCCGTTCGACCTTGTGGATCGCGGCCTGTACCGGGGGGTCTTCAAGCGCGTGCTCGACCTGTCTCTGGTTCTGGTCGCCCTTGTCCCGACTGCCTTGATTCTCGGCGTTTTCGCCTTGCTGATCGCCCGTGACGGGCATTCGCCGTTCTACCGCCAGGAGCGCGTGGGCCGCGACGGCCGGATCTTCGGGATGTGGAAACTGCGCAGCATGGTGCCCGACGCCGACCGGCTGCTGGATGCGCATCTCGCCGCCGATCCCGAGGCGCGCCAGGAATGGGAGCGCCAACAGAAACTGCGTCACGATCCGCGCATCACCCGCATCGGCCACCTGATCCGCAAGACCTCGCTGGACGAATTGCCCCAGCTCTTCAACGTGCTGACCGGGGACATGTCGCTCGTGGGGCCGCGACCGATGATGCCGAGCCAGCGCGAGATCTATCCCGGCATCGCCTATTACGCCATGCGGCCGGGCATCACCGGCTACTGGCAATGCTCGGTGCGCAACGAGTGCAGCTTTTCCGAGCGCGCGCTCTACGATACCCGTTATTTCGAGGACATCTCGTTCAAGACCGATCTGCTGGTGCTGCTGCGCACGCTGCGCGTGGTGCTTCTGGGCACGGGCAGCTAGCGGACGCGGCCTTTATGCCATATCCCGCCGCAAGGGCGGCGCTGGATGCATGCCGGGCGCGACAGGGGGGCCGTCGCGCATTTAGGATGAAGAGACCGATCGGATCGACACGCCCCCATGCCAAATACCTTCGCATATTTCGTGCTGATCGCCTGGCCGATCGTCACGATCGTGCTTTTCCGCAAGCTTCCGGCGGACCGCGCGCTGATCTGGGCATTGCTGGGCGGCTACCTGATCCTGCCGCCACCGCCGGCGGGGTTCGACTTTCCCTTGTTGCCACCGCTGGAGAAGGATTCGATCCCCAGCATCGCGGCGCTGCTGGTCGTGCTGGGCATGCACGGGCTGCGTGGCACGCTGCTGCCGGACACCATGCCGGGCCGGGTGCTTGTGGGCCTCTTCATCCTCAGCCCCGCGCTGACGGCCTTCACCAACATGGAACCGGTCCCGGCCGGGGATACGGTCCTGCCGCCGCTGACACCCAAGGACGCGGTGTCGCTGTCGATCCGGCAATTCCTGCTGTTGCTGCCCTTCCTCCTGGCCCGGCAGTTCCTGGACTCGGGGGGCAGCCAGAAGGCGCTTTTGCAGGCCTTCGCGGTGGCGGGACTGATCTACTCGTTGCCGATGCTTCTGGAGGTGCGGCTTGCCCCGCAGATCAACACCTGGATCTATGGTTATTTCCAGCACAGTTTCGAGCAGATGATCCGCTTGGGCGGCTAT
>JBKHDP010000080.1:0-12673 GCA_046541255.1 Paracoccaceae bacterium | reverse complement strand
CGCGCCTGCGGGCCTGAGCCCGGCCGGGTCTTCTTCTTGGCCGAAATATCCCGGGGGTGAATTGGCCGCAGGCCAAGAGGGGGCAGCGCCCCCTCGTGGTGGCGCGTGCCACCGCGCCCGGCGCGGCTCAGCCCGCTTCCAGCGTCACCAGCGCATGGCGCTTCTTGCCGGCCGAGAGCTTCACCGGCGCGGCCAGCGCCGCCGCATCCAGCACCAATCCCGGATCGGTCAGCAATGCATCGTCCATCCGCGCGCCGTTCTCGGCGATCAGGCGCTTGGCGTCCTTGCCGGATTTCGCCAGCCCCGCGCGCACCAGCAGCTGCACCACCGAGATGCCGCCCTCCAGCTCCGCCGCGCGCAGCGTCAGGGTGGGCAGCGCCTCGCCCGCGCCGCCGCGCTCGAACACGTCGCGCGCGGTGGTTTCGGCCGCCGCGGCGGCCGCGGCCCCATGCAGCAGCGTCGTCACCTCGCGCGCCAGCACCACCTTCGCCTCGTTGATCTCGGCCCCGCCCAGCGCGCCCAGCCGGTCGCACTCCTCCACCGGCAGTTCGGTATAGAGTTTCAGGAACCGCCCCACATCCGCGTCCATCGTGTTGCGCCAGAACTGCCAGAACTCGTAGGGGCTCAGCATCTCCGCATCGAGCCACACGGCGCCCGCCGCCGACTTGCCCATCTTGCGCCCGTCCGCCGTGGTCAGCAGCGGCGAGGTGAGCCCGAACAGCGCCACGTCCTCCACCCGGCGGCCCAGGTCGATGCCGTTGACGATGTTGCCCCACTGGTCCGAGCCGCCCATCTGCAACAGGCAGCCGTAGCGGCGATGCAGCTCCACGAAGTCGTAGGCCTGCAGGATCATGTAGTTGAACTCGAGGAACGAGAGCGATTGCTCGCGGTCGAGCCGCGATTTCACGCTCTCGAAGCTCAGCATCCGGTTCACGCTGAAATGCCGCCCGATATCGCGCAGGAACTCCAGGTAGTTCAGCCCGTCCAGCCATTCGGCATTGTCCACCATCAGCGCGTCGCCCGCGCCCTCGCCATAGGTGACGTAGGACTGGAACACCCGCTTGATGCCGGCGATGTTCGCGGCGATCTGATCGGGGGTCAGCAGGGGGCGTTCTTCCGCGCGGAAGGACGGATCGCCCACCTTGGTGGTGCCGCCCCCCATCAGGGTGATCGGCTTGTGCCCGGTCTTCTGCAGCCAGCGCAGCATCATGATCTGGATCAGGCTGCCGACATGCAGCGATTTCGCCGTGGCATCGAAGCCGATATAGGCCGGGACCACGCCCGCGATCAGCGCATCGTCCAGCCCCTGCAGATCGGTGCAATCGGCCATGTAGCCGCGCTCGATCATCACGCGCAGGAAATCCGATTTGGGATGGTAGGTCATGGCGTGTTCCCCGTATGCTGGCGCGGCTGTTCTATAGTGGGCGGAGAGGCGAAGGGAAAGGCATGATCGGGCAGGCGCCCATCTGGGCTTTGGGGGCGATGTCGGGCACCTCGCTCGACGGGGTGGATGCGGCGATGCTGCTGACCGACGGAGAGCGGATCCACGATTTCGGAGAGACCCGCTATCGCCGCTATTCCGAGCACGAGCGCGCGGCGCTGCGCGCGGCGCTGGGCCGCTGGCCGGGCGAGGATCTGGGCCGCGCGCCGCAGGTGGTGCAGCAGGCGCATGAGGAGGTTCTGCGCGGTTTCGAGGGCGCGGCGCTGGTGGGGTTCCACGGCCAGACGCTGGCGCATGAGCCGCGCGGCCGCGGCACGCACCAGCTGGGGGATGGCGCCGCGCTGGCGCAGGCGCTGGGCCTGCCGGTGGTGTGGGATTTCCGCTCGGCCGATCTGC
This sequence comes from Paracoccaceae bacterium, assembly GCA_046541255.1. Classification (GTDB taxonomy): domain Bacteria; phylum Pseudomonadota; class Alphaproteobacteria; order Rhodobacterales; family Rhodobacteraceae; genus Rhodosalinus. Next base: position 10,836 of record JBKHDP010000080.1, on the reverse strand, counting down.
GGCTGGGCGGCGAGGGCGCGCCGCTCGCGCCGTTCTACCATTTCGCGCTGGCCGGATGGCTGGGGGCCACGGCGCCGCTGGCCTTCCTCAACCTCGGCGGCGTGGGCAACCTGACCTGGATCGACCCGTCGCGCGACCGCCCCGAGGATGACGGCGCATTGCTGGCCTTCGATACCGGCCCGGCCAATGCGCCGATCGACGATCTGATGCAGCATCGCCGGGGCCTGTCCCATGACCGCGACGGCGCGCTGGCCGCGCAGGGCGTGGTGGCCGAAGGCGCGCTGGAGCTGTTCCTGGAGGAAGGGTATTTCCTGCGGATGCCGCCGAAGTCGCTGGATCGCGACGAGTTCGCGCCGATGCTGGAACTGGTGGGCGAATTGTCGGATGCCGATGCCGCCGCCACGCTTGCCGCGATGGCCGCCGCCGCGGTGATGCGCGGGATGGAACATTGCCCGGCGCCGCCCGAAAGGGTGCTCGTCACCGGCGGCGGGCGCCTCAACCCGGTGATGATGGAGATGCTGCGCGCGGGGCTCGACTGCCCGGTCGATCCGGTGGAGGCGGTGGGGCTGGATGGCGACATGCTGGAGGCGCAGGCCTTCGCGCATCTGGCGGTGCGGGTGGCCCGCGGGCTGCCGACCTCGGGGCCCGCCACCACCGGCGTGCGCGCGCTGGTGGGCGGCGGTACGGTTTCGCGGCCGCGATGAGCCCGGCTGTCGCAACCGTTGCGCGGATGTTAGACTTTCCCGCATAATCTGGTAGGAATGGGCACGTTAGCGCTAACTGCCACGAAACCGCCACCAACCGGAGCCGCCATGGTCTCGCGTGTCATACCCGTCGATCCATTCGACCTGGTGATCTTCGGCGCCACCGGCGACCTGGCGCGCCGCAAGATCCTGCCGGGGCTCTACCGGCGGTTCTGCGCGGGCCAGATTCCGACGGAGGCGCGGATCGTGGGTGCGGCGCGAAGCGCGATGAGCCCGGCGGAATGGCGCGGCTTCGTGACCGGCGCGGTGCAGGATCACGCGGGCGCGAATTGCGAGCCCGGCATGCTGGAGGCTTTTCTCGATCGGCTGGCCTATGTCACGCTGGATGCCCGCGGCGATGACGGCTGGGCCGAGCTGGCCCGCCACTGCCGGTCTGACGTGGTGCGGGTGTTCTATTTCTCGGTGGGCCCGTCGCTTTTCGGCGACCTGGCCGAGCGGTTGCACGCGCATGGCCTGGCGTGCCCGGCTTGCCGGGTGGTGGTGGAAAAGCCATTCGGCCGCGACCTGCAGAGCGCGCGCGCGCTCAACGTCATGCTGGCGCGGCATTTCGCCGAGGAACAGATCTACCGGATCGATCATTATCTGGGCAAGGAGACGGTGCAGAACCTGATGGCGGTGCGTTTCGGCAACATGTTGTTCGAGCCGCTGTGGAATTCTCAATATGTGGATCACATCCAGATCACAGTGGCCGAGACGGTGGGCGTGGCCGGGCGGGCCGGCTATTACGACCGTGCCGGCGCCATGCGTGACATGATGCAGAACCACCTGATGCAGCTACTGTGCCTGATCGCGATGGAGCCGCCCGCCCGGTTCGAGCCCGACCCGGTGCGCGACGAGAAGCTCAAGGTGATCCGCGCGCTCGACCCGGTGGCGCCGCATCATCTTGTGCTGGGACAATACGCGCCGGCCAACGGCATCAACGGCTATCGCGAGGATGTGGAACAGCCGCGTTCCACCACCGAAAGTTTCGTGGCCCTCAAGGTCCATGTCTCGAACTGGCGCTGGGCGGGCACGCCGTTCTACCTGCGCACCGGCAAGCGGTTGCGGGCGCGCAGTTCGGAAATCGCCATCGTGTTCAAGGACACGCCGCATTCGATCTTCGGCGATGACGGAACGCAGCACCGCAACGTGCTGGCGATCCAGTTGCAGCCGAACGAGGGCATCACCCTGGATGTCACCATCAAGGAGCCCGGTCCGGGCGGCATGCGCCTGGTGGACGTGCCGCTGGACATGTCCTTCGCGGAGGCGCTGGGCCCGGAGGCGGAGGATATCCCCGACGCCTATGAGCGGCTCATCATGGATGTGATCCGCGGGAACCAGACGCTGTTCATGCGGGGCGACGAGGTGGAGGCCGCCTGGGGCTGGACCGATCCGATCATCGAGGGCTGGAAGGCGCGCAGAGACGTGCCGAAACCCTACGACGCCGGATCATCCGGGCCGGATGACGCGTTGATGCTGATGCACCGGGAAGGGCGCCGCTGGCGGGAGATACGAGAATGAACATCATCGAATATGCCGATCGCGAATTGCTGGCGATGGATCTCGCCAACAAGCTGGCGGGCGAGATCAACGCCGCGCTGCGCAATGACGAGCGGGTGCTTTTCGCCGTGCCGGGCGGCACGTCGCCGGGGCCGGTCTTCGATGCGCTCTGCGGGGCGACGCTCGACTGGGCTTCGGTGGACGTGATCCTTACCGACGAGCGCTGGGTGGCGCAGGACGATCCGCGCTCCAACACCCGGCTGGTGCGCGAGCGACTGCTGACCGACCGGGCCGCCGCGGCGCGCCTGGTGCCGATGTACCGGCCGACCGGGACGCCGGAAGAGGCGCTGGAAGACCTTTCCGAGGCGATCCGGCCGCGCCTGCCGCTGTCGGTGCTGTTGCTGGGCATGGGCGAGGACATGCATTGTGCCTCGCTGTTTCCGGAAGCCGAGGGGCTGGAGGCCGCGCTGGCCGAGGACGCCCCGCCGCTGGTCGCGCTGCGCGCGCCGGGCGTGCCCGAGCCGCGGATCAGCCTGACCGCGCCCGCGCTGGACGGGGCGTTGTCAAAGCATCTGCTCATCATGGGCGAGGCCAAGCGCGCGGCGCTGGAGCGCGCGCAGGAGCTCGACCCGATGGAGGCGCCGATCCGCGCGGTGATGTCGGGGATGACCGTGCATTGGGCGGAATGAGCGCGATGCGGGCGGCATGGTCCCGGCTGGACGATTTCGCCGCGCGACACCGGGACCGGGCGATCCTGTCCCTGTTCGAGGCCGATCCGCGCCGGGCGGAGGCATTTTCCGTTCGCGCGGGCGGCATGCTGTTCGACTATTCCAAGACCAATCTCGATGCCGGGATCCGCGCCGCCCTGATCGCGCTGGCCGATGGCGCCGATCTGCCGGGCCGCGCCCGCGCGATGATGGCGGGGGCGCCGATCAACGAGACCGAGCACCGCGCGGTGCTGCATACCGCGCTGCGCGACCCGGATGGCCCGCCGATGCATGTGGACGGCCAGGACATCCGTCCCGGCATCCGCGAGACCCTGGCCCGGATGCAGGCCTTCGCCGGCGCGCTGCGCGCCGGCCGGTTCACCGGGCAGGGCGGGCCGATTACCGACGTGGTCAATATCGGCATCGGCGGGTCCGACCTGGGCCCCGCCATGGCGGTCAGGGCGCTCGCGCCCTACCATGACGGGCCGCGCTGCCATTTCCTGTCCAATGTCGACGGGGCCGCCGCGGCCGACACGCTGGCCGGGCTGAACCCGGAAACCACTTTGGCCATCGTCGCCTCCAAGACCTTCACCACCGTCGAGACGATGACCAACGCCGCCACCCTGCGCGACTGGATGGGGCGGGCCGTGGCCGACCCGGCGGCGCAATTCGCGGCGGTGTCCACCGCAGAGGACAGGACGGCCGGTTTCGGCATCCCGCCCGAACGGGTCTTCGGATTCGCCGACTGGGTGGGCGGGCGCTATTCGGTCTGGGGGCCGATCGGACTGTCGCTGATGATCGCCATCGGACCCGAGCGCTTCCGCGCCTTCCTGGATGGCGGTCGCTGGATGGATGCGCATTTCCTGCAATCCGCGCCCGAGGCCAACATGCCGCTGATGCTGGCGCTCACGGGTCTGTGGCATCGGCAGGTGCTGGGCCATGCCACCCGCGCCGTGCTGCCCTACGACGAGCGGCTGGCGCGGTTGCCGGCCTATCTTCAGCAGCTGGAAATGGAGAGCAACGGCAAGCGCGTGGCGATGGATGGAAGCGCCCTGTCGCGGCCCTCGGGCCCGGTTGTCTGGGGCGCGCCGGGCACCGATGGCCAGCACGCCTTCATGCAGCTTGTCCACCAGGGTACCGAGGTGGTGCCCTGCGAATTCCTGGTGGCCGCGCGCGGGCACGAGCCGCAACTGGCGCATCATCACCGGCTGCTGGTGGCCAATTGCCTGGCGCAGTCCGAGGCATTGATGCGCGGCCGTTCGCTGGATGAGGCCCGCGCCCTGCTGGCGGGCCGGTTCACCGGGGACGCGCTGGAACGCCAGGCCCGCCACCGGGTGTTTCCCGGCAACCGCCCCTCGGTGACGCTGGCCTATCCGCAGCTCGATCCCGAGACGCTGGGCCGGATCGTGGCGCTTTACGAGCACCGGGTCTTTGCCGAGGGGGTGATCCTGGGGATCAATTCCTTCGATCAATGGGGGGTGGAACTGGGCAAGGAACTGGCCTCGGCGCTGGGCCCGGTCCTGGCCGGGGAGGAAGGCGCCGAGGGCAAGGACGGCTCCACCGCCGGGCTGGTGGCGTATCTGCGCGGGCAGGGGGGCTGAGCGCCCCGCTCAGCCCTGGGCGGCGCCGTCGATCTGCCGGAACAGGCGCACCATGTCGTCGGGCAGGGGCGCGCGGCCCGCGCCGTCCGGCCGCAGCAGCACGATCACGCAGGCGAAGGTCGCGCGCAATGTCCCGCCCGCCCAGATCTCGTTGGCCAGGCTGAAACTGGTGTTGCGAAAGCCGGTGCAGCGGGTGGTGACGATGTAATCCTCCTCCGCCCGCATCTCGGCCAGCCACTCGATCTCGCCGCGCCGGATCACCGTCACCGGATCGTCCGGCCCGCCGCCCAGGCCGCGCATCCCGAAATACCGGATCCGCGCGCTTTCCAGCCATTGCAGATAGGCCACGTTGTTCACGTGGTTCAGCCGGTCCAGCTCGCCCCAGCGCACCCGGTCGGCCAGCGCCAGCGGCCAGGGCTCGGGCAGGCCGTGGGCCAGTTGTTCCTCGGGCGTGAGCGGGGTGTGATAGCGCAATTCCATGTGCCGCAGCTAGCGCCAGGCGTGGCGTCTTGGCAAGCCCCGCTCAGCGCAGGATGTCGAAACCGGGCGGGGCCAGTTCGAAGCCCTCGAAGCGGAAACCGGGGCTGACGGTGCAGCCCACCAGCGCCCAATCGCCGAGCGGCCGGGCCGCCTGCCAATGGCCTTCCGGCACCAGGATCTGCGGCCGGGCGCCCGCCGCCAGGTCGGGGCCCAGCACATGGTCGCGTGCCGGGCCGGCGTCGGTTTCCGCCAGCCTCAGCAGCAACGGATCGCCCGCGTAGAAATGCCAGATCTCGGCTGCGTCCACCCGGTGCCAGTGGCTGCGTTCGCCCGCGTGCAGCAGGTAGTAGATGCAGGTGCCCGCGGGCCGCCCCGGCCCCGCGGCCTCCCAGGTCTGCCGGTAATGCCCGCCTTCCGGATGGGGCTCCAGTTCCAGCGCCGCGATGATCTCCTGGGGTGTCATCCCGCTCTCCCTTTCGGCGTCGCTCCGCCGGATTTCCGATTCTCTTGGAACGTGACTCGCGCCCGCGTCGTTGAACAGGCATGAAGCTTGAAAGGAGGCACTCATGCAACGCATCCTTGCAACCACCGCGGTGATCGCTCTTGGTGCGCCCGTGCTGGCGCAGGACGGTTCCGGAATGTCGGGCGACGACGACCTGATGCGCGCTCGCGACATCCTGGGCGGAAATGTCTACACCATGGCCGAAGCCGACGAGTGGGAGACCGACATGCGCTTTGACGGTGTCGACGAGGGCTGGAGCGATGTCGGCGAGATCGAGGACATCGTTCTCGATCAGGACGGCGAGATGGTCGGCGTCGTGGCCGAGGTTGGCGGCTTTCTCGATATCGGTGACAAGCACGTGATGCTCGAACTCGCCTCGGTCAAGCTGGTGCCGGAGGGCGAGGCCAACCACGCCGTGGTCACGAACTTGTCCCAGGAAGAACTCCGCGACAAGGAATCGGTGGATGAAGGCTGGTGGGAATGACCACCGGCCCTGCCGGCCTTGGGCCGGATCGGAACGATGAAGGGAGAGGACAAATGGAAACGAGATCAGGAATTCTCTGGGGCGGGCTGGCCGCTGCCGTGCTGGCCTTGTCGGCCTGCGATACCCCGTTGAGCGAAACCGAACGCACCGCCGTCGGCATGGCCGGAGGCGCCGCCGCGGGTTTGATCGCGGCCGACGTGCTGGAGGCTGATGACGACTGGCGCCTGATCTCGGCGCTGGGCGGCGCTGCCGCGGGCACCGTGGTTGCGCGCAACCAGTCCACCGGCAATTGCGCCTATGCGCGCGGCGATGGCAGCTATTACCGCGCGCCCTGTCCGGACGGTTGATCCCCCGAGACGCCGTGACACAGGCAGGGGGCGGCACCCGTCCCCTGCCGAAACCGTTTGCGCTCAGCCACGCAGGATCGAGCGCCCGGCATAGGTTGCCGTCTCGCCCAGCATTTCCTCGATGCGGATCAGTTGGTTGTATTTCGCCAGCCGGTCCGAGCGGGCCAGGCTTCCGGTCTTGATCTGACCGCAATTGGTGGCGACCGCCAGATCGGCGATGGTGACATCCTCGGTCTCGCCCGAGCGATGGCTCATCACGTTGGTCATGCGGGCGCGATGCGCCATGTCCACCGCCTGCAGCGTCTCTGTCAGCGTGCCGATCTGGTTGACCTTGACCAGCATCGCATTGGCGCAGCCCTTCTCGATCCCCATCGCCAGCCGCGCCGGGTTGGTGACGAACAGATCGTCGCCCACCAGTTGCAGCCGTGCACCCAGCCGCTCGGTCAGCGCGCGCCAGCCGTCCCAGTCATCCTCGGCACAGCCATCCTCGATCGAGATGATCGGGTAATCGTCGCAGAGTTCGGCCAGCCAGTCGACATTCTCTTCCGCGGAGAGGGTTTTTCCTTCGCCCGCAAGCACGTATTTCCCATCCTTGAAGTACTCGGTCGCCGCGCAATCCAGCGCGAGGAAGATCTCTTCGCCCGGCCTGTAGCCGGCCTTCTCGATGCTGCGCAGAATGAAATCCAGCGCGTCGCGGGTGGAGGCGAGCGCGGGCGCGAAGCCGCCCTCGTCGCCAACGCCCGTGGCCAGCCCCGCCGCCGACAGCTCCTTCTTCAGCGTGTGGAACACTTCGGCCCCCATGCGCACCGCCTCGCGGATGTTCCCGGCCGCGACGGGCATGATCATGAATTCCTGCACGTCGATCGGGTTGTCGGCGTGCTCGCCGCCGTTGATGATATTCATCATCGGCACCGGCAGCACCCGCGCCGAGGTGCCGCCCACATAGCGATAGAGCGGCTGGGCGGTGAATTCCGCCGCCGCCTTGGCCGCCGCCAGGCTGACCCCCAGGATCGCGTTGGCGCCCAGCCGGGCCTTGTTCGGGGTGCCATCGAGCTCGATCATCGCCTCGTCGAGGGCCACTTGTTCGGTGACATCCATGCCCGCCAGCGCCTCGGCGATCTCGCCATTGACCGCGGCCACCGCCTCCAGCACGCCCTTGCCAAGATAGCGCGCCTTGTCGCCGTCGCGCCGCTCCACCGCTTCATGCGCGCCGGTGGAGGCGCCCGAGGGCACGGCGGCGCGGCCCGCGGTGCCGTCCTCCAGGATCACGTCCACCTCGACGGTGGGGTTGCCCCGGCTGTCGAGGATCTCGCGGCCGATGATGTCGATGATCGTGCTCATGTCTGTCTGTCCCTCGTGAAAAGCGGCGTTGATGCAGCCTTTACCACCTGCGCCGGGTCGGGCAACAGGGGCGAAACAGGGGTGTCACGCCGGCGGGCGCGGTTCGGCCTTGCCCAGGCTTCCCGCACCCTGCGCCAGCGCGCCCCGCCTGCGGCCAAGCCGGGCCTCGCGCGCCAGGGTGTAGAGCCCGGAGCCGATCACCAGCGCAGCGCCGGCCAGCGTCCAGCCGTCGGGGCGCTCGCCGAAGACGACGATCCCGATACTCAGCCCGAAAACCAAGCGGCTGTAGCGAAACGGGGCGATCGCGGCCACATCGCCCATCCGCATCGCCAGCGTGAGGGTGTAGTACCCGCCCACGCCCATCGCCACCGCGGCGGCCAGTTGCGCCCATTGCGTCCCGCCCGGCGCCAGGGCACCGCCCGAAACCGCCAGCAGCACCGCGCCGGTGGGCACCAGCACCAGAAAGCCCCAGACCGACAGCACCAGGGTCGAGACATCGCGCGGCACGACCCGGGTGGTCAGGTCGCGCAGCGCCAGCCCGGCCACCCCCAGCACCGCGAAGAGCGAATAGGGATCGAACCCCGCCAGCCCCGGCCGCACGATCATCAGAACCCCGGCGAACCCCAGCACGATGGCCGACCAGCGGCGCCAGCCCACCGGCTCGTTCAGGAACAGCGCCGCGCCCAGCGTCACCGCCAGTGGCAGCGCCTGCAGGATCGCCGTGGCCGAGGAGAGCGGCGTCAGCACGATCGCGGTGACGAATCCCACCGCGCCCATCACCTCGCCCAGGTTGCGCAGCAGCACCGTCCAGCTCAGCAGCCGGGCCGAGAACACCCGCTCGCGCCGCCGCAGGGCCAGCAGGCCGAAGGCCAGAGTGCCACCTGCGCCCAGCAGCATCATGATCTGCCCGGTGGGCATCGCGGCGCCCATCTTCTTGATGAAAAGGTCCTCGATGGCGAAGCAGAACATCGCCACGACCATCAGCAGGATGCCCCGCAGGTTCTCGCTCATCGCGCCGGTCCTTCATTGATCCCGAGACATCCCCGCCGCAGCCGGGCTGCGTCGGGTCGCGCGCCGATGCCCGGCGCTCGGGCGCTCCGCTACGCCTGTTCGCGGGGGATGGCCAGAGCCGATGCGCGGGGCCGTGAGCCGCGCGATCAGCCGTCCTTCGGGGATTTCCTGACGGGCACGCCGTAGAGTTCGAGCTTGTGGCCCTGAAGCCGGTATCCCAGCCGCGCGGCGATGCGTTCCTGCAGCGCCTCGATCTCGGGATCGCAGAATTCGATCACCTCGCCCGAGACCATGTCGATCAGGTGGTCGTGATGCGCGCGCTCGGCATCCTCGTAGCGCGCGCGCCCGTCGCCGAAATCCACCTTCTCCAGGATGCCGGCCTCCTCGAACAGCTTCACCGTGCGATAGACGGTCGCCAGCGAGATGCCCGAATCGCGCGACGCGGCGCGCGAATGCAGCTCTTCGACATCGGGATGGTCCTCGGCCTCCTGCAGCACCGCGGCGATGGTGCGGCGCTGCCCGGTCATCCGCAGCCCCCGGGCCTCGCAACGCTCGATGATGCTGTCGGACATCGGCCAACTCCGGTGGTTTCGGGTGGACGCAGTTCTAGGCGATTTGCGCGGGCGACGGAAGGGCGATGGGCACGGGGCTGTCGCCCCGCGTCCGGGGCCTGTGCCGTCAGGTGCCGCAGAAGGTGGCGTGGACACGCTCGTCCGGGGCGGGCGGGCGCTTGAGTTCTGCCGCCTCGGGCTGGTCCTCATAGGGCGCGGCCAGAACTGCCATCATCCGCTCGAACGGGGCCATGTCGCCCGCCACCGCCGCCTGGATCATCTGTTCCACCCGGTGATTGCGGGGGATGACCGAAGGGTTGGCCCGGCGCATCCTGGCCTCCGGGTCGGGCTCGCCGGCGAGGCGGGTGCGCCAGCGTGTCTCCCAGGTGTCGAAGGCGGCAGGGTCGGTGAATTGCGCGCGCGCGGTGCCGTCGATCAGCCCGCGGAAGGTGTTGGTGAAATCCGCGCCCTGCTCGGCCATCAGCGTCAGCAGATCCTCGATCAGCGCGGCATCGCCCGCCTCGGCGCGGGTCAGGCCCAGCTTGGCACGGAACCGCGCCAGCCATTCCGCCTCGATCCGGGCGGGCATGGCATGCACCGCCTCGGTGAAGCGGGCGATCGCGGCCTCCTGGTCGGGCATCAGCGGCACCAGCGCGGAGGCCAGCTGCGCCATGTTCCAGACGACGATCTGCGGCTGGCTGCCAAAGGCGTAGCGGCCCATCCGGTCGATGGAGGAAAATACCGTCTGCGGGTGGTAGTCGTCCATGAAGGCGCAGGGGCCGTAGTCGATGGTTTCGCCCGAGAGCGCGCAATTGTCGGTATTCATCACCCCGTGGATGAAGCCCACCGCCATCCAGTCCGCGACCAGCCGGGCCTGGGCCTCGATCACCCCGTCGAGCAGCCCGGCCGGGCCCTCGGCCTCCGGGTAGTGGCGCGCCAGCGTGTAGTCGAGCAGGCGGCGCAGCGCGGCGATGTCGCGTCGGGCGGCGAAGGCCTGGAAGGTGCCGACGCGGATATGGCTGGCCGCCACCCGCGCCAGCACCGCGCCGGGCAGCGGGCCATCCTCGCGCAGCACCGGCTCGCCGGTGGCCACGGCGGCCAGCGCCCGCGTGGTGGGAATGCCAAGCGCGGCCATCGCCTCGGACACCAGGTATTCGCGCAGCACCGGGCCCAGCCACGCGCGCCCGTCTCCCATGCGCGAGAAGGGCGTGCGACCCGAACCCTTGAGCTGGATGTCGCGGCGCAGCCCGTCATGGCCCACCACCTCGCCCAGCAGCAGGGCACGGCCGTCGCCAAGCTGCGGATTGAACTGGCCGAACTGGTGCCCGGCGTAGAGCTGTGCCAGGGGCGCCGCGCCCTCGGGCAGCGCATTGCCGGCAAAGACGCGGGCAAGGTCTTCCTCGTCATCGGCGCGGATGCCCAGAAGGTCGGCCAGCGGGCGATTGAACGCCAAGAGCCGCGGCGCCCTGACCGGGGTCGGCGCCTGGCGGGCGAAAAAGCCCTCGGGCAGGGCGGCATAGGAATTGTCGAACGGGATATGCAGCGTCATGGCCGACATATAATCGCCGG
>JBKHDP010000079.1:0-12678 GCA_046541255.1 Paracoccaceae bacterium | reverse complement strand
AACCCGCGACCGAGAACCCGCTCTTCGGCCTGCCGAACGTGGTCTGCACCCCGCATCTGGGTGCGGCCACCACGGAGGCGCAGGAAAACGTGGCGCTGCAGGTGGCCGAGCAGATGTCGGACTACCTGCTGACCGGCGCGGTGACCAACGCGCTCAACATGCCCTCGGTCACCGCCGAGGAAGCCAAGGTGATGGGCCCCTGGATCAAGCTGGCCGACCACCTGGGCAGCTTCATCGGCCAGATGACCGACGAGCCGGTCAAGGCGATCAACATCCTCTATGACGGGGTGGCGGCCGAGATGAATCTCGAGGCGCTGAACTGCTCGACGATCGCGGGAATCATGAAGCGCGCGAACCCGGACGTGAACATGGTGTCGGCCCCGGTGATCGCCGCCGAGCGCGGGATCAAGGTCTCCACCACGAAACAGGCCAAGTCGGGCGTGTTCGAGGGCTATCTGAAGGTGACCGTGGTCACCTCCAAGCGCGAAAGGTCGATCGCGGGCACGGTGTTCTCGGACGGCAAGCCGCGCTTCATCCAGATCAAGGGCATCAATATCGATGCCGAGATCGGCCGGCACATGCTCTACACCACCAACGAGGACGTGCCGGGCATCATCGGCACGCTGGGCCAGACCATGGGGCGCAACGGCGTGAACATCGCCAACTTCACCCTGGGCCGCACCGCCGCCAATGGCGAGGCGATCGCGCTGCTCTATGTCGATGCGCCGGTGCCCGCTCCGGTGGTCGACGAACTGTCGCAGACGGGCATGTTCGGCCAGGTCAAGCCACTGGAATTCGACGTGGCGTCCTGACGGAAAGCGCGGCAAGGGGGCGCTGCCCCCTCTTGCCCGTGCCGGGCAATTCACCCCCGGGATATTTCGTCCAAGAAGAAGCAGAGGGGGGCGGCGCACTTGAACGGTGCCGCCCCTTGCGCCATCTGGTGCCCTGTCGGGAGGCGAGATGACGGTTTACGCGATCGGGGACATTCACGGGCACCGGGACAAGCTGGAATCGGCACTGGAGCGGATCGAGGCCGATGGCGGCAGCCACGCGCCGGTGGTGTTCCTGGGCGACCTGGTGGACCGGGGGCCGGACAGCCGCGGCGTGATCGAGCTGTTGCGGCGCGGCTGCGCCGGGGGGCGCTCCTGGACCGTGCTCAAGGGCAATCACGACCTGCTGTTCCAGCGGTTCCTCGAGCACGGCGCGCTTTTCCATCCGCGGGTGCGCGGCGGGGCCGGCTGGCTGCACCCGCGGCTGGGCGGGGTGGAGACGCTGGCCTCCTACGGGGTCGATGCCGGGCAGCGGGATACGCAGGAGGTTCTGGCGGCGGCCCGAGGCGCGGTGCCCGGGGCGCATCGGCGCTTTCTGGGCGACCTGCCGCTCTGGCACATTGCGGGCGATCTGCTCTTCGTGCATGCCGGCATCCGGCCCGGGGTGCCCCTGGCGGCGCAGGATCCAGAGGATCTTCTTTGGATCCGCGACGAGTTCCTCGACTGGACCGGCGCGCATCCCTGGCTGGTGGTGCATGGCCATACCGCGCAGCCCTACCCGGTGCATTGCGGCAACCGGATCAACCTGGATGGCGGGGCGGGGCATGGACGGGACCTGGTTCCGGCGGTGTTCGAGGGGCGCGAGGCCTTCCTGCTGGAGCCGGGAGGTCGCGTCCGGCTGTGACCGGGCGGTGCGCGACGGGCCGGCCCGTCGCGCGGGAGAGGCGCCCGTTCAGATGCCCGAGTCGATGATCGCCTTCGCCAGGATCGGTACGGTGTCGCGGTTCAGGCCGGCGATGTTCATCCGTGAATCGCCGACCATGTAGATCCCGTGATCGGCGCGCAGTGTCTCGACCTTCTCGGGCGATGTGCCCAGCCGCGAGAACATGCCGCGATGCTGGGCGAGGAAGCCGAAACGGTCCGAGCCGGAGAGGCGCTGCAATTCGCCGGCCAGCTGTTCGCGCAATGCCAGCATGCCCAGCCGCACCTCTTCCAGCTCCGCCTGCCAATCGGCGCGCAGCTCGGGGTCGGCGAGCACCATGGTCACCAGGCGCGCGCCGTGATCGGGCGGGAAGGAAAAGTTCTGCCGGTTGAGATAGGCGAGGTTTTCCTGCAGCAGGGCGCGGCGCCCGGCCTCTTGCGTCACGCCCATAAGCAGGCCCGTGCGCTCGCGGTAGATGCCGAAATTCTTCGAGCAGCTGGCCGCGATCAGGGTCTCCGGCAGGGCGGAGGCCACCAGCCGCGTGGGAGCGGCGTCTTCTTCCAGCCCGTCGCCGAAACCCTGGTAGGCGATGTCGATCATCGGCGTCGCGCCGGTCTTTTCCAGCGTGGCCACCACGTCGCGCCATTGCGCCATGTTCAGGTTGGCGCCGGTGGGGTTGTGGCAGCAGCCATGCAGCAGCACGAGATCGCCGGGCATCGCCGCACCGATATCGGCCAGCATGCCCTCGAAATCCACCCCGCCGGTTTCGCTGTCGAAATAGCGGTAGGGGATGGTCTCGATGTCCAGATGCCGGAGGATGGACAGGTGATTGGGCCAGGTCGGGTCCGAGACGAAGACGCGCAGGCCCGGGCTGGCCATCCGCGCCAGTTCGAAGGCCTGGCGTACCGCGCCGGTGCCGCCGGGCGTGGCCACCGCGGCGACCTGGTCACGGGCCACCGCGTCGCCCAGAACCAGCGCGATCATCGCGTCGGCGAAGGCCGGATCGCCCGCCAGCCCGGTATAGGCCTTGGTGGTCTCGCGTTCCCACAGCTGCTTCTCGGCCGCCTTGATGGCGCGCATGATCGGCGTCACGCCTTCGGGATTCTTGTAGACGCCCACGCCGAGATCGATCTTGGTCTCGCGCGGGTCTTCCTTGTAGGCCTGCATCAGGGCGAGGATCTTGTCGGCGGGTTGCGCCTTGAGCTGGTCGAACATCAGTCGTCTCCGGTTGCGACGGGCAGGGTGGGGAACAGCCCCCATTCGGCCCAGGAGCCGTCGTAAAGCGAATGGTCGGTCTTGCCGAGCCGTTCCATGGCCAGGCTGAGGATCGCGGCGGTCACGCCCGAGCCGCAGGTGGTGATCGCGGGCCTGGAGAGGTCCACGCCGGCCGCGGCAAAGGCCGCGCGCAGGCCGGCCTCGTCCTTCATCGTGCCGTCGTCGTTCAGCAGGGCGCGGTAATGCAGGTTGCGCGAACCGGGGATATGGCCCCCGCGCAGCCCCTCGCGGGGCTCGGGGTCCTCGCCGCGGAACCGCCCGGGTGCGCGCGCGTCGATGATCTCGTGATCGCCCAGCTTGGAGGCCGCGGCCACCTGCGTGACATCCCGCACCAGGTGGTTCTGGCGCCGCGCCGTCATGTGCCGGTCGCGCACCACGGGGGGCAGATCCTCCAGCGGGCGGCCCTCGGCCTTCCACTTGGGCAAGCCGCCATCCAGCACCGCCACGTCGGTCTTGCCCATCAGGCGGAAGGTCCACCAGACCCGGGGCGCCGAGAACAGGCCCGCCCCGTCATAGACCACCACCTGATGACCGTCGCCCACCCCCATCGCGCGCAGGCGCGACATGAACTTCTCGGGCGGGGGCGCCATATGCGGCAGGTCCGACCGCTGGTCGGCGATGTCGTCGATGTCGAAGAAGCGCGCGCCGGGGATGTGGCCTTCGGCATATTCGGCCCGGGCGTCGCGCCCCATCTCCGGCAGGTAGAACGAGCCGTCCAGCACCCGCAGGTCCGGGTCGTTCAGATGCGCCGCCAGCCAGTCGGTAGAGACCAGAATCCTCGGATCGTCCTGTGCCATGCAGCGCCCCTCCTGTCGTCCTGGCCCTGCCTACTACCAAGGCGCGGGCACGGCAAGGCCGCCCCCGCCGGCGCTCAGCCGTGATCCTTCAGCAGGCGCTGCTTCTGGCGCTGCCAGTCGCGCTTGGCCTCGGTGGCGCGCTTGTCCACCGTCTTCTTGCCCTTGGCGATGCCGATCTTGAGCTTCGCGATCCCGCGGTGGTTGAAATAGAGCACCAGCGGCACCAGCGTCATGCCCTTGCGCTGGGTCTCGGACCAGAGCCGGGCCAGCTCCTTTCGGCTGACCAGAAGCTTGCGGCGGCGGCGCTCTTCATGGCCCCAGGTCCTGGCCTGCTCGTAGGGGGCGATGTAGCTGTTGACCAGCCACAGCTCGCCATCCTCCACCGCGGCGTAGCTCTCGGCGATGTTGGCGGCGCCCTCGCGCAGCGATTTCACCTCCGAACCCAGCAGCATGATGCCGCATTCGAGATCGTCCTCGATCGCGTAGTCGTAGCGGGCGCGACGGTTCTCCGCCACGACCCGGTAATTGGGATCGGATGTCTTCTTCTTCGCCATGATCGGGCCTGACTACATCGGGCGCGGCGTGCTGTCCATCCGGGCGCGGCTGGGGGTGACGGGGCCATCGCCGGGTCTGCGGCGGCGATGGCGCCGGAGGCGCGCGGCGCTGGACTTGGACGGCGGCGGTGGTAGGTATCGGAAAAACCCAGCAGCGAGGCCGCCATGAAAGATGACAACTTCCTGAAGGAGAACAACGCCCGCCACCTCTGGCATCCGATGGGCGCGCCGGGCGACAGCCTGGCCCATCCGCCGAAGATCATCACCAGCGCCGAAGGGGTGCATATCACCGATCTCGAAGGCCATCGCGTCGTCGATGCCGTGGGCGGGCTCTGGTGCGTCAATCTGGGCTATTCCAACGACGCGGTGAAGGACGCGATCGCGAAACAGCTCCATGATCTGCCCTATTACTCGGCCTTCGCCGGGTCCACCAATCCGACCGCGATCGAGGCCAGCTGGGCGGTGCGGGAGTTCTTCGCCGAGGACGGGATCGCGCGGGTGTTCTTCACCTCGGGCGGTTCCGATTCGGTGGAAACCTGCCTGCGGCTGGCGCGGCAGTATCACCGTCTGCGGGGCGAGCCCACGCGAACCAAGTTCCTCAGCCTCAAGAAGGGCTATCACGGCACCCATTTCGGGGGCGCCAGCGTGAACGGAAACAACCGCTTCCGCATCAATTACGAGCCGCTGCTGCCGGGCTGCTTCCACCTGCCCAGCCCCTATACCTATCGGAACCCGTTCCACGAAACCGATCCCGCCACGCTGGCGCAGAACATCGCCGCGGCAATGGAAGACGAGATCGCCTTCCAGGGCGCGCAAACCATCGCCGCCTTCATCATGGAGCCGATCCAGGGCGCGGGCGGGGTGATCGTGCCGCATGAAAGCTTCATGCCGCTGATGCGCGAGATCTGCGACCGGCACGGCATCCTGCTGATCTCCGACGAGGTGATCACCGGCTTCGGCCGCACCGGCGACTGGTCCGGCGCGCGGCACTGGGGGGTGAAGCCCGACATGATGAGCACCGCCAAGGGGATCACCTCGGGCTATTTCCCGGTGGGCGCGGCGCTGATGAACGAGCAGGTGGCCGAGGTGTTCGAGAACGACAGAAGCGGCGAGGCCGGGATCTATCATGGGTATACCTACTCGGCACACCCGGTGGGGGCGGCGGCGGTGACGGCCTGCCTGTCCGAGACGCTGCGGCTGGACATGAGGACCAATGCCGCCGCACGCGGAACCCAGCTTTACGAGGGCTGCCTCGAACTGGCGCGGAAACATGACATCGTGGGCGATGTCCGCGGCGGGCACGGGCTGATGACCGGGTTGGAACTGGTCTCCGACCGGGCCGCCAAGACCCCGATGGACAGCGCCACCATGACGCGTATCCACCAGACGGCCTACGAGGCCGGGGCGATGGTGCGGCTGGGGATGCACAATATCCTGATGTCGCCGCCGCTTACCATCACCGAGGCGGAGGTGCAGACGATCCTCGACGCGCTGGATGCCGGGTTCGCCGCGGCCTGACCCCGGGCCCGAAAGAAATCCCCTGCTGCGGCGCATGCCGCCGCAGGCGCATCGGCACTGCGCGCCCGCCGCCCGTTCTCGCGCGGCGGGCCCGAAAGGCGCCGTCGAACGCGCCGCTCAGACCTGCAGGCCGGCCTCGGTGAAGAGCCGCCGGAGATCCGTCTCGGGGCGTGCGCCGTAATGCGAGATCACCTCCGCCGCGGCCACGCAGCCCATCCGGCCGGACACGTCCAGTGGCTGACCGGTGGCCAGCCCGTAAAGGAAGCCGGCGGCGAACTGGTCGCCGGCGCCGGTGGCGTCCACCGGCGTGATCGCCTGCACCGGCACCACCGCCCGCGCGTCGCCCTGCACCAGCACCACGTCATGGCCCGAGCGGGTGCAGACGACCAGCCCGCTTTCCGCCGCGGCCCGTTCCAGTGCCGCCGACAGATCGGTCTGGTACAGCGATTCCCATTCGTGCTCGTTGCCGATCACGAAATCCAGCTCGCGCACCAGCGCCCGGAAATCGTCGCGATGGCGTTCGACGCAGAACGGATCCGACAGCGCGATCCCCGCCTTGCCCCCCGCCGCGCGGCAGGCGCGGGCGGCGGCGGTGAAGGCATCCTTGCCCTTGGGCTTGTCGTAGAGATAGCCCTCCAGGAACAGGATCTCGGCCTGGCCGGCCACCGTGCCGTCCACGTCCTCGGGGCCCAGCTCGGCCGAGATGCCCAGATAGGTGTTCATCGACCGCTCGCCATCGGGCGTCACGAAGATCATGCTGCGCGAGGTGGGCAGCTCGCCCCCGGGCACCGGCGGGTTGACGAAATCGGTGCCGCCCTCTGCCATCGAGGCGGCATAGAAGCGGCCCAGCGCATCGTCATGCACACGCCCGATGAAGGCCGTGGACAGGCCCAGATTGCCCAGCCCGGCCAGCGTGTTGGCGACCGAGCCGCCGGGCGCGCGGGTGCGATGCTCCATCGCGTCATAGAGCGCCTCGCCGCGGTCGCGCTCGACCAGCTGCATGATGCCCTTGCCGATGCCCATCCGTTGCAGGAAGGCGTCGTCGCAGCGGCTGATGACATCGACGATGGCGTTGCCGATGCCCACGACCTGATAACGTTTCATTCGGTCTTGTCCTCGTATTCGCAGAGATCCCGGATCAGACAGGTGCCACAGAGCGGCTTGCGCGCCTTGCAGACATAGCGGCCATGCAGGATCATCCAGTGATGTGCGTGGCGCTGGAATTCCACCGGCACGTTGTCCTCGATGGCGCGTTCCACCGCCACCACGTCGCGCCCCACCGCAAGCCCCGTGCGGTTGCCCAGCCGGAAGATGTGGGTATCCACCGCCTGTGCCGGGTAGTGCCACCACATGTTCAGCACCACATTCGCGGTCTTGCGGCCCACGCCGGGAAGCGCCTGAAGCGCGGCACGCGACGATGGCACTTCGCCGCCATACTGCTCGACCAGCAGCCGCGACAGCTTGATGACGTTCTTCGCCTTGTTGCGGTAGAGTCCGATCGTCCTGATATGCGCGATCAGGCCCTCCTCGCCCAGTTCCAGCATCTTCTCGGGCGTGTCGGCAATCCTGAACAGCGCGCGCGTGGCGCGGTTCACGCCGGCATCGGTGGCCTGCGCGCTCAGCGCCACGGCCACCAGCAGCGTGTAGGCGTTCACATGCTCCAGCTCGCCCCTCGGTTCGGGTTCGGCCGCACGGAAGCGGGTGAAGATCTCGCGGATCGTGTGATAATCGAGCTGGCGGGCCATGCCCGTCCTATGCCCCGCAGGCACGGGATGCGCAACATCCGGGTCGCGGCCGGCGCGCGGCCGGGCTAGGGCTGTGGCACGATTGCCGGAGACCGACCATGGACCAGATCGAAACGGGCTATCACTATGGCGTCATCCGCCGCGCGCTCGACGTGATCGACGCGGCCGAGGCGCCGCTGTCGCTGGAGGCCCTTGCCGCCCGCATGGACATGAGCCCGGCGCATTTCCAGCGGCTTTTCAGCCAGTGGGTCGGGGTCAGCCCGAAACGCTACCAGCAATACCTGGCGCTGGGCGAGGCCAGGCGCCTGCTGCGCGAGCGGTTCACCACGCTGGAGGCGGCCGGGGCGGCGGGGCTGTCGGGCGGCGGACGGCTGCACGACCTGTTCCTGCGCTGGGAGGCGATGCGCCCGGGCGACTACGCGCGCCGCGGCCGCGGCCTGACCATCCGCAGCGGCTGGTTCGGCAGCCCTTTCGGCGAGGTGCTGGCCATGGGCACCGAACGCGGCCTCTGCGGGCTGGCCTTTGCGGCCGAGACCGGGCGCGCGGCGGCCGAGGCCGACCTCAGGAGCCGCTGGCCCGAAGCGACCTTCGTCGAGGCCCCGCAGGCGCTGGCCCCCTGGGTGGCGGCGGCGTTCGGCCAGGGCGGCGAGGCGCGGGTGCAACTGATCGGGGCGCCGTTCCAGATCAAGGTCTGGGAGGCCCTGCTGGCGATCCCCTCGGGCCATGTGACCACCTATGCGCAGATCGCCCGCCATGTCGGCAACCCCCGCGCGGCGCGCGCCGTGGGGGCCGCGGTGGGGCGCAACCCGGTCAGCTGGCTGATCCCCTGCCACCGGGCCATCGCGCAGTCGGGCGCGCTGACGGGCTATCACTGGGGTCTGCCGGTCAAGCGCGCGATGCTGGCCTGGGAGGCGGCTCGCGCAGAGGCCTGAGCCACAGGCGGATTGCCGCCGAGCCCCGGCCCGTGCCATGTTGGGCGCAGGCCGCGGCTGGGGTATCACGAGCCTGAGGCCGCGGCCTGTAGAGCAATGACGAGAGGGGCAATTCCCATGATCCGATCCAGACGTCCGGTCCTGCTGGCCGGTGCGGCGCTGCTGGCGCTGACCGCCTGTACCGATCCCGCCACCGTCGATCCCGACGATCCGCGCGACAAGACCCGGCAAGGCGTGCTGATGGGCGGCGCGCTGGGTGCGGTGACCGGCCTCATCACCGGCGACAATCCCGACGAGCGGCGGCGCAACGCCCTGCGCGGTGCGGTGATCGGCGGCGTGGCGGGCGGCGTCATCGGCGCGCGGCTCGACCGGCAGGAGGCCGACCTGCGCCGCGATCTCGACAATGACGACGTGAGGATCGAGAATACCGGCGAGAGCCTGATCGTCACGCTGCCGCAGGACATCCTGTTCGCCACCGACAGCACGCAGGTGCGCGCCGATCTGCGCCGCGATCTGCAATCCATGGCCGGCAATCTTCAGGCCTACCCGGATTCCACTGTCCAGATCGTCGGCCATACCGACAATGTCGGCGATGCCGGTTACAATCAGGATCTTTCCGAGCGCCGCGCCGGCGCCGTGGCAAGCGTTCTGCTGGATGCGGGCGTGTCGCCCGGGCGCATCCGCACCATGGGCCGGGGCGAAGCACAGCCGGTGTCCAGCAACCTCATGCCAGAGGGCCGGGCGCAGAACCGCCGGGTGGAAATCGTCATCGTCCCCACCGAGGCCTGAGGCCGAATGCATCGGGTAGGCGATCAGCGCGCCTGCTCGTGCTCCAGCCGCTGGCGGGCCAGCGCCTCGTTGCGCTGGGCCGTCTGCTGGTCGGAAAGGGCGCGCCGGACGTAATCCAGATGCCGCTCCACCGCGGCGCGGGCGGCGGCGGGATCGCGCGCCTGCAGGGCGGCGTCGATGGCGCGGTGCTGGTCCAGCAACTGCTCTCGCGTGGTGCGCTGGTCGAACATCACCTGCCGGTTGTAGAACACCCCCCGCCGCAGCAGGTCATACATGGACCGCATCATGTGCAGCATGATGACGTTGTGGCTGGCCTCGATGATGGCCAGGTGAAACTCCGCGTCCAGCCGCGCCTCGGCCTCCGGGTCGGGGCGGGCATGGGCCGCCTGCATTTTCTCGAACAGGGTATGGATCACCCGCAGGTCGGTATCCGAGGCGTGGCGCGCGGCGCGTTCCGCCGCCAGCCCCTCCATGTCGCGGCGGAACGAAAGGTAGTCGAAGACCGCTTCCTCGTGATCCGCGAACAGCCGGATCAGCGCCTCCGAGAAGGCGCTGCCCAGCACGTCGGCCACGTAGATGCCCGCGCCGGCCCGCGCCGTCAGCAGCCCGCGGGCCTGCAACTCGGCCAGCGCCTCGCGCAGCGACGGGCGCGACACGCCCAGCCGCTCGGCCAGTTCGCGCTCGGCCGGCAGGCGCTCGCCCGGGCGCAGGATGCCGCGCAGGATCAGCTCCTCGATCTGGCGGATCACCGCGGCGGAGAGTTTCTCGGGTTGGACGGGGCGGAAGGGCATGGCCTGCTCCTGTCGATTGGTCAGAATTTATGACCATGGCGCCGGGCAGGCAAGCGAAAGGGCGCGCCCCTCGCGGGACGCGCCCTTCAACATGTCGCGGCCAGGCTTATTCCGCGGGCACGGCGGCGGGCCGCATCGTCCGGGCGAAATGCTGGCGGTTGAGCCGGACCACCAGCGCGATCGCCACTGCCTGCGAGGCCAGCGCCAGCGCGCTCAGCACCCAGTAGGCCAGCGAGAACTTGTCGACCACGGCAGCCTCGACAAGACCCTTGTTGAGGAAGAAATGCAGCATCACCGACAGCGCCACCGCGGGGCAGACCAGCGCGTAGGAGCCCGGCGAGGTCTTGCCGCCCAGAACGAAGTCCTGGAAGTAGCCCTGCCGCAGAAGCACCAGCATGCCCAGGCCCAGGAACACGATCTGCACGGTCAGCAGGCGGGCCAGGAACACCATCGTCTCGCCGGCCGTGGCATGGGTGTCGAAGGTGGTGTGCAGCCCGTGATCCTGGCGCAGGAACATGATGCCCAGAACCGTCATGATCGGAACGACGATCATCAGGGTGGGGCCGGATTCCCTGGCGGTGCCGTAATGCAGCATCGAGTTGAAGGCGGTGATCGCGGCCACGACGGCATAGACCAGCGCGGTGATCCCGAAGAAGGTGGACAGCACCAGCGCGGCGCCCACCGTCACGGTGGCGGTGCTCATCGCGGCGGGGGCGGCAAAGCCCACGGCCACCATCGACAGCGCGAAGGCAGGCAGAAGCTGCGCGAAGGAATTATGCGCCGTCACGTCGAACACGCCGCCGCTGGTCAGCACCCGGCCCAGGAAATCGGCGATGATGCGCAGCGCCAGCAGGCCGATCAGGCCGAAGGCCACCATCGCGGCCGGGAAGAGGAATTCCACGATGCTCCAGAGCCGGGGCACGAAGACGAGGCCCAGGATGAACATGACGTTCACGCTCATGGCCAGCGCCAGCGGCATCGCCAGCAGGGTGGTCTCGGCATTGGAGTTGCGCAGTTTTCCGTAGGCTTCCGTCTGCTTGAAGGCGGCAAGGCTGCGCAGGTTCCAGATCAGCGACTTGATGTTGAGAAAGGCGAAGATCGCGATGCCGATCGCCGCCACTCCGATGGCCAGCTGCATCGGCAGCCCGCCGGTGCCGAAGGCTGCGGCGATGTCCTCGAAGACCGGCACGGGGCGATCGCCATGCGGCACCCAGAACATCAGGAACATGAAGAAGCTTACCGCGATCCCGCCCGCGCCCAGCGAGGCGAGGAAGTAGAGCGGCGAATAGGTATCGGCGGGGCGTCTGAGAACGTCGGACATGGGGGTCTCCCTTTCGCATTCCATGTTTGGAATGTAATATACATGCCGAGGTTGGAATGTGAAGTGCGACATTCCGGCCCGAAGGCGCGATCGGCGGCATGCCCCGCATAAACCCTTTGTTAACCTTGTTCCGTTGTCTTGCGACGATGCGGCTTCTGTTTCTCGTGGCAGCGGTTTCCGCCCTCGCGGGCTGCGACATGCCGGGCCGGGACTTCCTCGGCCTGCCGGCGCAGCGGATCGCGGCGGGCGGGCACGTGTTCGACATCCGGATCGCCGGCCGGCGGGCCGAGGCGATTCGGCTGGATGTCGCCGCCTTTCCCCGCTTCGCCGGCGTCGCCCGGGCGGCCGAGATCGCCATCATGCAGGCCTCGGGCTGTGTGCCGGTGCAACTTGCCGGTGATCCGTCGGTGATCCGGGCGCAGCTCGATTGCACGCCGGATCAGGTCAGCGGCTTTTCCATGAACAGGCTGGAGCCGTTTTCCTCGTAGTCGCCAAACGGGCCGCAATCGGTGAAGCCGGCCTTGCGGTAAAGCGCCAGCGCCTCGTCCAGCCCGGTGCCGGTCTCCAGCCGCAACAGCGGGATGTTCAGGTGCCGGGCTTCCAGTTCGATCCGGTCGAGCAGGCGGCGGCCCACGCCGCGGCCGCGCGCGAAGGGCGCCGTGAAGAGCGATTTGACCTCTCCATAACCCTGGCGCTGGGCCAGTGCGGCGATCCCCAGGGTGGTGTCGAATTCCCGGGCCACGAAGAAGCGGATGTCCGGGCCGCGCAGGGCCGCGGCACTCAGCCCGTGATTGGGCTCGGCCGGAAACAGGCGCCGCATCAGCGCGTGACTCTGCTCGATCAGCGCACGCGCTTCGGGTTCGCGCGGATCGCCGGGCTCGATGATGATCGCCATCGCATCGCTCCTGCTTGCTGGCCCTAGATGTCGCGCGCGGGCGCGGGCGCGTCAAGCAAGCCGGAAATATCCAATATCTTGTGGAAAACCGTGTCAGGCAGACCAGATGCTGCGGCCGGTGATTGACAGGGCCGCCCGGCAGGCCGCACATTCGTGGCCAATCGGAATCACGGGGACAGGCGCGTTGCGTTTCACCAGACTCAGGCTCGCCGGCTTCAAGAGCTTCGTCGATCCCACCGAGCTGGTGATCGCAGACGGGCTGACTGGCGTGGTGGGGCCGAACGGTTGCGGCAAGTCGAACCTGCTGGAGGCGTTGCGCTGGGTGATGGGCGAGAACCGCCCCACCGCCATGCGCGGCGGCGGCATGGA
>JBKHDP010000078.1:0-12693 GCA_046541255.1 Paracoccaceae bacterium | reverse complement strand
GTAGACCTCCATCAGCCGGTCGGTATCGACGGCCGTGTAGGCCTGGGTGGTCGAGAGCGAGGCATGGCCCAGCAGATCCTGGATCGCCCGCAGGTCGCCCCCGGCATTCAGCAGGTGGGTGGCGAAGCTGTGGCGCAGCGCGTGCGGCGTGGCGGAGGCGGGCAGGCCCAGCTGCATCCGGGCCTGTTCCATGACCTTCTGTACCGGCCGGGGCGAGAGCGCGCCGCCGCGGGCGCCGCGAAAGAGCGGCGCGTCGCGCGCCACCGGCCAGGGGCAGAGGGCGAGATAGGCCTCGGTGGCGGCGCGGGCGGCCGGGATCAGCGGCACGATCCGCTCCTTGCCGCCCTTGCCGGTGATCCGCAGGCTCTCGCCCAGGGGCAGCGCGGCGCCGCTGAGCGAGAGCGCCTCGGAGATCCGCAGCCCGCAGCCATAGAGCAGGGTGACGACCGCGATGTCGCGTGCGGCGATCCAGGGCCGGGGATGCTGCGCGCCCACCCGGTCGAGCATCGCGGCGGCGGCGTCCTCGGACAGCGGGCGTGGCAGCTTGCGCGGGTGGCGCGGCGCGCGCACCGACAGCACGACCGAGGGGTCGATCCCGTCGCGCGCGGCAAGGAAGCGGTAGAAGCTCTTGACTGCCGAGAGCCGGCGGGCCAGCGAGCGCGGCCCGGTGCCGCGACCGCGTTCCTGCGCCATCCAGGCGCGCATGTCCTGATGGCTGACGCGCGTCAGTGGCCCGAGGCCCTGCATCCCGCCGTGATGCTGCGCCAGAAAGGCCAGGAAGCGCAGCACGTCGGTGCGGTAGGCCGAAAGCGTGGTCTCGGGTGCGGACCGGAGCGCCTTCAGGGCCTCGAGCCAGGCTTGCAGCGCATCGCGCGCCGCCGCGGAGACCAGCGCGCCGGCCGGATCGCTCACGACAGCCAGCGGCGCATCGAGCGTTCGAACACGCCGGCGAAGAAGGCCAGCAGGTCGGTGCCCTGTTGCGGGGTGAACTGGTGCGGATCCTCCGCGCCCATGGCCAGCATGCCGGGCAGGCGGCCTGCGCCGAAATCGAGCCGCAGGCAGGCCTCCGAGCGGATGTCGGGCGCGGCGCTGCCATAGACCTCCTCCGCGCCGAGCCGGAGCTGGCGCAGGGTGACCTGGCGCACCGGCGCGCCGGGCTCGGCGCCGAGATAGGCATTGACGAAGCCGGGCTCGGCCACCGAAAGCACCTGGCCCAGGCGGCGCAGGGCGGGTTCGTCCCGGCTCTGGACGGTTTCCAGCACCAGGCGCACCCGGTCCACCCGCAGGATCTCGGCCACCTCGCCGCCGAGATCGCGCAGGAAGGCTTCGAACTCCGTCGGGTCGAGCATGCGCAGGATCGCGCGGTGCACCTGGTTGGTGCCGGCAAGGTTCTCGTAGGCGGCGGCGATCACGCTCCGATGCGTGTCTTCGAGCCGGTCGAGGCGTTTTTCCAGCCGGTCCATGGCGATACCGCGCAGATCGACGATATTGCCGCCCATGGATTTCTCGTTCGCGGCGATCAGGGCGCGCATCACGTCCTGATCGTCCAGAATGGTCTCGGGCTGCGCGATGATACGCTCTCGCAGGGTGTCGTCGATCAGGGCATTGCTGCTCATGCCGGCCTCTTTCACGGTTTTCCGATACCCTAGCAGATCGGTTTCGGGAATGCCGCAAGAATTTGCCTGGCGGAGCGGTCGCAAGAGCCGCGCGGCGGGCCTGCCGGCGTGCCCTACGTCACCTCCGGCCCGGTCTTGACTGTTTTTATCGGAATTAGTAGGCACGGCTCCGCCACGCGTGTCCGCGCGGCGCAGCCAGTGCGCAAGTACCAGCCAAACAAAAAGAAACGCACTTAGGGCCCGCCCGGGCGGGAAAGAGGGACATCACGATGCTTATGCCGAGTCACCGTGCCATGCTGATGGCGACGGCCGCCGCTGCCGCGCTCCAGGCGATGACAGTCACCACGCTCGCGGCGCAGGAGGCGATCGCGCTCGATCCGATCGACGTGGAGGAAGAGGCGGCGACCGGAACCACCATCGTCACCGGCGATGCGGACGATATCGGAACCACGATCCTGTCCGACGGGGCGCTGGAGGCGCGCTCGGACGGGTCGGGCGACGCGAACATGGCGCTGACCACCTTGCCGACCGTGCAGTACCGCAACGACGCGGCCGAGGATGGCGGGCAGAACACCGATGACGTGCTCACGCTGAAGCCGCAGGAGCTGTCGATCTCGGGCGGGCGCGTGACCGAGAACAATTTCATGATCGACGGCGTGGGCATCAACGCGCTGACCGGCAACGAAAGCCCCACCACCTCGACCGATCTCAACCGTGAGGACAACCAGCCCAATCTCTATTCCTTCTACGGGCTGCACTCGCAGACGCAATTCGTGCCCAGCGAGCTTGTCGAGAGCGTCGAGGTGATCGATTCCAACGTCGCGGCCGAGCATGGCGGGTTCCAGGGCGGGGTGGTGGATTACCGCCTGAAGCGGCCGAGCACCGACCGCGCCTCCGGCTCGGTCAGCTTCCGGTTCCAGAATGACGACATGGTGAATTACAAGCTGGCCACCGAGGATGGCGAGAACCCGAAAGACCGGCCCAAGCCGCAATTCACCAAACGCCAGGTCTCCGCGCAGTTCAACCAGCCGCTGAGCGACCGCACCGCGCTGTCCTTCGGCTTCGGCACGCGGCGCGCCGAGGCAAGAAAGCCGATGGATGCCCAGTATCGGGACCGCTATGCCCCGAACCAGAGCCGCAGCGATTTCTACCGTCTGTCGCTGTCCCACGAGCTCGAAGGCGGCGGCAAGCTGAGCTTTTCAGGCAATCTTACCAATTACGAACAGGAATGGACCTCGAACTACGCCGAGGATTTCGATCTCGACGTCAAGACGCGCTCGGTGTCGCTCGACGCGGGCTACGAGAAATCCTGGGAGGCGCTGAGCCTGGGTGGCCTGGATCTGCGGAATGCGCGGTTCAGGTTCAAGGCGGTCCATCAAGACAATACGGCCAGCAACGAGAACGATCGCAACGAGTATTTCAGCTGGTCCGGGTCGTATTTCCTGCGTGGCGAAACCTTCGTGACGGATGCCTTCAATGCGTGGTGCGACGTCCCGGCGGGCACGACGGAAAGCATCGCCTGTCGTCGCGGGGGGCATGGCAGCACCGAATACGGCGATACCCGCGACCGGATCGAGGCGCGTTTCGACGGCGACATCTGGCAGGGCAGCTTCGCGCTGGGTGCGGCGGTCGAGCGTGTCGAGGCCGAGCGCAGCGGCTCGGGCTTCACCTTCAACAGCGTGACCGAGCGGCTGGACCCTTCGGCGCCCTTCGGTGCCTTCACCTGCGCGCCGGGCGACCCGTCCTGCCTTCCCGATCAGTATTTCGATATCCGGATCAAGCAGGACCCGTATGACGTGACGGTGGATGCCACCAAGACCGAAGCCTATGCCGAGATCGACCAGAGCTGGGGCGATTTCGGCCTTCGTGCCGGCCTGCGGGTCGATCACAACGACGTGCTGGACAATGTCGACGTCGCCCCACGGCTCTCGGCAAGCTGGACGCCGCGCTCCGATCTCGCGATCACTGTCGGGGCCAACCGCTACTACAGCGGCACCTACCTGGCCTATGCGCTGCACGACGCCCTGCCGCGCGGCGAGACCCAGATGCGCGGCCATGACGACACGTCCGGCGCGGTCGAGGATTGGCAGACACGGTTCGACCTGGGCCGCTATTCCTACAGCCAGGGCGATCTGAAGACCCCCTATGTGGACGAGGCCAGCCTGGGCGTGATCTACGAGGACGGCTGGACCGGCGGCAGCTGGCGGCTGCACCTGATCGACCGCCATGGCAAGGACCAGTTCGCCCGGTCGGACGACAGTTCCGCCACCGACAACCGCCTGACCAACGACGGGGAGAACGAGTACCGCTCGCTCTCGCTGGAGTACCGCAAGCAGTGGGACACCGCGTCGGCCGGGCCGCTGGACGGGATCAGCCTTTACGTTTCGGGCGCCTGGGCCGAGCGCAAGACCAGCAATGACACCTATTTCGGCAACGAGGGCGATATCGGGATCGACGAGTTCATCTGGTATGACGACAAGTCCTACACCCGCGGCGAGTTCGGCGAGGTGACGGGAAATCTGGACATTCCGGTACGCAGCACCGTGGAACTGATGTCCGACTGGCAGAACGGGCGCTATGCGCTGGGGCTCGGCGCGGATGTCACCTTCGCCTATACCGGCGTTCGCGACAGCGGCAGCAACGAGGATCAGACCCATCCTGTCTATGGCGATGCCCGGCACGACGTCTACGAGGATTTCGAGTTCGACACCGCGATCTCGGCCTATCTGACGGCGCGGATGCGGCTGGCGCGGATCTCGGGCAACGATCTGAATCTCGACCTGAAGGTGTCCAACCTGTTCGACGATGGCGGCAATGCGCGCGCGACGGATAACAATCCCTGGGTTCGCGGCCGCAGCTTCTATCTCGGCACCAGCTACACCTGGTGACGCGATGGACGTGGGCATGTTGAAGATCCGCGTCGCGGCGGCCCGTCACCTCCCGGTCCGGGCCGCCTGCGTCGCGCTGCTGCTACTCGCGGGGATCGCGGTCTGGCCGCCGGATGCCGCCGTGGCATCCGACGCGGCCGCGGATGCGCAGGCACCCGCCGCCGAAACCGGGGCGGAGCGGCTGCGGCGGCTCTATTCGGGCCCGCCGGAAGGCTGGCCCGCCCCGCATGTCGACCCTGCGGTCGATTATCTGGAACTCGCGGCGCGCGACTTGCCGCCCTGGCCGGCTCCGGACAGCCGCGAAGGGCGCCGGCGCGCGCTGGGCGAACGGTTGTTCGAGGATCCGGCGCTGTCGCGTTCGGGGCAGATCTCCTGCCAGAGCTGCCACAACCGGCAACTCGGCTGGGGCGACGGGGTGCAGCGGTCCTTCGGGCATGACCGCGCGGAAGGCCCGCGCAACGCGCCCGCCCTGTTCGCGGCGGGCGCGCGCGACACGCTGTTCTGGGACGGGCGCGCCGCGACTCTGGAAGAGCAGGCCCTGGGGCCGCTGCTGAACCCGGTGGAAATGGCGAATCACGATCTGTCGGACGTGCCCGCCCGGCTTGCCGCGCGGGGCGAATATGTCCGGCTCTTCGCCGAGGCCTACGGGCCCGGCCCGATCGGGATCGATCAGGTGGCCGATGCCCTGGCCACCTTCCAGCGCCATCTCGGGCGCACCACCCGCCTCGATCGCTTCCTGCAGGGCGACAGCCGGGCGCTCGACGACGAGGAGATCGAGGGACTGCATCTGTTCCGCACCAAGGCGCGCTGCGCCAATTGCCATTTCGGCCCGCTGCTTACCGACGAGAAGTTCCACAATCTCGGTCTGACCTATTTCAACCGCCGATTCGAGGATCTGGGGCGCTATGGCGTCACCGGCAGGCCCGAGGATGCCGGCCGGTTCCGCACCCCGAGCCTGCGCCATGTCGCCCGCACCGCCCCGTTCATGCATAACGGGCTGTTCCCGCATCTGCGCGGGCTGGTGAATCTCTATGCCGCGGGCGGCGGCGACATGCGCGCCCGCAGCCCGGAGGAAGCGGACATGCCGCTCTATCGGCATGCGATCGCGAAATCTCCGCAGCTCAAGCCGCTGGAACTGTCCGAACGGGAACGCCGGGCGCTGGTGGCCTTTCTCGAAGCCCTCTGAGGCGCTGGCGGCGGCGGACGGGACCGGCCCGACCGCCCTCCGTCGCCCCGACGCGGGCGGCGGCGCGCCGCGCCGGCCTGTCCGGCCGATCTGCTCTTCGGCAATTTTTCACGCATCGGCGCGATTGTCATGCTTCTGTTACATTTCTGTTTCATAGGCGTCACGCGGCGAGGCTAGTGACGCGGCCGAGGCCGGGCTGTCACGGCCTTTCAGAAACCAGGAGATTCCATGTCCTATCTCAAGCTTTCCGCCTCCGCATTCGCCATCGCGGCCATCTCGGCCAGTGCGGCGGCTGCGCGTGACAACATCCAGATCGCCGGTTCCTCGACGGTTCTGCCCTATGCGACCATCGTGGCCGAAGTCTTCGGCGAGAACTTCGACTTCCCGACCCCGGTCGTTGCCGGCGGCGGCTCCGGCGCGGGCCGCGCCATGATGTGCGAAGGCGTGGGCGAGAACACCATCGACATCGCCAACTCCTCCTCGCGGATCAGCCAGAACGATCTCGACACCTGCGCCGAGAACGGCGTGGAAGAGGTGATGGAAGTCCGCTTTGGCTATGACGGGATCGTTTTCGCCTCCGACATCGACGGCCCCGGCTTCGAATTCACCCCGGCCGACTGGTACAATGCCCTGGGCGAGACCGTCCTGGTGGACGGCGAGCTGGTCGACAACCCGCATGACGAGTGGTCGGACGTGAACGGCGACCTGCCCGAGCAGGAAATCCTCGCGCTGATCCCGGGCACCAAGCACGGCACCCGCGAAGTGTTCGACGAGAACGTGATCATCGCCGGCTGCGAAGCCACCGGCGCGATGCAGGCCATGATCGACGACGGCATGTCCGAGGACGATGCCGAGGACGCCTGCATGTCGATCCGCACCGATGGCCGGTCGATCGACATCGACGGCGACTACACCGAGACGCTGCAGCGCCTCGAGAACGACCGCAACGCCATCGGCGTGTTCGGCCTGTCGTTCTACACCAACAACACCGACAAGCTGCGCGTCGCCACCATGGACGGCGTCGAGCCCTCCACCGAGACCGTCGCCTCGGGCGAGTACCCGGTGTCGCGTCCGCTGTACTTCTACGTCAAGCTGGCGCATGTCGGCGTGATCCCGGGGCTTGAGGAGTACATCAACTTCTTCGTCTCCGACGACATGGCCGGCCCCAACGGCCCGCTGGCGGAATACGGCCTCGTGGCTGACCCGGAACTGGCCGAGACCCAGGAAATGGTCCGCAACCTGACCCCGATGGGTTCGCTGAACTGATCGGTTCCCACCGATCCTCCCGGCGCCGGACCGGCGCCGGGATTTCGTCTCGAAAGGCCCGCCCCCCATGTCCGCAGTCCTGTTGATTGGCGTCGTCCTCGCGCTCGCCTCGGCCGGTTACATCCTGGGCCGCATGCGTGCCACCGCCACGAGCCGCCGCGACGATCTCGCGCTGCACTCGCGGCCGGGCTATTACGGCTGGCACGCCTTCATCATGACCGCGGTCCCCTCTCTGCTGGTGATGGCCGTCTGGCTTCTCGCCCAGCCGCTGGTGATCGAGCGCAGCGTCTCGGCCTATTTCGCCACCGACCTTGTCTCGAGCGAGTCCGAACAGACGTTGCGCATGGCTGATGTACGCCGGGTGGCCGAGGGCCTCGATACCGCGGTCGCGAGCGGCACACTGACCGATCGCGAAGCCGAGCAGATCCGCACCGAAACCGAGAGCGTGCGCGACAGGCTGGCCGAGGCGGGCGTGGCGCTGGGCTCCGAGGTGACGCGGGAGGTGCTGCAGGCCGCGCAGGAATATCGCAGCCGCACCACCGCGGGCACGATCATGCGCACCGCGCTGACGCTGCTGCTGGCGGTCGGCGGGCTGGGCTTCGCGCTCGCGGTCACGCGGCCCGAACTGCGCGCGCGCGCCCGGGTCGAGGGCGTGATGCTGGCATTGCTGATTGTTGCATCGACCATCGCGATCCTGACCACGGTGGGCATCGTGCTCTCGATGCTGTCGGAATCGATCCGGTTCTTCAGCATGTATCCCTGGCATGATTTCTTCTTCGGCCTGACCTGGTCGCCCAATTTTCGCGGCAACTCGGATCTCGGCCTGCTTCCGCTGCTCTGGGGAACGCTCTACATCAGCTTCGTCGCAATGGTCGTGGCGGTTCCGCTGGGCCTGTTCACCGCGATCTATCTTGCCGAATACGCCGGTTCCCGGGTGCGTTCCGTCATCAAGCCGATGATCGAGGTCATCGCCGGCATTCCGACCGTCGTCTTCGGCCTGTTCGCGCTGGTCACGGTGGGGCCGTTCCTGCGCGACTATTTCGCCGAGCCGCTGGGGCTCGGAACTTCGGGGTCGTCGGTGATGACCGCGGGCATCGTGATCGGCATCCTCAACATTCCCTTCGTGTCGTCCCTGGCCGACGACATCATCAACGCGGTCCCCCAGGCGATGCGCGACGGCTCCTACGGGCTGGGTGCCACGAAATCCGAAACCGTGCGCAAGGTGGTGCTGCCGGCCGCGCTGCCGGGCATCGTCGGCGCGATCCTGCTGGCCGGCTCGCGCGCCATCGGCGAGACCATGATCGTGACAATGGGCGCTGGGGCCGCGGCGCGGCTCGATCTCAACCCGTTCGAGGCGATGACCACGATCACCGTCAAGATCGTGAGCCAGCTGACCGGCGATACCGAGTTCAACTCGCCCGAAACGCTGGTGGCCTTCGCGCTCGGCATGACGCTCTTCGTCATCACGCTGGGCCTCAATGTCCTCGCCCTCTTCATCGTGCGGAAGTACCGGGAGCAATACGAATGACCGATGCCACCTCGGCAGGCGACCGGGCCCCGTCCGGGCGCGCCCGCAAGGCAAGCTCGCTCTTGGCGCAATCGGATTCGGTGCGCCGCAGGAATGCTGCCGAAACCCGCTTCCGGCTCTACGGGCTGGCCGCCATCGTCATCAGCCTTACCGTGCTGGCTATCATGCTGGCGACCATCCTGATGGACGGCGTATCGGCCTTTCGCCAGGCCTCGCTCACCTTCAACGTGACGCTGGAAGAGGAGGCGCTCGATCCTGAAGGCACCCGCGAGCGGAGCGATCTGATGCGGGTGACAACCATTGGCTACAGCAACCTTCTGGGGCGCCAGCTCAACCAGTATCTCGAAGAGAGAGGGGTTTCGGTCGAAGGGCTGGGGCCGCGCGACGTCGCGGCGCTGATTTCGCGCGATGCTCCGGCCAAGCTGCGCAACATGGTGCTGGACGATCCTTCCCTCATCGGCCAGACGATCTCGTTCAAGGTGCTGGCCCAGGGCCGGATCGACGGGTATCTCAAGGGCCGCGTCACCCGGGACACTGCGCTGCGCGACGTCAAGATCTCGTCCGAGCAGCTCGATCTGGCGGATCGCATGCGCGAGGCGGGCATCCTCACGGTCGGGTTCAACAGCGGTTTCCTGACCGAGCCGGATGCCTCCGACCAGCGCCCCGAGGCTGCAGGGCTCGGCGTGGCAATGATCGGCTCGGCCTACATGATGCTGCTGGTGCTGGTCATGAGCCTGCCCTTGGGCGTGGCAGCATCGATCTATCTAGAAGAATTCGCACCCAAGAACCGCTTTACCGATCTCATCGAGGTGAACATCTCCAACCTCGCCGCCGTGCCGTCGATCGTCTACGGCATTCTCGGGCTCGCGGTGTTCATCAACTTCATGGAACTTCCGCTGTCATCGCCCATGGTGGGTGCCCTGGTGCTGACGCTGATGACCCTGCCCACGGTCATCATCGCCACCCGCGCGGCGCTGCGCGCGGTGCCGCCCTCCATCCGGGATGCCGCGCTGGGCGTGGGCGCGTCCAAGATGCAGACCGTGTTCCACCATGTTCTGCCGCTGGCGGCGCCGGGCGTCCTGACCGGGACCATTCTCGGGCTCGCTTCCGCCCTTGGCGAGACGGCCCCGCTGCTGCTGATCGGCATGGTGGCCTTCGTCGACAACTATCCGGCGGGTCCGTTCGAAGGCGGTTTGCTCGACCCTGCCACCGCCTTGCCGGTGCAGGTCTATGGCTGGGCCTCGCGCGCCGATCCGGCCTTCATCGAGCGCTCGGCGGGCGCGATCATCGTGCTGCTGATGTTCCTCTTCGCCATGAACATCATTGCAATCATCCTGCGCCGCCGCTTCGAGCGTCGGTGGTAACGAAAGGCCGGCCCATGTACGATGCCCCGCACCAGCTAGGAGAGGTCGACGTGAACGAGGTCAAGATCGCCGCGCGTAACGTGCAAGTCTTTTACGGCACGACCCACGCCATCAAGGATGTGGACGTGGATATCGAGGACAAGACCGTTACCGCCTTCATCGGGCCCTCGGGCTGCGGCAAGTCCACCTTCCTGCGCTGCCTGAACCGCATGAACGACACGATCGACTTGGCCCGCGTCGAGGGCGAGATCCTGCTCGACGGCGAGGATATCTACGACCGCAAGATCGACCCGGTGCAGCTGCGCGCCAAGGTGGGCATGGTGTTCCAGAAGCCGAACCCGTTCCCCAAGTCGATCTACGACAACGTGGCCTATGGTCCCAAGATCCACGGGCTGGCCCGGAACAAGGCCGATCTCGACATCGTGGTCGAACGCGCGCTGCGCCGCGCCGCGCTGTGGGACGAGGCGAAGGATCGGCTGGA
Source organism: Paracoccaceae bacterium (assembly GCA_046541255.1). Lineage (GTDB taxonomy): Bacteria > Pseudomonadota > Alphaproteobacteria > Rhodobacterales > Rhodobacteraceae > Rhodosalinus. Next base: position 2,364 of record JBKHDP010000078.1, on the reverse strand, counting down.
CGCGCCCGGCACCGGGCTGTCTGGCGGCCAGCAGCAGCGCCTTTGCATCGCCCGCGCCGTGGCCACCGAGCCCGAGGTGCTGCTGATGGACGAGCCCTGTTCGGCGCTCGACCCGATCGCCACCGGCCAGGTGGAAGAACTGATCGACGAACTCCGTCAGGAATATTCCGTGGTGATCGTCACGCATTCGATGCAGCAGGCCGCCCGGGTCAGCCAGAAGACCGCCTTCTTCCATCTCGGCAGCATGGTGGAATTTGGCGAAACGGCACAGATCTTCACCAATCCCGAGGATCCGCGCACCGAAAGCTACATCACCGGCCGGATCGGCTGAGGAGACAGATCATGCAAGACCGTCACATCACCTCGGCTTTCGACCGGGATCTCGAGGGCATACAGGCCCGCATCATGAAGATGGGCGGGCTGGTGGAAGCGGCCATCATCGGCGCGGCCAAGTCGCTGGAGACCCGCGACGAGGAACTGGCCGAAGAGGTGCGTCGCAACGATCGCGCCATCGACGCGCTCGAGGACCAGATCAATGACGAGGCTGCCCGGGTGATCGCGCTGCGCGCGCCCACCGCGGTGGACCTGCGGGTGATTTTGTCGGTGATGAAGATCTCGGGCAATCTCGAACGCATCGGGGATCTGTCCAAGAACATGGCCAAGCGCACCGGCGTGCTGATCCAGATGAGCCAGATCAACGGCGCGCCCTCGGCGCTGCGCCGCATGGCGCGCGAGGTCGAACTGATGCTCAAGGACGCGCTGGACGCCTACATCCAGCGCGACGCCGAACTGGCCCGCGACGTGATCCTGCGCGATCGCGACGTGGACCAGATGTACAACACCCTGTTCCGCGAATTCCTGACCTTCATGATGGAGGATCCGCGCAACATCACAGGCTGCATGCATCTGCATTTCATCGCCAAGAACGTGGAGCGCATGGGCGATCATGTGACCTCGATCGCCGAACAGGTGATCTTCCTGGTGACCGGCGACATGCCCGAGAGCCGCCGGCCCAAGGCCGACCGCACCTCGGAGGATCCCGGCCTGTCGCATAACGCCCCGGGTGACGGAGAATAGGCACATGGCCGCCGATCAACCGACGATTCTCGTGGTCGAGGACGAACCCGCCCAGCGCGAGGTTCTGACCTACAATCTGGAGGCCGAGGGCTTTCGCGTGGCGCAGGCGGCCAATGGCGAGGAAGCACTTCTTCTGGTGGACGAGGAAGCCCCCGACATCATCGTGCTGGACTGGATGCTGCCCAATGTGTCCGGCATCGAGGTCTGTCGCCAGCTCAAGACCCGCCCCGAGACGCGGTCGGTGCCCGTGATCATGCTGTCGGCCCGCTCGGAAGAGGTGGATCGTGTGCGCGGACTGGAGACCGGGGCCGACGATTACGTGGTCAAGCCCTATTCGGTGGTCGAACTGATGGCGCGGGTGCGCGCCCAGTTGCGCCGCAGCCGGCCCGCGACGGTGGGCCAGCAACTGGTCTACGAGGACATCATCCTCGATTCCGAAACCCACCGGGTGTTCCGCGACGAGAAGCCGCTGAAGCTGGGCCCCACCGAGTTCCGGCTGCTGACGACCTTCATGGAAAAGCCGGGTCGCGTCTGGTCGCGCGAGCAATTGCTCGACCGGGTCTGGGGCCGGGACATCTATGTGGATACCCGCACCGTCGACGTGCATATCGGCCGGCTGCGCAAGGCGCTTTGCCAGCACGGCGGATCGGACCCGCTGCGCACGGTTCGAGGGGCGGGCTACGCGCTCGGATAGGGCGCGCGGGGATGGCTCTGGCGGAACGGATCGTCCTGATTGCCGGCCCCGAGCGCGCCCGTAGCCCGCTTTTCGCCCAGGGCCTGCGTGGTCCTCCGGCCTGGGCGGTCACGATCCGCGATCCCTGCGCCTTCCTTGCCGACCCGCTCAGCCCCCCTGCCGGGGCGGTGGTGCTGGATCTCTCCGGCTGTGAGGGGGGCGTGCGTGTCCGGCTGCCCCGGGCGCTTGCCATGTTGAGGGCGCGGCGCGTTCCGGTGCTGGCCTGTGCGCCGGCTGGCGCGCCTGACACAATGCCCGCCGCTTCCCTTGCCGTGGACCATCTGCTGGAAGAGGACGCGGGGGCGCAGATGCTGCAAGTCGCGCTGCGCGCGATGTTGCGGCGCGAGAAGCCGGCCAGTTTCGATCAGGCCCTGGTCTTCGACGGTCTGCAGGTCAGCGAAGAGGCGCGCCGCGCGACCTTCGAGGGCTGCGATATCAGGCTTGGCCCGAAGGAATTCCTGCTGCTCTGCGTGCTGATGGAAGCCCCGCACCGGGTCTGGACCCGGGCGGCGCTGCGTGCGCTCGTCTGGGGGCCGCGCGCCACCATCTCGGAG
>JBKHDP010000077.1:0-12727 GCA_046541255.1 Paracoccaceae bacterium | reverse complement strand
TAGCACCTGAAGCTAGCGCGTCTACCAATTCCGCCACCTGGGCAGGTGTCGTGAGGCAGGCGTTTATCCCTGTGCCAAATCGGTGTCAACGGCGATTTTCGCGCATTCTTTCCGCGACCGCGTATCGCCTTGTTTCGCAGCCTTCGCGGCGCTATTGAGAAGCCGGATTTCACACCGGAGGCCCCCATGTCCAAGCTCGTCACCATCTTTGGCGGATCGGGATTCCTGGGCCGATACATCGCTCGCCGCATGGCCCGCGAAGGTTGGCGGGTGCGCGTCGCCGTGCGGCGGCCGAACGAAGCGGTGTTTGTCCGGCCCTATGGCGTGGTCGGGCAGGTGGAGCCGGTCTTCTGCAACATCCGCGACGATGCCAGCGTTCGCGAGGTGCTGCGCGGGGCCGATGCGGTGGTCAATTGCGTGGGCACATTCGATGCCACCGGACGCAACAATTTCGAGGCCGTCCAGAAAGAGGGCGCGACGCGCGTCGCGCGGCTCGCCGCCGAAGAGGGGGTGGGCCGTCTTGTGCATGTCTCTGCCATCGGCGCGGACCCGGAGGGCGACAGCCGCTATGCCCGCAGCAAGGCGGCGGGCGAAGCGGGTGTTCTGCAGGCCTTTCCCGAGGCCGTGATCCTGCGGCCCTCGGTGCTGTTCGGGCCGGAAGACAATTTCTTCAACCGTTTCGCCGGCATGGCGCGCCTTGGGGCGGTGCTTCCCGTGGTCGGTGCGAACACGAGATTCCAGCCGGTCTATGTGGACGACGTGGCGCATGTGGCCGTGATGGGTGTGACGGGCGAGGCCGCGCCGGGCGTCTACGAACTGGGCGGCCCGGATGCCGACACCTTCCGGGGGCTGATGATCCGCATGTTGCGGATCATTCGCCGGCGCCGGATCGTGGTGAACATCCCGTTCTTCCTGGCCCGGATCATGGCCTTCGGGCTCGACATGGCCGAGCGGTTCACCCTGCGGCTGTTCCGCAACAGCATGATCACCCGCGACCAGGTGCGTCAGCTGCGGCAGGACAACGTGGTCTCGGACGGGGCGCGCGGCTTCGCCGAGTTGGGTATCGAACCCACGGCGATGGAAGCGGTGCTGCCGTCCTATCTGTGGCGGTTCCGTCCCTCGGGGCAATATGCCGCCCTCAAGGAATCGGCACGGAACCTGCGCGGGTAGCTAGCGCGGACGGTCGGCCAGCCGCATGAACTCGCGCCGGTTGGGGCAGCCTTCGGGCGGTTCCCCGGCCTGGTCGAGTTGCCGGGCCAGCCACAGATGGCAGGTATTGGCCCGCCCGCAATTGGCGCAGACCGCCACCATCTCGGCATATTCCTCCGCCGTCAGCCGCCCGTCCGACATCGCCTCGGTCAGGTTGATGCCCATCACCCGCGCCACGCTGCGGGTGATCCAGAAATGCGTGTTCTGCCGCGTACAAAGCGTCATTCGGTCACCTCATGGCGTTGTCCGGCCAGCAATGCCGCGAATCGCGCCCGGTTCGGGCAGGTGTGGGGAATGCCGAACGAGCCGGCCCTGTCGCGTTCCGCTTCCGAATGCGCCAGCCAGCTTCGGCACCCGCCGGCCCAGTTGCAGCCGCGACAGTCCTCGACGAGCGCGGCCCAATCCTGCTGTGGCAGGGCGCCCTTCGCCTGCGCGGCGGCCAGATCGACACCGGCCGCCTGCGCCATGCGCCGGGCAAGCCAGTAATGTTCGCGCGGAGAGCCAAGCGGTTTCATGCGATGTCCTTTCGGAGCGGGGCCCGCACCCACGGGTCCGTCAGCCCCGGGTCAGTCCCGTGAACAGATCCGCGTTGCGGCAATAGGTCGGCGGCCGGTCGGCGTCGCCTTGGCCTTGCGTGTCCAGCCAATGCTCGCATCCGCCGGGATCGGTGCATGCGGTGCAGCGCAGAACCGCATCCGCGATCTCGTCCACGGGCAATTCGCCGCGCAGGGCGGTTTCTTCCAGGTCGAGCCCCAGCGTGGAGGCCATCCGGTCGACAAGGCCCGCGTGGCGCCTGAAGGTCTTCTGGCTCTGCATTCCGGTCTCCCTCGTGCAAGTTTCCCAAGGGTAACATGACCGGACTGCGCCGCCTTGATGCAGGTCAAGAGGCCTGAGGAGCGCGCTACACCCCCTCGACGATTCGCCGTACCACCTCGCGCCGGGCCTCGTTGGGCGGATGGGTGCCGAGAAAGCGGTTCCCCGGGTCCGGGATCCGGTCGAAAAACGCGGCGCCACGCAGCGGATCGTATCCGGAGCGCAGAGTCAGCAGCGCGCCCAGCGCGTCCGCCTCCAGCTCGTATTCCCTGGAGTAGCTGCGCGCGCCCAGGATCGCGCCCAATTCCTCCGCCGAGCGGATGACGGAGCTGTCGCCCCCGGTCATCGAGGCGATGCGGCCGAAGACCAGCGCGCCGGTGCGCGCATCGCGGCGCTGCCGGTCGATATGGCCCAGCAGGTGATGCGCGGCCTCATGCGCCATGATGAAGGCCAATTCGTCCGCGTTCCGGACCTCGGCGATCAGTGGCACGGTGAAGGCGATCACCGGTCGGCCCCGGCGATCACGGGTCTGGAACGCGTTGGCGGGCTGGCCCGGCCGATCGTCCACCACGATCAGGAAGTCGCATTGCGCCAGCAGGGTGCGGGACCGGCATTCGCGCTCGGCCACGGGCTCGACCGTCTCCACCACGTCGATGAAACTGCGCACGGCGGTCTCTGCATCCTGGCGCACGGTCGCGGAGGTGGCAGGCCCCGGGTCGGGGTCGGGCGCGGGCTGCGGCGCGCAGGCCGTCAGTCCGAGCAGCAAAAGAGGAACGGTCAGGAAGCTGCGCATAGGCCTGTCTGGTCTTGGCTGGTGACCATGAAGATAGGACCCCGCGACGCGACTCGCCAGCCCGGCGGCGTGGCTTGCATTGTGCGGTGCGATCCGTAGGCTGGCGGCATGTTCACCATAGAGCACGAATTCGACGCCACCGTTGTCACCCTTGTCGATGAAGGTGCGGCGCCGCTTCAGGAAGACGTGATCGTGCACGGCTTCGAGGAATGCATCACGGTCGAGCAATACGACCCCCGCACGGACAGCGTGCAGAAGATCACCCTGTCGATCGCGCAGATGCGCGATCTGGCCGCGGCGATCCAGCTTCCGGAAGGCGTCTACGCGCGAAGCCGCAAGCCCTAATTCCAGCGCGGGTCAGTCCAGCCGGAACAGCTTGGTCCGCGACGTGCCTCCGCGAATCAGGGTAAGCCGCGTTTTCGGAACACCCAGCGCCCTTGCCAGAAGTTTGACTGCGGTGGCGTTGGCCTTGCCCTGCGCCGGAGGCGCGGTCACGCGCACGGCGATGTGATCCGCCTCTGCGGCCAACGCCTCCCGGGCCGCTCGCGGGGTGACCCGCACTCGGAAGACGCGTCCCGGAATCGCGAGATGCGTGAGGTCCGGCAGTCTCATGCGCCGGGATGTGTCACGCCGGCGGGCGTCGGTCCAGCCCCAAGGGCAGGGGCGGGGCGCCAAGAGAATTCCGGAATTCTCTTGGCAAAATCCTTCTGAAAGGATTTTGCGCGGCGTGGCCCGGGGATTGACGCTTGAATCCCCGGGTGCCGGGTCCGAGATAGGGAAGGTTCTGTGAAGGAGTGCCCATGCCAGCCCGCAACCAGCCCGCCCTGGAGTTCCTGCTCTCCCGCCGTTCGCGCCCGGCGAGGACGCTGGCCGCGCCGGTGCCCGACCGCGCCGCCCTGACCGAGATTCTCACGGCCGCCGCACGGGTGCCCGATCACGGCAAGCTGGAACCCTGGCGCTTCGTGGTGCTGGAGCGGCCCGCGCTCGATCGTCTGGCCCAGATCGCCCGGACGCGCGCGGGCGCGCTGGGCAAGGATGACTCCGACACCGCCAAGGCGGTGTCGCAATTTGCCGACAGCCCGCTGGCCGTGGCGGTGATCGAGGTGCCGCGCGACCATCCGAAGATCCCCCGGATCGAGCAGACCTGGTCGGCGGGGGCGGCCTGCCTGTCGCTGGTGAACGGGGCTCTGGCTGCGGGCTGGGGCGCCAACTGGCTGACCGGATGGTGCGCCCATGATGCCGAGTTCGGCCTGCGCGCCCTTGGCCTGGGCCAGGGCGAGCGCGTGGTGGGCTTCGTCCATATCGGCACCGAGAGCGCCACCCCGCCCGAACGGCCCCGCCCCGATCTCGAAAAGGTGGTGACGTGGCTGTCGGAGTGATCCTCGGGTCGCTTTTTCGCGCGCTCGGCCAGCTTGGCGACCGTCGTTTCCGCCGTGTGCTGGGGCGCGGTGTCGGGCTGACCCTCCTGCTTCTGGCGGCGCTTACGGCGCTGGTGGCCTGGGGCGTGGGCTGGCTGGTGGGCGATTCGGTCACCTTGCCGCTTGTTGGACAGGTGCAATGGGTGGACAGCCTCGCCTCCGTCGCCTTCCTCGTGCTGATGCTGGTGTTGTCGGTGTTCCTGATGGTGCCGGTGGCGTCTGCCTTCGTGTCGATGTTTCTCGACGACGTGGCCCAGGCGGTGGAGGATCGGCACTATCCCGCGCTGCCGCCGGTGACGCCGCTGCCCGTGACGGACGCGGTTCGCGATGCCTTGGTCTTCTTCGGCGTGATCGTCGCGGCGAACCTGGCGGCACTGGTTCTGACCCTTGTTCTGCCGATTGCCGGCCTGCCCGTCTTCTACGCGGTGAATGGCTACTTGCTGGGGCGGGAGTATTTCACCCTCGCGGCGATGCGCCGGGTGGGCCGGGCCGAGGCCGCGCGGCTGCGCGCGCGCCACGGCGCCACGATCTGGCTGGCGGGTGTTCTGATGGCGCTACCGCTCAGCGTACCGGTGATGAATCTGGTGGTGCCGATTCTGGGAGCGGCGGTCTTTACCCACCTGTTCCATAGCCTCCATCGACGCCCATCCGGTTGAAGAAATCGATATCGCGCACGGTGATGATCTCCGACAGGATCACCGCGCAGATCACCGCCCAGATCACCAGCGACACCAGCGTGGTGAGTCGCGCCTTGCGGCCCATCTGGGCATCCTCCGGCGCGCTGGCATGGGTGCCCTCGGTGATCTTGCCCAGATCGCCCTGGGTCTGCACCCGCAGGGGAAGCACCACGAGCAGCACCATGAACCAGATCACGGCATAGAGAACGATGGCGGAGGTGATCGACATGGCGAGATCCTTCAGGGGCGGCGTCCGTCTGCGCAAATAGGCCCGAAGACGACGGCGCGAAAGGGGCGACCTGCCTCAGACCTGTTCCAGCTCGATCAGGCAGCCGTTGAAATCCTTGGGATGCAGGAACAGCACCGGCTTGCCATGCGCGCCGATCTTGGGCTCGCCATTGCCCAGCACGCGGGCCCCGGTTGCCTTCAGATGATCGCGTGCGGCGAGGATGTCATCCACCTCGTAGCAGACATGATGGATGCCGCCCGAGGGGTTCTTTTCAAGGAATCCCTTGATCGGGCTGTTCTCGCCCAGCGGATAGAGCAGTTCGATCTTGGTGTTGGGCAGCTCGATGAAGATCACGGTAACGCCGTGCTCGGGTTCGTCCTGCGGTGCGCCGACATCGGCGCCCAGCGCGCCACGATACTGTCGGGCCGCGGCCTCCAGGTCGGGCACGGCGATGGCGACATGGTTCAGGCGGCCGATCATGGCATTCTCCGGTCTGACACTGGCGTTGCAAGGTTATGCGCCGGGCCGGCCGTACCGCGCAAGAGCGCAGCTTGACGCGGGCGGAGGCATGACGCGCTTAACCTCCCCTTCACCGAAATGCACGCATCCTGCCGGGGAACCTGGGAAAAGGAGCCTGACATGGACGACCGCGACCGTTTCGACTTCCTGCGCGCCCCCAGCGCCACACGCCCGCTTCTGGGTCTGACCGTGCTTGCGGTGGAGGACAGCCGCTATGCCTGCGAGGCCTTGCGCCTGCTGTGCCAGCGGTCCGGGGCGCGCCTGCGCCGGGCCGACAGCGTCGGGTCGGCCCGGCGCCACCTGGCGGTCTATCGCCCCTCCGTTCTGGTGGTGGATCTGGGTCTGCCGGACGGGCCGGGAACGCAGCTTATCGCCGAAGCCGCGGCGACCACGCCGCGCATCGCGGTGATTCTTGGCATCAGTGGCGATCCCTTCGCCGAGAATGCGGCACTTGCGGCGGGGGCGGATGCGTTTCTGGCCAAGCCGCTTTCCAGCCTGTCGGTATTCCAGGAAACCGTTCTCGGCCTGCTGCCCGAGGCGGCACAACCCCCTGGGCCGCGCATGATCAACGAGGAAACACTGCGCCCCGATCCGATGGCCTTTCGCGATGACATGGCGCATGCGGCCGAGCTGCTTGGCAGCGCGGTCAGCGGCCCGGCGCTGGATCATGTGGCGCGGTTCATTGCGGGTGTGGCACGCAGCGCCGGCGATGGCCCGCTTGTCGCCGCCGCGGAAGAGCTGGTTGCGGCGGGCCTTGCGGCGCAGCCCTCCGGTGCGCGCGCGGCGCGGCTGGCGGGCATGGTTCATGCCCGGCTGGAGGAACGGCTGGCGATCTGAGACGCACCGTCGCGGCTAAAGGATCAGCCCTGGATCGGCGCCGATCTCCAGCCCGGGAAAGACCGTGCGCTCCAGCAGGGTTCGGTCCAGCCCGAACAGCCCGCGCATCGCCCAGGCCGCGTAGGCCCGCAGATCGCGCGTGGCGGCAAGATCCCGGCGCTGGTAGAGATCGGCCTCGGCGAGTCCCGGCCAGTCGGTCCAGACCCGCCCGCCGGCCAGCGCCCCTCCGGCGAGCAGCATCGCGCCTCCGGTGCCATGGTCGGTCCCGCGTGTCCCGTTGAGTCGCGCCGTGCGTCCGAATTCGGTCATTGCCAGCACGGCGGTCTGGCGCCAGACCGGGCCCAGATCCTCTCGCAGTGCCAGGATCGTCTCGGCCAGCCTGGCCAGCGCGCGGGGCAGCGCGATGTCCTGGCGTTCATGCGTGTCCCAGCCATGCAGCGAGAAGGCGGCGATGCGGGCATCCCCCCGCAGCTTGTCCGCTGCGAAACGGGCGATGTTGCCATGCGCCGCCGTGCCACGCGCCGCGCGCATCCCGTCTTCCATCTGTCCGGCCATCTGCCGCGGCGTGGCGGCCATCGCGGGAGCCTCGTCACCTCCCGCCGCCAGCCTTCGCGCCTGCGCGAAGGCCGCGGCGAAGGCCGGATCGTCCTGCATCACCATCTCGGCCAGCCGCAGCGCCTGCGGGCTGAGCACCAGGTCGGCCTCGGGCGCCCAGCGCATCACCTCGGCGCCGCCGGCCAGCAGCTTCAACTCGTCCCGGCCGATGGCATAGGCGGTATCCCCCTCGATGCCGGGCACAGCCTGCAGCAGCCGGTTCAGCCAGCCATCCCGCGCGACGTTCAGCGCGTCGGTCCCGGCCTCCAGCAGATCCTGACCGTCGAAATGGCTGCGCCGATCGCGGTAGGGGGTGGAAACCGCGTGCACCGCGCCGAATTCGCCGGCCTGCCATAGTGGCAGCAGCGCGGAAAGTGCCGGATGCAATGCGAAGAATCCGTCCAGGGCGTGTGGCGCCGCCCTGTCCTGATCGTCGCGCAAGGCGGCGAAATCCGGGTCGCCGACCGGGCGCAGCACATCCAGCCCGTCCATCCCTCCGCGCAGCACGATCACCACCAGCCGACCCTCCCAGGGCGCGGCGGCGAAGCTGACCGGGGTGACCAGCGGGCTTGCGGCCAGCGAACAGCCGACCAGCCCGGAGCGGAGCAGGAAGGCGCGGCGGTCCATCGTCATTGTCCGGTCTCCGTTTTTCACATGCGCTGGAAGGCGGGAGAGGCCAGCACCACCCCCACGCCCTCCCATCGGTTCTCGGCGGCGCGCGCAGCGCGGTGCACCGCCAGCGGCGCGCCGGGCCCCAGGGCCAGCTCGACGAAGTCGCGCGGATCCGGCAGGCCGGGGCGCAAGGCGGCGGGCACCGCCATTGCCCATTGCAGCCGCGCCGCCACCCCCTGGGGCGTGATCCAGTCGGTATCGGCCTCGGGCCAGCCATCCGGCCCGTCCGGCCGTTCCCAGGGTTGCCCCATCAGCGCCAGCGGATGCATCAGCCGCAGCCGGGACTGGTGCTCGTTCATCTTGAGGATCGCATCGGGGGGGACTTCCAGCGCGCGGAGCGCCGCACCGATGAAATCCACCGGCTGTCGCACATTGGGCGCGCGGCGGTCCCAGGCGTCGGGGTGTTCCAGCATGGCGGCATAGACCGTCACCAGAACGCCGCCACTATCGGCATAGGCCGCCTGCATCGCCTCTATCAGCGCCTCCGACGGCCTGTCGGAGACGAAATGCACCGCCAGCTTGCGCGCGATGTGGCGCGCGGTGGCGGGATGGGCGGCAAGGTCGTTCAGGACTTCCCGGATATCGGCCATCGAGGGGGTGTCCCCGCCATAACTGCGGCCCAGCACGGTTTCCGCCCCCGGCTCGGCATGATCTTTGCGGAATTTCGCGCCAACCTCTGCCTGCCAGGTCAGCCCGGTGAACAGCTCTGCCAGTTCACGCACATCGGCCTGCGTATAGGGGCCATCCGCGCCAAGGGTGTGCAGTTCCAGCACTTCGCGGGCGAGATTCTCGTTCAGTCCGCCGGGCCGGGCCATGCGCGCGGCCTTTTCGCTGTTCGGCCCCATCGAGCCGGTCTGTTCGAGGTAATGCTGCATCATCGGATGCGTGACCGCGGCGAACAGCAGGTCGGCGAAGCGCCCGGAGAGATTCGGCCGGATCGCGCTTTCGACGAAGGGCGCGGTGCCGCGGCGGATCACCCCGGCCTTGCCGCGCGTCGTGAAGTGATCCGCCCAGAAGGCGGCCAGCCGCTCGCGCAGCCCGTCGCGTGTATGGGCGCGGCGCAGCAGGTGCATCCCCAGCCAGCGCGAAGCGGCCTTGCGGGCGGCCTGGTTTATGAGGTTGCGCTCTTTCCGGGCCTGCTCTGCAAGTTCGGTGCCGCGGTTCTGGCGGCGGGTGCGGCGGGCCTCCTGCGCGGCGACCATCCTTGCGCTGAACTCGGGGAAGCTCTCGATGGGGAAATGCGCGGCGGCCTCGTCCGGGCCGGTGAGACGGGACAGCATCCCGGACGCGTCGCGCGCGGGGGCATGGCGCGGGGAGAGGCCGCAGCCGAAACGGATCTCGGCAAGAATCGGATCGAAGGACATGCGCGATGGGGCCGGGGCTGCTCGGGATCTGTCTGATCATAGCAGCGCCCGCACCATTTTGCGCGGCGTTTCTGGCGGCCCGCCGGAAACGCGGCGGAGCCGTGCCTAGTCCTGTTGCACGACCCGCAGCGACAGATCCATCAGCTGCTCGGCCGAGGGTTCGGACGGGGCGCCCATCATCAGATCCTCGGCGCGCTGGTTCATCGGGAACATGATGACCTCGCGGATGTTCAGCTCGTCCGCCAGCAGCATCACGATCCGGTCGATACCGGCCGCGCAGCCGCCATGCGGCGGCGCCCCGAATTCGAACGCGGTCAGCAGCCCGCCGAAGCGGCGCCGGACCTCGGCCTCGTCGTAGCCCGCGATCTCGAACGCCTTCAGCATGATGTCGGGCCGGTGGTTTCGAATCGCGCCCGAGACCAGCTCGTAGCCGTTGCAGGCAAGGTCATACTGGTAGCCCATCACCTCCAGCGGGTCGCCTTGCAGTGCTTCCAGCCCGCCCTGCGGCATCGAGAAGGGGTTGTGCTCGAAGTCGATCCTGCCGGTCTCGGCATCGCGTTCGTAAAGCGGGAAATCCACGATCCAGGCGAAGGCGAAGCGATCTTCCTCGGTCAGCCCCAGCTCGCGACCGATCACGTCACGCGCGCGGCCCGCCACGGCCTGGAAGTCCCTGGGCTTGCCGCCCAGGAAGAAGGCCGCGTCGCCCTTGCCGAGGCCCAGCTGCTGCCGGATCGCCTCCGTCCGCTCGGGGCCGATATTCTTGGCGAGCGGGCCGGCGGCTTCCAGGCCGTTCTCGCCGTCGCGCCAGAAGATGTAGCCCATCCCCGGCAAGCCCTGTTCCTGCGCGAACTTGTTCATCCGGTCGCAGAATTTCCGGCTGCCCCCGCCCGGGGCGGGAATGGCGCGGATCTCGGTGCCGTCCTGTTCCAGCAGGCTGGCGAAGATCGCGAAGCCGGAGCCGGCGAAATGCTCGCTCACCACCTGCATCTTGATCGGGTTGCGCAGGTCGGGCTTGTCGGTGCCATACCAAAGCGCCGCGTCGCGATAGCTGATCTGGGGCCAGTGCTTGTCCACCTTGCGGCCGCCGCCGAATTCCTCGAACAGCCCCTCCAGCACCGGCTGGATCGTGTCGAACACGTCCTGCTGGGTGACGAAGCTCATTTCCATGTCGAGCTGGTAGAAATCGGTGGGCGAGCGGTCGGCGCGGGGATCCTCGTCGCGGAAACAGGGCGCGATCTGGAAATACTTGTCGAAGCCCGACACCATGATCAGCTGCTTGAACTGCTGCGGCGCCTGCGGCAGCGCGTAGAACTTGCCGGGATGCAGCCGCGAGGGCACCAGGAAGTCGCGCGCGCCTTCGGGCGAGGAAGCGGTGATGATCGGGGTCTGGAACTCGCGGAAATCCTGCTCCCACATGCGCCTGCGGATCGAGGCCACCACGTCCGAGCGCAGGGTCATCTTGCGCTGCATCTCTTCGCGGCGCAGATCGAGATAACGATAGCGCAGGCGGGTTTCCTCGGGATATTCCTGATCGCCGAACACGATCAGCGGCAGTTCACCCGCGCGTCCGAGCACCTGAAGATCGCGGATATAGACCTCGATCTCGCCGGTGGGGAGCTTCGGGTTGATCAGCGCGCCGTCCCGCGCCTTCACCTCGCCGTCGATGCGGATGCACCATTCGGAGCGCACCGTCTCGACCTGTGCGAACACCGGGCTGTCGGGATCGCACAGAACCTGGGTGATGCCGTAATGATCGCGCAGGTCGATGAACAGCACACCGCCATGATCGCGGACCCGATGCACCCAGCCCGACAGGCGCACCGTCTGGCCCACATGGGACGTGTTCAGCTCTGCGCAGGTATGGCTGCGATAGGGGTGCATCGTGACCTCCGGATGTACATCTTCGCGCCGATACACAGGCGATGCGGCGCGAAGTCAAGGGAGCGCCGGTCTCGGGGTTTGAGGATTCGCGATTCAGGTGCAATAATCCCAGACCGTCGGGAAGCGGCTGCGCAGATGGCCGGACTCCGGGGCGTCCAGGGAGTGTGAAGCATGTGGAAACAGACCTTCGAAAGCATGGCGCGTCGCCTGATCCGAACGGGCCGGCTGACCGTGACGGCGCCGGATGGCGTGGTCAACATCTTTGGACCCGGCGGAGACGGGCCCGAAGCCGCGATGCGGTTCACCGACCCGGCGATCTATCGCCGGATCTGCCTCAATCCCGAGATGGGGCTGGGCGAAGGCTACATGGACGGCACGGTAGAGATCGACCCGGACGGTCTGGGAGATCTGCTGCGGCTGCTGATGCGCAACATGGACGGCGCCAGCGATCGCGACAACGAGGCCTTCCCGCTCTGGGTGCGGTGGATCGAGCGGCTGCGCTACGCGGCGCGCGGACTGATGATGCGCAACACGCCGCTGACGGCTCGGCGCAACGTGGCGCATCACTACGATCTGAGCGACGATCTTTACCGGCTGTTCCTCGACGAGGACTGGCAATACAGCTGTGCCTATTTCGCCCGGCCGGGCATGACGCTGGAGGAGGCGCAAGCCGCCAAGAAGGCCCATATCGCCCACAAGCTGATGATCCGGCCGGATGACAAGGTGCTGGATATCGGCTGCGGCTGGGGCGGCATGGCCTTGACGCTGGCGCGCGACTACGGGGCCCGCGTCGTGGGGGTGACGCTTTCGGAAAACCAGCTGGCGCGGGCACGGGCGCGCGCCGAGGCCGCGGGCCTTTCGCAGAGGGTGGAGTTCCGTCTGCTGGATTATCGCAAGCTGGACGAATCGTTCGACCGGATCGTGAGCGTCGGCATGCTGGAGCATGTGGGCGTGCCGCAGTACCAGACCTATTTCGACAAGGTGGAGGATCTGCTGGCGCCGAACGGGGTGGCGCTGATCCACACGATCGGGCGAGTGACGCCGCCCACGACGCAATCGCCCTGGCTGAACAAGTACATCTTTCCGGGCGGTTACGTTCCGTCGATGTCCGAGATGGCGATCCCGATCGAGAACTCCGGCCTGTGGTGCACCGATTTCGAGGTGCTGCGCATGCATTACGCGCTGACATTGCGGGAGTGGCGGGCGCGGTTCGAGGCCAATCTCGACAAGGTGCGCCAGCTCAACGACGAACGGTTCGTCCGGATGTGGCGCTTCTACCTGGAAGCCTGCGCCGTGGGCTTCGAGGAACAGCGGATGGGCGTGTTCCAGATGCAGCTGGCGCATCACCGCGAGGCGCTGCCGCTGACGCGCGACTACATCTATGCCGCGCCTGAACCGGCGATGGTCAAGGCCGGCGAGTGACCCCGCCGGTGTCGCGTGCGAGTTCGAAACGGCAAGCCGGATCGCCCGCCGCGCAGCAGGCGGTTTCGATGCAGCGCATCTCCGGATGGACCAGCGCGGCATAGAGCGTGGAGAACACGCCGCAATGCCAATCGCAAAGGGGTTTGGTCGAGGTTTCGCCCGACACCAGTGGATTGTTTCTCAATTCGAAACAATAGGGCGAAATCACCATGAACTTGCCTGATCCGACAAAGGTCCAGGCATTCGCCGCGATCGCTCTGGCCAGAAGCCGGGCCGATAACCACCAGGGCAGGGTTTTC
>JBKHDP010000076.1:0-12952 GCA_046541255.1 Paracoccaceae bacterium | reverse complement strand
CGTTGCATATGATCGCGATCATCCGGGGCGCGCTTTCGCGCCATCCCATGCGGTAGCGGCGCCTCTGCCCGTCTCTGGGCATGGAGACATTCCGCCCCGAAGTTCCGGCTCGGACGGGCCGAACCGCGCGCGCAGCAAGATCCGTTCCGCCGCGCCCGTGACCGGCACGCTGACCGGCTCCGCCAAAAGCTTGAGGGAAATCCCGCGCCCCCCCGCCCGATAGCGATGACCCATCGAATGGCCCAGCGCCACACGCTCTCCGGGACGGGGATCGAGCGCCACGCGGGTCGGGCCGAGACCGCCCTTCATGTGATGCGCGATATCCCATTCCAGCACTTCGCCGCCCTCTCGGGTGACCACCCAGCAATGCATGTCATCGGTCACGCCGCCACGCTCGGCCGGAAAGAAATAGCCGTAGAGATAGGCGGCCTCGTAGCCCGCGGCGCGCAGGCTGGCCACCAGATAGGTGTTGATGTCGACGCAAGAGCCCGGCGTCGTGCCGCAGGCCAGGTAAGGCACCGCGTCGGCGCCATCGTCGAAGCGGTGTTCGGGATGCGCGTAGGCGAAACGAGCCTCGGCCTCGGCCACCAGTGCCGCGATCCCGGCGCGGCCGCCCCCCGCCTCGCATGCGATCCGCCGGCTCGCCGCGGCGAGCGCATCGGCCGCGACGGTATGGCGGGTCTGGCGCGGACGGAAGGCGGCATCCGGGTAGGGCTGGCCCTCGGGCGCCGGTTCCACCCGGTAGCGCAGGCTCAGCGGGCCGCCCTCGGGCAGGATCAGGCAGGCGCCCAGGCCCAGTTCCGGCTCGGTCAGGGCAGCGGCAAGTCGCCCGCCCGCAACCTCCAGCCCGGTCACGGCATCATGCGGCGTGGCGATGCCGGTGGGCGCCAGGATCGGGGCGGCGCCCGGTTCCGCGATCTCGACGGTGAGCGTTCTCATGTCAGGTTCCAGAGTTGGAAGAGAAGTCCCGAAAGGAACGCCCCCGACAGCGACAGCGCGATATAGAGCACGAAGACCCGCGGCCGGGCCAGCGCCCAGACCGCCATCGCCGCGGGAATCGAGGTAACGCCGCCCGCCACCAGAAAGGCGAGCCCGGCACCGGGCGCCATCCCCTGCTCGATCAGCCCGCCCACCAGCGGAAGCGCGGCGTAGCCGTTGAGATAGGCCGGAACGCCCACCAGCGTTGCCATCGCGATCGGCCCGATCCCCTCGCCACCCAGCGTGGCAGTCACCGTCTCTGCCGGAATCCAGGCCAGCATCAGGCTTTCCAGCAGGAAGGCCAGCGTCAGCCACCTGGCCAGAAAGAGCGTCGTGCTGCGGGCGGTGCCGGCGAATTTCGCACGCCGCTCGGCCTCCTGCCAGAACCGCCAGACCACGGGCCTGGGCGTGCGCACCTTCGCGCCGCCGCAGCCGCCATTGCCGATCCCCTCGCGCAGCGGGTCGTCCAGCGCGCCGCCACGGGACAGAAGATGCACGACCAGCCCGCCGAACAGCCCCAGGCCAAGCGCGGCCAGCGTCTTGGCCAATGCGAACTCCATGTCGAGCACACCGGCGGTCAAGACGAACATCGACGGATCCATGATCGGCGAGGCCAGCCAGAACGCCATCACGGCCGAAAGCGGCACCCCCATCGCCAGAAGTGCCGCGATCAGCGGGATGACCCCGCAAGAGCAGAACGGCGAAAGCCCGCCGGCGAGCGCGCCAAGCCCGATCATCAGAAGCGGCGCGCCGGTGAAGGCGCGGGCGATCAGATTGTCGGCCCCGGTCGCGCCCGCCCAGGCGGCGATGACGATCGAAAGCACCAGGTAGGGCGCGGTCTTCAGCAGCGCGGCGCCCGCAAATCGCGCGCTCTCTCCCGCCTGCGTCGGGTCGAAGATGGTCAGCACGGCAAGGATCAGCGCCGAGGCCAGCCAGACGCGCTGGTCCTGCCAGACATGGCGAAGGACCGCGCGGAGGCCGGGAGACGCAAGGGTCGTGTCGGTCATTTCTATTTCTCCGGTTTTCCGGTTGTTTCGGAACGAAAAGAAGTGCCGGCTCGCGTCATGCGGCATCCTCCGGCGATTGCAGGCTGACCCCCGTGCAGCATTCGGATGTCAGGAAGTTCAGCACCCGGTGCATCGCGGGATAATCGACGCGATTGAATACCTCGCGGCCCTGCTTCTCCTGCCGGACCAGTCCGGCCTCGACAAGGGTGGACAGGTGATGCGCCAGCGTCGAGGGGGCCAGTCCCAGATGCGCGCCGATATCCCCGACGCGCAGACCCTCCTCGCCGGCCTGGACCAGCAGGCGAAAGATCGCGAGACGGGCATCATGGCCAAGAGCGGCCAGCGCGCGGGCATGGGGGCTGGTAAAACTCATGGCGATCAATATACCCAATATTCCGGTTATGTCGAGCCTTTTCGGGCGTGGTCAGGCGAAACGCGCACGGGTCCGGTTCGCGAAGGCCACCAGCGACAGCATCACCGGCACCTCGACGAGCACGCCCACCACGGTGGCGAGCGCGGCGCCGGAATTCAGACCGAACAGGCTGATCGCGACGGCCACCGCCAGTTCGAAGAAATTCGACGTGCCGATCAGCGCGCAGGGCGCCGCGATCCGGTGCGGCACGCGCAGCGCCCAGGCCGCGGCATAGGCCAGCGCGAAGATGCCGTAGGACTGGATCAGGATCGGCACCGCGATCAGCGCTATGACTTCGGGCCTGGCGAGGATGACCTGGCCCTGCAGACCGAACAGGATCGCCACCGTGGCGACAAGGCCCACGATGCCCCAGGGCTTCACCCGGTCGCGGAACGCCTCGATCCGCTCGGCACTGCCAAGCTGTCGGCGCGTCCACAGCCCTGCAAGCAGGGGGAGCGCGACGAAGAGGATGACCGACAGCACCAGCGTGCCCCAGGGCACCGCGATCTCGGTCACGCCCAGCAGGAAGGCCACGATCGGCGCGAAGGCGACGACCATCACCACGTCGTTCACCGAGACCTGGAGCAGCGTATAGCTCTCGTCCCCGCGCGTCAGTTGCGACCAGACGAAGACCATCGCCGTGCAGGGCGCCGCGCCCAACAGGATCAGGCCGGCGATGTATTGCCGTGCGTCCTCCGGCGCGATCAGGTCGGCAAAGACGACCTCGAAGAACAGCACCCCGAGCGCGGCCATGGTGAAGGGCTTCACCAGCCAGTTCACCGAAAGGGTGATGGCCAGTCCCTTCGGTTGCCGAAGCACCTGGCGCAGGCTGCCGGGGTCCACCCCCACCATCATCGGATAGACCATGGCCCAGACCAGGACCGCCACGACGAGATTGACGCGGGCCAGTTCGGCGGCCGCCACTGCCGCGACCAGGCTTGGCGCCGCGCTGCCCAGCGCGATCCCGACCAGCATGGCCAGACCCACCCAGAGGGTGAGATATCGCTCGAAAAGGCTCATGCGGGGGTCGCCTGCGGGTGGTGCGGCTCAAGCCGCCCGGCCGCCAGTGCCGAGGCCGCGACGAGAGCCGTCGCCGTGCCCAGCATCAACGGCAGCCCGCCCAGCTGATAGGTCAGGCCCGACAGCAGGGTACCGAGAAGCCGCCCGCCCGCGTTCGCCATGTAGTAGAAGCCCACATCCATGGTGACGCGCTCGGCCTTCGTGAAGGCCAGGATCAGGTAGGAATGCAGCGCGGAATTCACCGCGAACACCCCACCGAACGCCAAAAGCCCCGCGACCAGCACAACGGTCAGCCAGGGCTGCGGCCCGCCCGCGATCCAGGCGGCGGCGGTGAGCCCCGCGGGCACGGCGGCCAGCCCCCAGGCCCAGAGACGCGCGGCGCCGATCAGCGCCGACTCGGGCCGCGTTCTCGCGCGCAGCAAGCGCGGCGCGGTGGCCTGGATCGCCCCGTAAAGGATGATCCAGAGGGCCATGAAACTGCCGATCAGGAAGAAGGCAGCTCGATTGCCCTCGGGCGACCCGTCGGAAAGCACGGCGTAGAAATAGATCGGGATGCCCACCACGAACCACACGTCCCGCGCGCCGAACAGGAACACCCGCGCCGCCGACAGCCGGTTCACATTGGTCGATTTGGAAAAGACCTCCGAGAATTTCGCGCCCCTGCGCCCCTTGGGCAAGCCCGCCGGCATGGCGATCAGGACCGCCACGAGGATGACTGCAAGCACGGCCGCCATGGCCAGCACGGCCCAGACGAAGCCCAGCGTGGCCAACAGGCCCGCCCCCAGCAGGAACCCCAGGCCCTTGACCGCGTTCTTCGAGCCGGTCAGCAGCGCCACCCAGCGAAACAGCCCGCCGGTCTCCGACGGGGCCAGCAGCTTGACCGCCGATTTCGACGACATCTTCGCCAGATCCTTGGCCACGCCCGAGGCGCCCTGCACCACCATCACAAAGGCGACGGAGGCGCCGATCGCCCAGCCGGGATCGAGCTGCGCCAGTGCGAGCAGCGCCACCACCTGCAGCCCCAGCCCGGCATAGAGCGTCGAGGTCAGCCCGAAGCGCGCCGCGATCCAGCCGGCGGCGAGGTTGGTGACCATGCCCGCGATCTCGTAGAGCACGAAGAGATATGCCAGCTGCACCGGCGTGAAGCCCAGCGTGTGGAAATGCAGCAGCACAAGCATCCGCAAGGCGCCGTCGGTCAGCATGAAGGCCCAGTAGGCCGCCGTCACCGCGATGTAGGCGGACAGGCCCTCGGGACGCGCGCTCATAGCGACGCACCCACCATCAGCGCCACGTCCACCAGCCGGTGGGCATAGCCCATCTCGTTGTCGTACCAGGCGTAGATCTTCACCTGCGTTCCGTTCACTACCATCGTGTAGTCCGCATCCACGATGCCCGAACGGGTGTCGTTGACGTAATCGGCCGAAACCAGCGGGCGGGTCTCGTAACCGAGAATCCCGTCGAGCGGGCCGTTCGCCGCCGCCTCGAACAGCGCGTTGACCTCTTCCGCGGTTGTGGCGCGTTCCACCTCGAACACGCAATCGGTGATCGAGGCGTTGAGCAGCGGCACCCGCACCGCGTGACCGTCCAGCCGGCCCTTCAGCTCGGGATAGATCAACGTGATCGCCGTGGCGCTGCCCGTGGTCGTGGGGATCAGCGAATTCAGCGCCGAGCGCGCGCGCCGCAGATCCTTGTGCGGCCGGTCGACGATGGTCTGGGTGTTGGTCACGTCATGGATCGTGGTGATCGACCCGTGCCGGATCCCCAGCCCTTCGTGGATCACCTTCACCACCGGGGCCAGGCAATTCGTCGTGCAGGAGGCCGCGGTGACGATCCGGTGCCGTGCGGGATCGTAGATCTCGTGATTGACGCCATAGACGATGTTGGCGGTGGGCCCGTCCTTGACCGGCGCCGAGACGACGACCTTCCTCACACCGGCCTCGAAATAGGGGGCGAGCTTCGCCTCGGTCTTGAAGACCCCGGTGCAGTCGATCACCACGTCGACATCGTCGAGCGGCAGGGCCGACAGGTCGCGCGTGCCGATGAAAGGCAGACGGGTGCCGTCTACCGTGACGCTGTCCGCATCCGCCGAGATTTCCGCATTCCAGCGCCCGTGCACCGTGTCGAACTCCAGCAGATGCGCGTGCATGGCCGCGTCGCCCACCGCATCGTTGATCCAGGCGATCTCCGCCCCGCGCTCCAGCAGGGGTTTCAACGCGAGCTTGCCGACGCGGCCGAGGCCGTTGAGAGCATAGGTGGTCATGCCGACGTCCCCGCATCGGCGCGTCCGATATCGTCCACCGCCTTCTGCAGGGAAATCCGGTCGAGCGAAGCGAACGGCAGGGCGGTGAACGCCCGGATCCGGTTGCGCAACGCGCCATAGGCCTGCTGGAAGGCGATACTTTTCTGTGCTTCGGTTCCCTCTGCCTTGACCGGGTCCGGCATGCCCCAATGCGCGCTTACCGGCTGGCCCGGCCAGGCCGGGCATTCCTCGTTCGCCGCCTGATTGCAGACGGTGAAGACGAAATCGAATTTCGGCGCGTCGGCGCGCTGGTATTCCGAGACGTTCTTGGCCCGCAGCTCCGAAACGTCATGGCCATTCTGGCGCAGCACTTCGAGCGCGAACGGGTTCAGCTCGGAATATGGGGCGGTTCCGGCGGAATGCGCCTCGAAGCGGTCGCCTGCCGCGGCGCGGAGGATCGACTCGGCAAAGATCGAGCGGGCGGAGTTGCCGGTGCAGATGAAAAGCACCTTGTATCTGGGTTCCGACATGGCCGGGAGTCCTTTGATCGAGGGGAGGGTGAGGGGCGAACAGATTTCGGGGCGGCCGCGGCAGCATTCCGTCAGCAGGTAGTCGAAGGTGCGCCGGACCTCTGCCATGTCGATGGCATAGCGCAGCGACGTGCCGTCCCGCTGCTGCGTGACCAGCCCGTCCTGCATCAGGGCGGCCAGATAGGCCGAGAGCGTGGAGGGGCGGAGATCCAGCACCTGCGCCAGCTCACCGGCGGGAACGCGATCGGGATAGCGCCGCATCAGCAGCCGGAACACGGCCAGCCGTTGCTTGTGCCCAAGAGTGGCGAGGCGGGAGGGAATCAAATCTTCCATATTTCGTGAATATACGAAATATCGAGCGATGCAAGTATCCTCGTCGCCGAATGCAGCCCCAAGGGGCAGCCCGCACGCAAGACCGCCTGCCGGCCGCCTCGGCCGTTCAGGACAGCGCGGCAGCCCCGAAACCAAAGACCCTGGCGCGTGCCGCCTTGACGCATAGGCCAAGCGGGGTCTGGCTTGGTCGGCTGGTCCTGCCAGCCGACAGCTGGCAACCCTCGTTACAAGCGGCAAATGGCGCGGCTCTTCGGGCGGAGCGGCGCCGATTCCCGCGCAGCTTCGGGAAAGGATGCGGGCTGACCTTCCGCTGACCCGAGCGTCACGTCAGACGAACCGGGCTCCCAGCGCCTGAGAGATGCCCTGACCCGTCTTCCTGATTTCGCGGAAATTCTGTGGCGCACCGGGGAGGATTCGAACCCCCGACCCCTTGATTCGTAGTCAAGTACTCTATCCAGCTGAGCTACCGGTGCGCGGTGACGGGGAGATAGCGGTCCAGCCGGGGCAGTGCAAGTGGAAAATCCCGGAAATCCTCGCGTCGCCCCGCATCTTCCTGCGGCCGGCTCAGCCCATCTCCCCGCGCGGCAGGCGGATGGTGAATCGGGTTCCGTCCGCGCCGGTATGGGCCAGTTCCAGCGATCCGCCATGCCCGCGCATCAATTCCGCCGCGATGGCAAGGCCCAGCCCCGAACCGCCCTTGCGCGCACCGCCCTGGAACGGGGTGAACAGGTGCTCACGCGCCTTGGGCGGCAGTCCCGGGCCGGTATCGGCCACCTCGATCACCCAGGCGTCTTCCTCCTCGCGGGCGGAAATGTTGATCTCGCCACCCTTGCCCGATCCCGTGATCGCCTGGCGCGCGTTGCGCACCAGGTTCGACAGCGTGCGATAGAGCTGTTCGGCATCCGCGCGCACCGTCAGCGTGGCAGGCACATCCTCGGCGAAGCTCAGATCGTGATGGTCCTCCACCGCGAGGCGTTCGCTGTCGAGAACGTCCGAGACCAGCTGCGCCAGGGGGACCCGGGCGAGCGAGGGCGGCGGCTCTTCGGCCCGCCCGAAGGCCAGCACGCTTTCCGTCAGCCCCACGGCGCGCCGGATCGAGCTCACCAGCTTGGGTGCCATGCGCCGCACCAGCGGATCCTCGCTGGTCTCGATCCGATCCACGAAAAGCTGGGCCGAGGTCAGGATGTTGCGCAGGTCGTGGCTGATCTTGGCGACCGCCGCGCCAAGCTGGGCCAGGCGCTCCTTCTGGCGCAGGGCATGGGTCAGCTCGGTCTGCATCCGGGCCAGCGCCTCCTCGGCCTCGCGCAGCTCGCGCACGCCGCCGCCGGGCTGGATGATCCTGCGGGCATCCTCGGGCGCCTCGGCATAGCGTTGCATATGGCCCACCACCCGCTTGATCGGCTTGACGAGGATCTGCCGCACGGCCAGGAAAAGCAGCCCCGCCGTGACCACCGAGATCACCGCCGACAACGCGAGGATACGCAGCCCGTACTCGATCATCGCCGCGCGCAGCGGCTCGGTCGGCATGGCGATCTCGATCAGCAGGCCCGCATCGCGCAGCGGCGCCCCGATCACCCGGATCACCCGCGGCTCGGGATCGGCCAGACGGGCCATCGCATCGGCGATCAGGCTCAGGGCCGTCGGATCGCGAAGGTCGAAACTGTCGGAAACAGGCTGCGGAATGGGCGAGGACAGCACCAGCTGGCGCGCCTCGTCGCGGCGCAGCACCACGTTGAAGACACCGGCATTGCGCAGCAGTTCCTCCTCCAGCGCGGGATCGATCATGTCGTCGGCCAGCAAGGCAAGCGAGGCGATCTGCGCGCGTTCCAGCCGTGCCAGCATGTAATCCTCGCGGTAACGCGCGACGGAAGGCACGAAGATCAGCACCTCGGCGATCATCACGAAGACGACCGTCAGGATCAGGAACCTTCCGGAAAGGGAATTGAGCATCTGTCGTCCCGGCCCTCGCGGGATCAGGGCAGCCACCGCTGCACCGCACCCACCACACGCTTGACAAGAGCATTATCAAACAGCCGTGGCGAGAAATAGGCCCCTGCCGCGCGCTTGTTGATCTCGCCATAGGTGGGATAGGGCGCGACCATGTTCGCCACCGCCGACATCTTCAGCCCGTTGGCCAGGACCAGCGCCCAGAGCCCGATCAGCTCGCCCGCCTGGTGGCCCGCGATCGAGACGCCCACGGGCCGGCCGCGCACCACCATCACCTTGATCCGGCCCGCGATGCGCCGGTCGGCGCGGGCGCGATCGTTTTCGGCGTAGTCGAACCGGGCCACCTCCAGCCGCGCGCCATGCGCGCGGCGGGCCTCCTCCTCGGTCAGACCGACCTGGGCCAGCTCCGGGTCGGTATAGGTGACGCGCGGGATGTGATCCGTGCGGGCCTTCGCCGGCAGGCCCAGCACCGCCTGCCGGATCACGAGGCCCGCGTGATAGCCCGCCACATGGGTGAATTGCAGCCCGCCGGCCACGTCGCCGATGGCAAGGACCCGGCGGTTCGTGGTGCGCAGCCGCGCATCCACCCTGATACCCGTGCGCGTGGTCTCGATTCCCGCCGCCTCCAGGTTCAGCCCGTCGGTATTGGCGCGCCGGCCCACCGCCACCAGCAGATGGGTGCCCCGGAAGACGCGGCCATCCTCGGCCACGAGTTCGATCGCGCCCGCCGTGCCGCGGATTTCGGCGGCCTGCACCCCTTCGACGATGTCGATGCCTTCGGCGCGCATCCGCTCCAGCACGATTTCGGCCAGTTCGGGATCGTCGCGGCCCAGCGCCCGGGCAGCCTCGATCACCGTGACCGCGCAGCCCAGCCTGCGGTGGGCCTGCGCCATTTCCATGCCGATGGGCCCGCCGCCGATCACCAGAAGGTGTTCGGGGCGTTCGCGCAGGTCCCAGAGCGTTTCATTGGTCAGGTAGGGCACGGTATCGAGCCCCGGGATCGGCGGCACGAAGGGCGACGACCCGGTGGCCAGCACGATCCGCCGGGCGCTGATGACATGATCGCCCGCCTGCACCTCGGTGGGCGAGACGAACCGGCCGTAATCGCGGATCACGCGCACGCCCAGCCCCTCGAAGCGCTCGACGCTGTCATGCGGGGCGATGCCCGCGATCACGTCCTGCACATGGTCCATGGCGGCGGCGTAATCCACCCGTGGCGCGGCATCCGCGACCCCATAGGCCGCGGCATGGGCCTGCCCGTGTGCTGCCTTGCCGCTGGCGATCAGCGCCTTGGAGGGCACGCAGCCGAAATTGAGGCAGTCGCCGCCCATGCGGCCGCCTTCCAGCAGGGTCACATCGGCGCCCATTTGCACCGCCCCCGCAGCCACCGACAGCCCGCCCGAGCCCGCACCGATCACCAGCAGATCCGTCCTGATCCGCGTCATTCTCAGATCCCCCTGCGGCCGCGCAGCAGCTTGAGCGCCATGGGCAGTGCCGCCAGCGCGCAAAGTCCCAGGAGCGGCGCCAGGATCTGCGGCTCGAAGATGATCCCCAGATCGGGCGTCTCTCCACGGGCGAAGACCTCGCCCAGCCCCGCCCCCACCGAAGTATAGACCAGACCGCCGGGGATTATGCCGAAGAAGGTGGTCACCACGAAGCGGCCGGTGGGCACGCCCACCAGCGCCGGGATCAGGTTCGCCGCGAAGAATGGCACCGCCGGCACCAGCCGGATCAGGAACAGCATCGACCACTGGTTCTCGTCGATTCCCTGCTTGATCCGGCGTACCCGGCCCTCGGCGGCATCCAGACGCGCGGCGAGGCGCTCTCCCAGCCCCCAGCGCGCGGCGAGAAAGATCAGCGTCGCCCCCAGCGTGGCCGCGACCACGTTGAACAACGTGCCGGGGAAGACCCCGAACAGGAACCCGCCGGTCAGCGTGGCCACCGTGGCCCCGGGCAACGAGAAGGCCACGATCGCCACATAGGCCAGGACGAAGCCGGCCGCGGTCAGCCCGAAATGGGCATCGCGAAAGGCCAGCAGCGCCGCGCGGTTGTCGCGCAGCGCCTCGAAGCTCAACTGATCGCGCAGCAGAACCGCGCCGAGCACCGCAACGAGCGCGATCAGGATCAGGGGGAGGCGACGGCCGAGGCCGCGCTGGAAATACTGTGTCATCGCGTTCACGTCCGGGCCTTTCTCCTGCGCCGCGTCGCAAACATGCCCAAGGACGGCAGCGGGCGACAGGGCGTTCACGCGGCCTTGATGCCCGGTGACGCAAAACGCGGTGCGGACCGTGGAAACCCGCGGTGCTGTAACATTCGCAGACCGGCAACGGGGAAAATGTTGCAAACCGGCGCCGACGGGTTTGACTTGCCCCGGCGCCCCGCCTATAGACCGGGCTTCGAATTGCCCCCCGGCGCAGGCGAATCCGCCCTTCCCGCCGGTGACGACACGGAGAAGCGCGATGAAACGCACCTATCAGCCCTCGAATCTGGTCCGCAAGCGGCGCCACGGGTTCCGTGCGCGCATGGCCACCAAGGCCGGCCGCAAGATCATCAATGCCCGCCGCGCCCGCGGCCGCAAGAGCCTGACCGCCTGATCCAGGCCAGGGCACACGCGATGAGCCCGCCGGAGCCCCCCCTGGATGGCGATGCCACCCCGGGGACGGCCTCTCCGGCGGATTTGCCGCGTCTGGACATCCTTCGGAAACGCAGCCAGTTTCTGGCCTGCGCCCGCGCGCGCCGCCAGGCCATGCCCGGCCTTGTCGTGCAGGGGCGCGACCGGGCGGATGGCGCGGCGCATGTGGGCGTAGGCTTCACCTGCACGAAAAAGGTGGGGAACGCGGTCGCCCGCAACCGCGCCAAGCGCCGGCTGCGCGCGGCGGCGCGCGAGGTGATGCCCCGGATGGCACGTCCCGGCTGGGACTACGTGCTGATCGGCCGCGCCGAGGCCACCGCGCAGCGCCCCTACGAGAGCCTGAAATCCGACCTGGCGCGCGCGCTGGCACGTCTGCACGGGGCCGCGCGATGAGCCCGCTTGCGCATGTGATGGCGCTTCCGGTGCGCGCCTACCGGCTGATCTTCAGCCCCTGGGTCGGACATGGCTGCCGCTACCAGCCGACCTGCTCGGTCTACGCGCTGGAGGCGCTGGAAAGACACGGCGCGTTCAAGGGCACGTGGCTCGCCACCCGCCGGGTGCTGCGGTGCCACCCGCTGGGCGGCAGCGGCATCGACAACGTGCCGGACTGACCGCCCCGCCCGCGCCCCCTTGCCTGCGCGCGCGGCCTGCCCTAAGCCCGTTTCATGCTTGACGATGCCGACGATATCCACCCGCTCTTTCACGGCGCTCCGAAAACCACGGAGTTCCGCAAGCTGCGCAAGCGGCTGGTGCAGAACGTCCGCGAGGCGGTGGAACAATACGGCATGGTGGAGCCCGGCGCCCGCTGGCTGGTCTGCCTGTCGGGCGGCAAGGACAGCTACACGCTGCTGGCAATCCTCCACGAGCTGAAATGGCGCGGGCTGCTGCCGGTGGATCTTCTGGCCTGCAATCTCGACCAGGGCCAGCCCGGGTTTCCGGCGACCGTCCTGCCCGAATTCCTGCAGAAGATGGGCGTGCCGCACCGGATCGAATACCAGGACACCTATTCCGTGGTGGTGGACAAGGTGCCTGCAGGGCGCACCTATTGCGCGTTGTGCTCGCGCCTGCGGCGCGGTCACCTCTACCGGGTCGCGCGCGAGGAAGGCTGTTCCGCCGTGGTTCTGGGCCATCACCGCGACGACATCCTGGAAACCTTCTTCATGAACCTGTTTCACGGCGGGCGGCTGGCGACCATGCCGCCCAAGCTGGTGAACGAGGAGGGCGACCTGTTCGTCTACCGCCCTCTGGCCCATGTCGCAGAGGCCGATTGCGAGCGGTTCGCCCGCGCGATGGCCTATCCGATCATTCCCTGCGATCTCTGCGGCAGCCAGGACGGGCTGCAACGCCAGCAGGTCAAGCAGATCCTCGACGGATGGGAACGCAACAGCCCCGGACGCCGGCAGGTGATGTTCCGCGCGCTGATGAACATCCGCCCCTCGCACATGCTGGACCCGAATCTCTTCGATTTCGCGGGGCTGATCCGTGCTGCGGATGATTTCGAGAAAAATCCCGGGGAAATTCCGCGCCTGCGTTAACCGCCTGCTGAGAGGCCTTGCCTAGGGTCGGTCGGGGCGGAACAGCCACCGCCCGCAACCCGAAGGTCCGCCCGATGCCCATTCGTCCGTCCTCGCTCGCCCCGCTCCGCCTCGGCCTGCGCCGGGCGTTGTCCGGCCCGCAGCTTCTGGCCTTCATCCCGGCGCTGGCGCTGGCGGCCTTCTGGCTGGGGGGCGAGGGCGCGCTGGTCGTCGTGGCATTGGGCCTGCCCGTGCTTTACGCCGTGGTGGGCGGGTTCGACGCCAGCCCGGCCGAGGCCGGTCTGGCACGCGATCATGTCACCGGGCTCCTGCTGGCCGA
>JBKHDP010000075.1:0-12973 GCA_046541255.1 Paracoccaceae bacterium | reverse complement strand
TCGACGTCCTCGGCGATGATCAGCAGCGGCTTCTGCGACTGGATCACCGATTCGAGCAGCGGCACCATCGGCTGCAGCGACGAGAGCTTCTTCTCGTGCAGCAGGATCATGCAGTCTTCCAGCTCGGCGATCATCTTGTCGGCATTGGTCACGAAATAGGGCGACAGGTAGCCACGATCGAACTGCATGCCTTCGACGACCTCGACCTCGGTCTGCATGCCCTTGTTCTCTTCGACGGTGATGACGCCTTCGTTGCCCACCTTCTGCATCGCGTCGGCAATCATGCGGCCGATATCGGCCTCGCCGTTGGCGGAGATGGTGCCGACCTGCGCGACCTCGTCGGAATTCTCGACGGTGCGGGCAGCATCCTTGATGTGCTGCACGACCTTGGAGGTGGCCAGGTCGATGCCGCGCTTGAGATCCATCGGGTTCATGCCGGCGGCGACCGCCTTCATGCCTTCCTTGACGATGGCCTGAGCCAGAACCGTGGCGGTGGTGGTGCCGTCGCCGGCCTCGTCATTGGTGCGCGAGGCGACTTCCTTCACCATCTGCGCGCCCATGTTCTCGAACTTGTCTTCCAGTTCGATTTCCTTGGCCACCGAGACGCCGTCCTTGGTGATGCGGGGCGCGCCGAAGGACTTGTCCAGCACCACGTTGCGGCCCTTGGGGCCCAGCGTGACCTTTACGGCATCGGCCAGGATGTTGACGCCGCGCAGCATGCGGTTGCGGGCGTCGGTGTCGAATTTCACGTCCTTTGCAGACATGTATGTAACTCCTCGTCAGGTTGAATCGGGATCTTGGGATCGCGTCGATCAGGCGGCCTTGGCGGCCTTCTCATCGGTGATGATGCCGAGGATGTCGCTTTCCTTCATGATCAGCAGCTCCTCGCCATCGACCGTGATCTCGGTGCCCGACCATTTGCCGAAGAGGATGCGGTCGCCTTCCTTGACGTCCATGGCGATCCGGTCACCGTCTTCGTCGCGGGCGCCGGCGCCCACTGCGACGACCTGCCCTTCCTGCGGCTTTTCCTTGGCGGTGTCGGGAATGATCAGGCCGCCGGCGGTCTTTTCGTCGCTTTCAACGCGACGGACCAGAACGCGGTCGTGAAGCGGTTTGAATGCCATCCTTGAGTCTCCTTGGCTCAAAGTTACGGGGTACCCCTCGCTCCGGGGATCAGCACTCGCAAGGGGTGAGTGCTAACGCTCGTGAGTTAGGCAAGTGGCCCGGACCTGTCAACAACCTTGCGCGCATTTTTTCACAGCCGGGCCCAGGCCGGCCCGGCCCCTCGCAGCCTGGTGCCCGACGCCATGCGGGCCGCTTTGCAAGACGCTCTCCGCGACATAGGTTCGCGCAAGGGCCCTGTGCCCGCGCGTCCTGACAGGAGTTCGCCGATGTTCCGACTTCTCGCCGCTGCCTTTTTCTGCTCCGTCCTCGCCGCCGCACCGGCCGACGCGGCCTGTTCCGGGGAGGATCTGCGCCCCACGCTCACGGCCGGGGAACGGGCCGCGGTCGAGTCGGCGCTGGCCGGGACGCCTTACCGCGAGGGCAACCGCTGGCGGGCCACCCGCGGCGAGAGGGTGATCGACATCGTCGGAACCGTGCATCTTGACGACCCGCGGCTGGGGCCGGTGGCCGAGCGGCTGCGCCCGACGGTCGAAGCCGCAGATACGGTGCTGCTGGAGATCACTCCCGAGAGCGAGGCACGGCTGAAGGACCGCATGACGCGCGATCCGGGCATGCTGCTGCTGCCGGAGGGACAGACCCTGCCCGGCCTGATGGACGAGGAGGCATGGGACCTCCTGGCCGACGCCGTGCGGGCGCGCGGCATGCCGCCCTTCATGGCGGCGCGGTTCCAGCCCTGGTACCTGTCGCTGCAACTTGCGATCCCGCCCTGCGCGATGCCGCAGATCGCCGACGGCGCCAACGGGCTCGACCGG
Organism: Paracoccaceae bacterium; assembly: GCA_046541255.1. GTDB lineage: Bacteria > Pseudomonadota > Alphaproteobacteria > Rhodobacterales > Rhodobacteraceae > Rhodosalinus. Next base: position 11,036 of record JBKHDP010000075.1, on the reverse strand, counting down.
CGGGTGAGCGACATGGCGCTGGAGGCCGGCGTGGCGCTGCGCCCGCTGGAAGATCCCGCAGCTGTCTTTGCCATGTTCGGGGATGACCCACTGGAAACCCAGATCGACATGCTGCAAGCCTCGGTGCTGCCCCCAAAGGTCGGCGAGGACGGGTTCGCCACGCTGGTCGAAGGCTATTTCGACGAACGTCACGCCGAGGCCTGGGACGTGTCCCGGGTGCTGGCGCGGCGCCATCTGCCCTTGCCGGCGGACGAGGTCGACGCGATGTTCGAGACGCTGCGCGCCGACCTGCTGGATGGCCGCAACCGGGACTGGATCACCACGATCGAGGCCACCCCCGGCAACAGGCTGTTGCTGGCCTTCGGCGCGGCGCATCTGTTTGGCGAGGCCGGCGTGCTGGCGCTGCTGGAGGCCGAGGGATACCGGCTGGAACGGCTGGAGTTCTGAGCCGCCCGCGATCAGGCGGCCAGGCCGCGGCCTTTCAGCAGCGCCTCCACCCCCGGCATCCGCCCGCGGAACCGGGTGTAGAGCGCCTCGGCCTCTTCCGACCCGCCTGCGGCCAGGACGCATTCCTCAAGCCTGCGCGCGGTCTCGGTGTCGAAGGCGCCTCCCGCCTCGCGGAACGCCTCGAAGGCGTCGGCATCCATCACCTCGGACCACATGTAGCTGTAATAGCCCGCCGAATAACCGTCGCCAGAGAAGACATGAGCGAAATGCGGCGTGGCATGGCGCATCCCGATCGCGGGCGGCATCCCCAGCCCGGCCAGGATCTCGTCCTGCCGTGCCATCGGATCGGCGGGGGCCGCGCCGGCATGGAATTCCAGGTCCACCAGCGCGGAGCCCAGATATTCCACCGTCTGGAAACCCATGTCGAATGTCGCGGCCGCCAGCACCTTGTCCAGCAGCGCGCGCGGCATCGGATCGCCGGTTTCGGCATGGGTGGCGAAACGTTCCAGCACTTCGGGCACTTCCAGCCAATGCTCGTAGAGCTGGCTGGGCAGTTCGACGAAATCCCGCGCCACCGAGGTGCCCGACATCGAGGCGTAACGCACATCCGACAGGATGTGATGCAGCGCATGGCCGAATTCGTGGAACAGCGTGCGCGCGTCGTCATAGCTCAGCAGGGCGGGTTCCCCCGCCTCGGGCCTGGAGAAGTTGCACACGTTGGTGACGATCGCCCGGCACGCCTCCGGCCATTGAGCCTGGGCGCGCATCGCCCCGCACCAGGCGCCCGAGCGTTTCGAGGCCCGCGCGAAATAATCGCCCACGAACACCGCCATGTGCCGACCGTCGCGCAGCACCTCCCAGGCGCGCGCATCAGGGTGATAGAGCGGCGCATCGAGTTCGTGGAATTCCAGCCCGAACAGCCGGCCCGCCGTGTCGAAGGCCGCCTCGATCATCCGGTCGAGCTGGAGATAGGGCTTCAACTCGGCCTCGTCGATATCGTGCAGCGCCTTGCGGCGCTTCTCGGCGTAGTAGCGCCAGTCCCACGGCTCCAGCGCGCCATTGATCCCGTCCGCATGCAGCATCGCGGTCAGCGCCTCGGCATCGGCTTCGGCCTGCGCGCGGGCCGGTGCCCAGACCTGCATCAGCAGGTCGCGCACCCGTTCGGGGCTGCCCGCCATCTCTGGCTCCAGCTTCCAGTGGGCAAAGCTGTCATGGCCCAGCAGGCGCGCGCGCTCCGCGCGCAGGCCAAGCACCTCGGCGGCGATCGCGCGGTTGTCGGTGTCGCCGCCATTGGCCCCGCGCGAGGTCCAGGCGCGCCAGGCGCGCTCGCGCAGATCGCGGCGCGGCGAGAATTGCAGGAACGGCACGACCAGCGACCGCGAGAGCGTGATGCAGGGCCCGGGCAGCCCCGCCTCGGCACCCGCGGCGCGGGCCGATGCCACCACGAACCCCGGCAGACCCTGCAGGTCGGACTCGGACAGTTCCATTCGCCAGCCCGCCTCGTCTGCCAGCAGGTTCTGGGTGAATTCCGTGCCCAGTACCGCCAGCCGCGACTTGATCGCCTTCATCCGCGCGGCGGCAGCGCCCTCGAGCGCGGCGCCGGCGCGCAGGAAGGCGCGATGCGTCAGGTCCAGCAGGCGGGCGTCCTGCGGCGCGAGGCTCAGCCCGTCGCGCGCCTCCCAGACCGCGCATACCCGCTCCCAGAGCCGGGGATCGCCGTAGAGATCGGCCGAGAAATCCGCCAGTTTCGGCGCCATCTCGCGTTGCAGCGCCTGACGGGCAGCTGTGCTGTCGGCGGCGGAGACGCTGAAGAAGACCGAGGCCACCCGGTTCAGCCCCTCGCCCGCGCGTTCCAGCGCCAGGATCGTGTTGGCGAAATCGGGCACGGCCGGATCGGCCGCGATGGCCTCGATCTCGGCGCGGGCCTCGGCCAGTGCGGCCTCGAAGGCGGGGGCGAAATGGGCCTCCTTGATCAGGTCGAAGCGCGGCAGGCCGTGCGGCCCGTCCCAGCGGGCCAGTAGCGGGTTGGTCATGGATGTCTCCTCGGGTTGCGGCAAAGCTAGGGCCGCGCCGGCCGCTTATCCAGCCCCGGGTGCGCCTTCGGCCGCCTGCGTCCCGCAGACCGGGCATTCCGCGCGGCGCTTGAGGGCGATCTTGCGGGTCTCGCCCCAGAGCGCGTCATAGATCAGCATCTCGCCACGCAGGGGCGCCCCCGCCCCCGCGATCAGCTTGATCGCCTCCACCGCCATCATCGCGCCCACCACGCCCGGCAGCGGGCCCAGAACGCCGGCCTCGGCGCAGGAGGGCGCGAGGCCCGGCGCCGGCCTTTCGGGAAAGACGCATTGATAGCACGGCCCGCCATGCGCCGGATCGAACACCGAAAGCTGCCCCTCCCATTGCGACAGCGCGCCCGACACCAGAGGCTTGCCCGCCGCCACCGCAACCCGGTTGGCCAGGTAGCGGGTGTCGAAATTGTCGGTGCCGTCGAGGACCATATCGTAATCGGCGAAGAGGTCGGCGGCGATCTCTTCGGTGAGTCGGCGGTGATAGGGCCGGACCGTGACATGGGGGTTCTGCGCCACCATCGCGGCCTGTGCCGAGAACACCTTGGGCATCCCGATATCGGCGTCGCGGTGGATCACCTGCCGTTGCAGGTTGGCATTCTCGACATTGTCGTCGTCGATCACCCCGATGGTGCCCACTCCGGCGGCAGCCAGATATTGCAGCGCGGGCGCCCCCAGCCCGCCGGCGCCGATCACCAGCACCCGTGCCTGCCGCAACGCCTTCTGGCCCGGCCCGCCCAGTTCGCGCAACACGATGTGGCGGGCGTAGCGCTCCAGCTCGGCGTCCGAGAAGCTTTCGGCGCGCGGTGCGGCGGGGCTGCGCGCGGCCTCGCGCCGCTGCGCCCGTCCGCGGAGGCGGCGCAGGATCATTCCGTAGCCCGCCGCCAGCACGCCAAAGCCGCCCACCAGCAACCAGAGCGCGGGCGAGCCGCCGGTGGCCTCGCGCAGGGGATGCCCCGCAGGCAGGGCGATCTGCACCATCAGCACACCGGTATAGAGCAGCCCGATCATCAGCATCCGCGCCTGGCGCGGCGCGCCCATCACCGCACCCAACGCCCAGAGCCCGGCGGCGAAGGCCAGAACCAGCAGCATCAGCGCCGCCCCGTGGACCCGAAGCCGCCATCGCCGCGCACGGTCATGTCCAGTGTCTCGACCAGTTCGAAGCGCGCCCGGATCACCGGAGCCAGCACCATTTGCGCGATGCGGTCGCCATGGGCCACGTGGAACGGCTCCTGCCCCGCGTTCAGCAGGATCACCCCCAGCGGTCCGCGATAGTCGGAATCGATCGTGCCGGGACTGTTGGGCAGCATGATGCCGTGGTTCAGCGCCAGCCCCGAGCGCGGGCGGATCTGCACCTCGTGGCCCGCGGGGATCTGCAGCCTCAGGCCGGTGGGCACGAGCGCGCGGGCGCCGGGGACAAGGGTGAGGCCCGCGCGCGCCTCGGGGGGGAAATTGGCCCGCAGGTCGGCCCCGGCGGCGCCCTCGGTCGCGTAGGCGGGCAGCGGCACGTCCGGGTCCGCCCCCTCGTCGCGAAGTATCCGCAGCGTGACCATCCTGCCCCCGGTTTGCCCTTCGCCCGCCTGGACGGGCGCGCGCGATGTGCGGCAACCTAGGGCTTGGCCGCGCGGGCGGCAAGCGGGAGGAGCGGCGCGCCCGCCAGCGCGGATCGGGACGCCCCCGGGCAGGCAGGGGACTGCGCAGGTCGGGCAGCGGGGCGGCGGCATGACATCGTTCCAGCGCCGTTCGTCGACCGCCAGGCCGCCGGAATGTCACCGCGCTGTCACCGAGCCGGATTAGCGCAGGGGCCTGACGATTCTCCGATCCGAAAGGAAAGCGAATGCCTGCCGATCTTCCCGTCATCGGCGCCTGCCTGCCCGTCGAGGCCCTGGCGCAATATCGCGACTGGCTGTTCGAGGCCGACCGCGACATCGAGCTGCAGAGCTTCTTCCTCGCCGAGGTACTGGACGGCGACTGGCAGGCGCTGGCGGACGAGGCGCGCCGGCAGCTCGACGGCCACAAGGGACGGATCGGCATTCACGGGCCGTTCTGGGGCTTCACCATCCATTCCATGGACCCGATGATCCGGCGCGTGGTCGAGACGCGCCTGATGCAGGGGCTGGATATCTGCGAGGCGGTGGGCGCCGACCAGATGGTGATCCATTCGCCCTACACCACCTGGGATCACAACAATCTCGACAACATGCCCGGCGCGCGCGGCAAGGTGGTGGAATACACCCATGACACGCTGAGCGCGGTGGTCAAGCGCGCCGAAAACCAGGGCGTGACGCTGGTGATCGAGAACATCATGGATATCGACCCGGCCGAACGCCGCCGGCTGGCGGAAAGCTTCGATTCGGAGCAGGTGAAACTGTCGGTGGATACCGGGCACGCGCATTACGCCCATATCTCGACCGGCGCGCCGCCGGTGGACTACTTCATCCAGGATGCCGGCCCGATGCTGGAGCATGTCCACCTGCAGGACGCCGACGGCTATGCCGACCGGCACTGGAGCCTGGGCGAGGGCACGATCCGATGGGATGCGGTGTTCCGCGCGCTGGCCGCGCTGGAACACCGCCCGCGGCCGATGCTGGAACTGCGCGACGCGGGCGGGATTCCCGCGTCGATGCGTTTCCTGACAGAGCGCGGCCTGGGGCGATAAGCCCCGCCCGCGCGGCCTCAGCCCTCCGCCAGCGCCTCGGCGATGCGGGCGGCCAGCCGCGCGGCCACGTCGTCCTTGGCCATGCGCGGCCAGGCCTCGGCACCCGCTTCGGTGATCAGCGTCACCGTGTTCTCGACGCCGCCCATGATGCCGGTGGCGGGCGAGACGTCATTCGCCACGATCCAGTCGCAGCCCTTGCGGGCGCGCTTTTCGGTTGCGTGGCGGATCACGTCGTCCGTCTCGGCGGCGAAGCCCACCACAAGGGCCGGCCTTCCCTCGGCGCGTCGCGCCACGCTGGCCAGGATGTCGGGGTTCTCGGTGAAGTCCAGTACCGGCAGCGCACCCGCCCGCTTCTTGATCTTGGAGCCGCTTTCGCGCGCCACGCGCCAATCGGCCACGGCAGCGGCGAACACCGCCGCGTCGACGGGCAGCGCCGCCTCGACCGCAGTCAGCATCTGCGCCGCGGTCTCGACCGGCACCACCTGCACGCCCGGCGGCGGCGGCACCGAAGCCGGGCCGGTCACGAAGACCACCTCCGCCCCAAGCGCCACCAGCGCGCGCGCGATCGCCGTGCCCTGCGCCCCGGACGAACGGTTGGCGATGTAGCGCACCGGGTCGATCGGTTCGTGGGTCGGCCCGGAGGTCACCAGTACCTTGCGGCCGGCCAGCGGCCCGCTGCCCAAGGCGCCCGCGATGGCCGACACGATCTCGTCCGGTTCGGCCATCCGACCCGGTCCGGTCTCGCCGCAGGCCATGTCGCCCACCTCGGGCCCCACCATGCGGATACCGTCACCCGCCAGCGTGGCGCGGTTTCGGCGGGTGGCGGGATGCTGCCACATGCGCACATTCATGGCGGGCGCGATCATCACGGGCGTGTCCGTGGCCATCAGCAGGGTCGAGGCCAGGTCATCCGCGTGGCCCTGAGCCATCTTGGCCATCAGATCGGCGGTGGCCGGCGCAACCACCACCAGGTCGGCCGCGCGGGACAGCTGGATATGCCCCATCTCGGCTTCGTCGGTAAGATCGAAGAGATCGCGATAGACCTTCGAGCCCGCCAGCGCCGCGACCGAGAGCGGCGTGACGAACTGCTCGGCCGCGCGGGTCAGCACCGGGGTGACCGAGGCGCCCTGCCCGCGCAGCCTGCGGATCAGGTCGAGGCACTTGTAGGCCGCGATCCCGCCGCCGATGATGAGTAATATCCGCTTTCCCGCCAACATCGCCCTGCCCTTCCCTGTCCGCGGGCGAGACTAGGCCGCGCGGTTCGGCGCGGCAAGCGCCGCTCAGCGGAAGGCGGCGCAGGGATCCTCGCGCTCGGGGGTGTCGGTGATCAGCCAGAGGTCGTAGGGCGGCGGCCCGTCCGCGCCGGGCGGCGCCTCCAGCTGGCCCAGGCTCAGCACCGTCACAAGCGGCTGAGCAAGCGCCAGCTTGGCGGGAACACCCCAGTCGTTGCGCGCATGGCCATTTCCGGTGATCAAGGCCACCGGCCCGCCCGTCGCCTCAAGCGCGTCCAGCGCCGCCCGCGCCAGCGCCGCGTCCCGCATCCGCTGGCCCAGCACCATTCCGGGCAACAGCGATTCCGGCAGCGCGTTGCAATGCGCCTCCATCTGCATGGCCTCGCGGGTGGCCTGCTGCGCCTCCGGCAGCGGCATGTCCAGCCCGAATCGCGCGGCATCGCGACCAAGCGCCTCGGTGGTTCCCTCCCGGATCGACTGGCGCAGCCTGTCGCGCGGGATCGCTGCCCCGAACACGCTGGCGTCCGGGGCAGCGGTGAAAATCGGATAATACATCGAGAAATCGGGCCAGCCGCTGTCTGCCCAGCCCAGCGCCTCTTCCAGAGCCGCCTCGTCGCCGCGCAACTCCGGGGTGACACGCTCCGCCTGAGCCTCGGTCAGCATCTCGAAGACCAGCGCCGCGGGTTCCAGCGCGGCGACCGCACGGGCCTGGTTCTCGTGGTGGAACGGGTTGTCGTGCAACTCGCCAAGGATCACGACCTGCGCCGACGGAAGGGAGTCCAGCCCGTCCTCGTCGATCTGCTCGGCCCCGACAGGGGCGGCCAGCACAAGCGCGAGAGCGACCGCACGAAAAGTCATCCGAAGAATGCGTAGACCTCCTGCGACTGGCTTTCGAGCGATTTGCGCATCTTCTGGAAGGCCGCGGCCTCGAGCTGGCGCACGCGTTCCTTCGACAGGCCCAACTCCTCGCCAAGGCTTTCAAGGGTGCGAGGGGTGTCGCGCAGCTTGCGCTCACGCACGATGAAACGTTCGCGTTCGTTCAATCCCTGCATCGCCTCGATCAGCCAGCCGCGCAACTGGGCAAGATCATGGCTGCTCTCGACCAGGTCGGCGGCCTGCGCGCCCTCATCCTCCAGAGTCTCGATCCATTCGCGCCCCTCGTCCTCGGCCGATTGCGTGGCGTTGAGCGAGAAATCCGACCCCGAAAGCCGGCCTTCCATCATCTCGACATCGTGCAGCGGCACACCGATCTCGGTGGAGATCAGCTGGTGCAGCTGATGCCGGTCAAGCTCGACACCCTGCTGCGCGGCCTCGCGCTCCAGCCGGGCCTGGACGCGGCGCATGTTGAAGAAGAGCGATTTCTGCGACGAGGTGGACCCGGTGCGCACCATCGACCAGTTGCGCATCACGTAATCCTGGATCGAGGCCTTGATCCACCACACCGCATAGGTGGAAAACCGCACGCCGCGATCGGGATCGAACTTGTCCGCCGCCTTCATCAGGCCCAGCCCGGCCTCCTGGATCAGGTCGTTCATCGGGGCACCGTAGCGTTTGAACTTGGCGGCCATCGAGATCGCCAGCCTCATATAGGCGGTGATCAGCCGGTGAAGGGCCGCCTCGTCGCGTTGGTCGCGCCAAGCATAGGCCAGCGCCAGTTCGGTTTCCGCGTCCAGCAATTCCGCCTTCATGGCTTGGCGGGACAGGGTCGTGTCAGTGCGCGTATCGAGGGCCATGTTCGCTCCGCTGTCTTGGGTGCCGTCCAATCTTCTTTTGCCAACACTACGCGCGCCCCCCCGATACGGATCACCCGCGGGGCGAAGTTTTGCCGCAAGGGACGGCCCGGATCGTCCGCTCTGCGGCCGCTCCAGAAGGGCGCCGGGCACATCCCGGACATGGCGCGAGGGGCCTTCGGCGGGGCAGGGGCGCGTTCGAGTGGAGAAGTTTTTTCAACTTCTTATCAATGCATTGAGAGAAGCACGATGCATTCTGGCCGGCATCGACATGAGGTTCCGTGACCGCCCCGTCAAGCGCCGCGCCCGATCGCAGGCAGGGCATCCCGGTTCCAGCGATCACATATTGGTGATCCCGCTGCCCGATCGGGACCGACAGCGACCAGGACCCGGCCCGAGGCCGGCGCGCGCGTTAACCATTCCTCAACAGGTGCGGCCCTAACCGTTAACCGATATCGAGGGGAAGCCGCATGGTCGCACGCGCCTATACCGTGGCGTTCGAGGGGGTCGAGGCGCGCAGCGTCGAGGTGCAATGCGCCGTAAGCCCGGGCCTGCCGGCCTTTTCCATCGTGGGCTTGCCCGACAAGGCGGTGTCCGAGGCCCGCGACCGGGTGCGCAGCGCGCTCACCGCGCTGTCGATCGCCCTGCCCTCCAAGCGGATCACGGTGAACCTGTCACCGGCCGACCTGCCCAAGGAAGGCTCGCATTTCGACCTGCCGATCGCGCTCGGCCTTCTGGCCGCGCTGGAAATCCTGCCCGCCGACGCGGTCGAGGGCACGGTGGCACTGGGAGAACTGTCGCTCGACGGCACGCTGGTGCCGGTCCTGGGGGCACTGCCCGCCGCCATGGCCGCGGCAGAGGCGGACCGCGCCCTGCTCTGCCCGCGCGCCTCCGGGGCAGAGGCGGCCTGGGTCGGGGGATGCCAGGTGATCGCAGCCGCCAGCCTTGCGGATGTCGTGCGCCATTTCACCGGCCAGGCGCCGCTGAAACCGGCCGAGCCCGGCGAGGTGCGGCTGGACGGATCGGGCCGCGACCTGCGCGACGTGAAGGGGCAGGAACGCGCCAAGCGCGCGATGGAGATCGCCGCCGCCGGGCGGCATCACATGATCATGCTGGGCACGCCCGGTTCGGGCAAGTCGATGCTCGCGGCGCGGTTGCCGGGGCTGTTGCCGCCGCTTTCCCCTGCCGAAGCGCTGGAAACCTCGATGGTCCACTCGCTGGCCGGCCTGCTGAAGGAGGGCGGGATCAGCCGCGCCCGGCCCTTCCGCGAACCGCATCACACGGCCTCGATGGCGGCGATCGTGGGCGGCGGGCGCGGCGCAAGGCCCGGCGAGATCAGCCTGGCGCATAACGGCGTGCTGTTCATGGACGAGTTCCCCGAATTTCCGCGCGCGGTGCTGGAAACCCTGCGCCAGCCGATCGAGACCGGCGAGGTGATGGTGGCGCGCGCCAACGCCCATATCCGCTATCCCTGCCGGTTCATGCTGATGGCCGCGGCCAATCCCTGCAAATGCGGCTACCTGCCGGACCCGGCGCGCGCCTGCAGCCGCGCGCCCAATTGCGGCGAGGACTACATGGGCCGCATCTCGGGCCCGCTGATGGATCGGTTCGATCTGCGGGTTGAGGTGCCGCCGGTGGCCTTCACCGATCTCGACCTGCCCGCCTCGGGCGAGGTTTCGGCGGTGGTTGCCGTCCGGGTCGCGGAGGCGCGCGCGCTGCAGGCGGCGCGCTATGCCGGACACGAGGCCATCCGCCAGAATTCCGATGCAGAAGGCGCGCTGCTGGAAGAGATAGCCACCCCCGATGCGGAGGGGCGGGCGCTGCTGACTCGGGTGGCGGAGCGGTTCGGCCTGTCCGCGCGCGGTTATCACCGGGTGCTGCGGGTGGCCCGCACCATCGCCGATCTGGAAGGGGCCGAGACGGTGCGCCTGCCGCATGTGGCAGAGGCGGTCAGCTACCGTATCTCGGCTTCGAGCGAGGTCTGAACAAGCACATTGCGGATGAATTCCCCCGCCTGCCGCAGCGCGGCACGGGCCTCGGGGATCCAGCCGTCGAAGATCTGCCAGACATGCGGCGTGTCAGGCCAGGCCTGCACCTCCACGGCGCCGCCCGCCCCGCGCAGCCTCTCGGCGATGCGCAGCCCGTCGTCGCGCAGGATCTCGCTCTCGGAGAGCTGGATCAGCACCGGCGGGGGCGCCTCGAACCGGGCGAAGAGCGGCGAGGCCCGCGGATCGGCCGGATCGGCCCCGGCCATCACCTGCGCCACCAGTTCGCCGGCGCGCGCGGGCGGCAGCAGCGGGTCGCGCCGGGCATTCTCGCGGACCGAGCCCCCCGACAGGGTGAGATCGGTCCAGGGCGAGAAGGCCACAAGGCCGGCAGCCCGCTCTCCCGACGCGCCGAGATGGGCCAGCAGGGCCAGCGCCAGCCCGCCACCCGCGCTGTCCCCTCCCAGCACGATGTCGGCGGGCCTGTAGCCCAGCCGGCGCAACGCCTCCCAGGCGGCGCAGGCATCGTCGAAGGCGGCCGGAAAGGGCGCCTCCTGCGCCAGACGGTAGGCGGGGGCGCAAACCTCCACGCCGGACAGGCGCGACAGCCGGCCCAGCATCCCCTGATGCGTGGCCGGGCTGCCCGCGACATATCCACCGCCATGCAGCCACAGCACCGCGCGACGGGGCTGGCAGGGCCCGGCGGAAATCCAGTGGAGCGGAGGCGGCCCGGGACGTTCCAGGCGCAACAGATGCGGCGGTTGGCGGAACAGGCGGGACGCGCGCGACAGATCGACCGCGGCGCTTTCGGGCCGGTGGGTGCGGGCCAGCGCGGGCTTCGCGGTCAGGCGCAGCAGCGCGTTGAGACACCGCAACCGCACGCCCATGGCCTCAATCCCGCCGCGTCTCGATGGCGTCCC
>JBKHDP010000074.1:0-13012 GCA_046541255.1 Paracoccaceae bacterium | reverse complement strand
AACGTGGCCGCGTTGATGACCGACCATTCCACCCCCGAGTCCGTGGTGGAGAACACGCTCAGGCCCACCGTGACCGGCCGCGTCTCGACCGAGTTCGTCACGATCAGCGGCCACAGGAAGTTGTTCCAGTGGTGGCTGACCGAAACCAGCCCGTAGGCCAGGTAGACGGGCTTGGCCAGCGGCACGTAGACCCGCCAGAGGATCGTCAGCGGCCCCGCCCCTTCGATCCGGGCGGCCTCGTCCAGCTCCCTCGGCACCGTCATGAAGGTCTGCCGGATCAGGAACACGCCGAACCCCGAGGCGATATAGGGCAGCGCGATGGCCGCGATCGTGTCCACCAGCCCCAGCGAGCGGATGATCTTGTAGTTCTCCACGATCAGGATGTCGGGCATCACCAGCAATTGCAGCAGCACGAGGCTGAACAGGATGTCCCGGCCCGGAAAGCGATAGCGCGCGAAGGCAAAGGCGGCCAGCGTGCACAGCACGAACTGGCAGACCAGGATCGTCGTGACCAGGATGAACGTGTTCAGGAAATACCGCGCAAAGGGCGCGGCGTTCCACGCCTTCACGAAATTCTCCAGCGTGAGCGGCGCGGTCAGCACGAAGCGCGCCTCGTATTCGGCCGGGTGGAACGCCGTCCAGACCGCGTAGGCCAGCGGCAGCACCCAGATCAGCGCCAGCACGGCGGCGCCCGTCACCATCAGCGTGCGGTCGAACCCGGTCATTTGTAATGCACCTTGCGGTCGAAGAGGAAGAACTGCCCGATCGCCAGCACGCAGAGCAGCACCAGCATCACCACCGTCAGCGTGGCGCCATAGGCGGTATCCCAGAAGCGGAAGGAGGTCTCGTAGATGTAGTAGAGCAGCAGCGACGAGGCATTGTCCGGCCCGCCGCCGGTCAGGATGAAGATGTGATCGACCATGCGGAACGAGTTGATCACCGCGTTGATCGACACGAAGAGCGTGGTCGGCATCATCAGCGGAAAGGTGATCCTGCGGAAGATCGTCCAGCTGCCGGCGCCCTCGATCCGCGCGGCCTCGGCCAGTTGCGGCGGGATCGCCTGCAGCGCGGCGAGATAGAAGATCATGAAGAAGCCCGCCTCCTTCCAGATCGTGACCACGATGATCGCCGCCAGCGCGGTATCCGGATCGCCCAGAAGATTGGTCTGGCCATATCCGAAGGCGCGCAACACCTGGTCGATCAGGCCGAAGCCCGGCGTGTAGAAGAACAGCCAGATATTCGCCACCGCGATCAGCGGCAGCACGGTGGGCGTGAAATAGGCCATGCGGGTCAGGCCGCGGCCAAGGAACTGCCGGTTCACGAACAGCGCCATGGCGATGGCGAGGGCAATGGAGACCGGGATGGTGCCCAGCGCGAACCACAGGTTGTTCACCAGCACCTTCCAGAACACCTCGTCGGCGACAAGGCGTTCGTAATTCTCCAGCCCCGCGAATTCCGAGGGCCGCCGCCCCCGCGGTGTGGAAAAGAAACTGTTCCAGACGGTCACCACCGCCGGCACATGGGTGAACAGGAAGATGAAGGCCAGCGCCGGCAGCAGCAACAGCCAGCCGTGGACCCATTGGCGCGTCAGCATCGGCCTTCCCCCTCAAGCACGGAAAGGGGCGGGCCGCATGGGCCCGCCCGCCGCTCGTTTTCAGTTCAGCGATAGTCGGCGAGGATCTCGTCGGCCTGCGCCTGCGCTTCGGCCAGCGCCTCGGCGGGTTCCTTGCGACCGGTGATCGCGGCGGCAAGCGCGTCGTTGAGGATCTGCGTGATCCGCTGGTTCTGATAGGTGGACAGTTCCGCGACAGCGTGCTCCAGCTGGTCACGCGCCACGAGGACGGCCGGGAATTCCTCGGCATAGGCCTTCATCGTGTCGGTTTCCCAGGTGGCCGGGCGCGGCGCGACATAGCCGGTGGCCATGGTCCACTTGGCGGATTGCTCGGGCCCGGTGATCCACTTGATGAAATCGACCGCCGCGGCCAGTTCCTCGTCGGACGAGCCCTGGAACAGGTAGAAGTTGCCGCCGCCCGTGGGCGCGCCGCGGCGCTCGTTGGCGGGCAGCATGGCCACACCGAAGTCGAAGGGCGCATTGTCGCGCACATTGGTCAGGTTGCCGGTCGTGGTCCACATCATCGCGGTCTGACCCTCGAAGAAGGCCTTGGGCGTGGCGCCCCATTCCACGATGCCGGGCTCCATCACGCCATGCTCGGTGGACAGCGACACCAGGTATTCCAGCGCCTCGACCACGGCCGGATCGTCGAAGCTGGTCTTGTTGCCCTCGGCATTGGCCAGGATCACGTCGTTCTGCGTGGTCAGGCCCTGGAACAGCCAGTAGGGGAAGCCCGAGGTCGGGATCCGCACGCCCCACCGGGTGACGTTGCCGCTGCCATCGCGTTCGGTCAGCGCCTTGCCCATCTCCACCATCTCGTCCCAGGTGGCCGGCGGCGTCTCGGGATCCAGCCCGGCCTCGGCAAAGGCCTCCTTGTTCCAGTAGAGCACCGGGGTGGAGCGCTGGAACGGAATGCCGTAGGTCTTGCCGCCGGTCTGGCTGTTTTCCATGAAGGCGGGGTAGAAGCTGTCCAGCCAGGCGCGGTCTTCATCGGTGGTGATGAAATCGTCGAAGGGCAGGATCAGGTCCTCGTCGATCAGGGTGAACATGTCCACCGCCAGCGCCACCGAAAGCTGGGGCGCGTTGCCGCCACGGGCGGCGGTGATGACCTTGGTGATCGTGTCCTGGTAGGTGCCGGCATAGACGGCGTCGATGTTCACCTCGGGGTTCTCGGCGAGGTACTCGTCGGTGAGCTCCTGAATCACCTCGGCAGCGCCGCCCCCGACGGCGACGGGGAAGTAGAATTGCAGATCGACGGCGCGGGCAGGCGCCGCGGTGACGATGGCGAGCGCCGCCGCGGCGGCCGCCCCTTTCACGATATTGGCGAGCATGGTCATCGTTTCCCTTGGTTGAAGGCAGGCGCGGTCGCGCCGGGTTCGGCCCCTGCAAATCCGCTGCGGGCCATCAGCGACACGAGGTCGGGCAGCTGGACGCGCGCGCCCGTCCCCGAGTCGAAGAGGTGAAGATCGTCGGGCGCCAGCGTCAGCGCGATCGTGCCGCCCGCCGATCCGGGCATGTCATGGCCCGGCACGCGCAGGATCGCGGCCGCCCCGCCGATCGTGCCTTGCACCAGCGCATCCGCGCCCAGATATTCCGCCCCGGTGACATTCAGCACGACCGGGCCATCCGAAACCGGGCGCAGCGCCTCGGGCCGGATCCCCAGCATCAGCGCATGGCCCGCCGCCCGTTCCAGCGCCGCGCCGGTTTCCCCCAGCGCCGACGCGGGCAGCAGGTTCATCGGTGGCGTCCCGATGAAGCGTGCCGCGAAGGTTGTCTCGGGCCGTTCGTAGAGCCGTTCCGGCGGCGCCGCCTGTTCCACCCGGCCCGTGTTCATCAGCACGACCTGGTCGGCCATGGTGATGGCCTCCACCTGGTCATGAGTGACGTAGAGCATGGTGAAACCCAGTTCGCGCTGCAGCGCGCGCAGCTCGATCCGCATGGTCTGGCGCAGCTTGGCATCGAGATTCGACAGCGGCTCGTCCATCAGGCAGATCGAGCGCTCCGAGATCACCGCCCGGCCCAGCGCGACCCGCTGCTGCTGCCCGCCGGACAGGGCGGCGGGCTTGCGCTCCAGATAGGGGGTGAGCCCCAGAAGCTCTGCCACGCGGGCGAGCCTGTCCTGGCGTTCGGAGCGCTTCACCCCGCGGGTGCGCAACCCGAAGACGATGTTCTCCGCCACCGTGAGATGCGGGAACAGCGCGTAGGACTGGAACACCATCGACAGGTCGCGCTTGTCGGCGGGCCGCCGCGTCACGTCCTCGTCGCCGATCAGCACCCGCCCGTCGCTGGCGGCCTCCAGCCCCGCGACGATCCGCAGAAGCGTGGACTTGCCGCAGCCCGACGGGCCCAGCAGCGCGGTGAAACTGCCGGCCGGCACGTCGATCGACACGCCGTCCAGCGCCGCGGCCCCGCCCCAGCGCTTGACGATTCCCTCCAGCCGGATCGCCCGGCCGGACATTGGCCGCCCCGCGGTCATGCCGCCTCTCCGGCGACATGCAGGCGGACGCCCCGCGCCGCCAGCCGCTGCGCCAGCGCATCGGGAAGCGCGACGTCGCAGATCACCTCGTCGATCTCGGCGATATGGCCGCCGCGCACATGCGCCGGGCGGCCGAACTTGCTGCCATCGAGCAGCAGCACCGACCGGCGGCAGTTGCGCAGAATCGCCAGCCGCGCGGCGACTTCCTCTTCGGTGAAGTCGAGCAGCGTGCCGTCCTCGGCGACGCCGGCCACGCCGAACACGCCCAGATCGACCTGGAAGCGCGAGAAGAAGCTCTCGACCTGCGGGCCCAGGATGTCCCTGTCGCCGGGGCGCACGGTGCCGCCGGGAAGATGCACCGTCCAGCCCTCGCGGTCACAGGCGAAGATCGCGATGTTGAGGTTGTTGGTCACCACCGTCAGGTCGATCTGGGCCTGCAGCGCATGGATGGCGAATTCCGGCGTGGTGCCGATGGATACCGCCATCGACATTCCCGGCGCGACCCGCGCGGCGAACATCTCGGCGATGCGCCGCTTGGCCGCCTCGTTCAGCGTGCGGCGGGTGCTGTAGAGCAGGTTGCCCGAGGCCGGCGCCTCGACGCCGCCATGCACACGGCGCAGCACACCCGCCTCGCACAGTTCGTTCACATCCCGCCGAATGGTCTGGGTGGAGACATTGTAGAGCTGGGCGAAGGCCTCGATCGTCACGCGCCGGTCGCTCTGCACCCGCGCAAGCATGTCGCGCTGCCGCTCGGAAAAGCGCCCCTCCGTCCAGTCCATGCCCATCAGCCCCTCAGGTCTTGTGCCTGGAGAAGCGGGTGCCACGCTCACATGAAGGCCAAACGACATTCATATGAAAGCTTGGTGAAACACGCATGCGAGCGCGGGGTCCGGGCCCGCCTCCGGCCGGGACGACAGCGGCCATAGCCTCCTGCCGGCCCGCACGGGGCCGGACGATGGACGGCAGATCCTTCAGGGATCCGCGAATGCCATTCCGGGGTTCAGTGGTGAGCCGTGCAGGATTCGAACCTGCGACCCACTGATTAAAAGTCAGTTGCTCTACCAACTGAGCTAACGGCCCACGTGGCGGCCTATCTAGAAACTGCGCGGCAGGGGGTCAACCCCGAAAATCCCGCACCGGAACGATCCTCTGGATTCGCTCCCGGCGGACGTCTATATGCGCCCCATGAGCGCCATGGACCATAGCGGCCTGCCCTTCATGAAGATGCACGGGCTGGGCAACGATTTCGTCGTGATCGACGCGCGCCGGCGCGCCATTTCGCTGGACGCCGCGCTTGTCGCGGCGCTGGCCGACCGGCATCGCGGCGTGGGGTTCGACCAGCTGGCGCTGATGGAACCGGCGCGCGAGGGCGGCGACGCGCGGCTGAGCTTTCTCAATGCCGACGGCTCGCCCTCGGCCGCCTGCGGCAACGCGACCCGCTGCATCGCGCGGCACCTTATGGACGAGACCGGCCGCCAGTCCCTGGTACTGGAAACCGGGCGCGGAAATCTTGCGGCGCGCGATGCCGGCGGCGGGCTGACCTCCGTGAACATGGGGCCGCCGCAACTGGCCTGGCACGAGATCCCGCTGGCCGAGGAGATGGACACGCTGGAACTGCCGATCGAGGGCGCCCCCACCGCTACCGGCATGGGCAATCCGCATTGCACCTTCTTCGTGGAAGATGCCGAGGCGATCCCGCTGGAACAGTTCGGCCCCCGCTACGAGACCCATCCGCTGTTTCCACAGCGCACCAACGTGCAGGTGGCCAGCGTGACGGGACCCGACCGCATCCGGATGCGGGTCTGGGAACGGGGCACCGGGATCACGCTGGCGTCGGGCTCGTCCTCCTGCGCCACCGCCGTGGCGGCGGCGCGGCGCGGGCTGACCGGGCGCGCGGTGGAAATCGTGCTGGATGGCGGGGTGCTGACGGTGGACTGGCGCGAAGATGGCGTCTGGATGACCGGGCCCACGATGCATGTGTTCTCGGCCACGCTGACCCCGGCCTTCCTGGAGCGCCCGTGATGGACCGCAAGACGCCCGTCTTCGCCACGCTGGGCTGCAGGCTCAACGCCTACGAGACCGAGGCGATGAAGCAGCTTTCTGCCGCCGCGGGCCTTGGCGACGCGGTGGTGGTGAACACTTGCGCCGTCACCGCCGAGGCGGTGCGCAAGGCCCGGCAGGAGATCCGCCGGCTGCGGCGCGAGAACCCGGGCGCGCGGGTGATCGTCACCGGCTGCGCCGCGCAGACCGAACCCGCCACCTTCGCCGCGATGCCCGAGGTCGACGCGGTGATCGGCAATTCCGAAAAGATGCGGCCGGGCACCTGGGCCGGCCTCGCCGCCGATTTCATCGGCGAGACGGAACGCGTTCAGGTGGATGACATCATGTCGGTGCGCGAGACGGCGGGCCACCTGATCGACGGGTTCGGCACCCGTTCGCGCGCCTATGTCCAGGTGCAGAACGGCTGCGACCACCGCTGCACTTTCTGCATCATCCCCTTCGGCCGGGGCAATTCGCGCTCGGTGCCGGCGGGTGTGGTGGTGGAGCAGATCCGACGGCTGGTGGATCGTGGCTACAACGAGGTGGTGCTGACCGGCGTGGACCTGACCAGTTGGGGCGCGGACCTGCCCGCGGCCCCCAGGCTGGGCGACCTGGTGATGCGGATCCTGAAACTGGTGCCCGACCTGGCGCGCCTGCGAATCAGTTCGATCGACTCGATCGAGGTGGATGAGAACCTGATGCAGGCCATCGCCACCGAGTCGCGGCTGATGCCGCATCTGCACCTGTCGCTGCAGCATGGCGACGACCTGATCCTGAAGCGGATGAAGCGCCGCCACCTGCGCGACGACGCGATCCGCTTCTGCGAGGAGGCTCGGCGCCTTCGGCCCGACATGACCTTCGGCGCAGACATCATCGCGGGTTTCCCGACCGAGACCGAGGCGCAGTTCGAGAATTCGCTGCGGCTGGTGCAGGAGTGCGACCTGACCTGGCTGCACGTCTTTCCCTTCAGCCCGCGCAAGGGCACACCGGCGGCGCGCATGCCGCAGGTTGACGGGCCTGCGATCAAGGCGCGCGCGGCCCGGCTTCGCGCCGCGGGAGAGATGCGGCAGGCCGCGCATCTGGCCGCGCAAGTGGGCCGGGACCATGCCGTGCTGATGGAAAACGCGCATATGGGCCGCACCACGCAATTCGCCGAGGTCGCCTTTGGCGAGGCGCAGCCCGAAGGCCGCATCGTGCAGGCCCGCATCGCGAGCCATGACGGGCGCCAGCTGCGCGCGGCCTGACCGGCCCGGACCGGTGCGGCGCGCGTCATGGACAGCGCGCGGGCGGGCATCTAGGCTGCCCTGCGAAACACCTGCCGGGATCGCCGCCGATGAAGCTCTACCACTCGCCCTTTTCTCCCTTCGTGCGCAAGGTGATGGTCCTGCTGCACGAATCCGGCCAGCTCGACCAGGTCGTGCTGGAGACCGTGACGACCTCGCCGCTCGACCCGCACGGGGCGCTGGCCGCGGCCAACCCGCTGGGCAAGATCCCGGCGCTGGCGCGCGAGGACGGCCCCACGCTATATGACAGCCGGGTGATCTGCCGATTTCTCGACGCCCGGGCGGGCGGCTCGCTCTACCCGGAAAGCCGTGTCTGGGACACCCTTACGCTGGAAGCCACAGCCGACGGGATGATGGAGGCGGCGGTGCTGATGGTCTACGAAAACCGCTACCGTCCCGAACCGCATCGCTCGGCGGATTGGGAGGAGGCGCAATGGACACGGGTCGCGCGCGCGCTCGATGCACTGGACAGGCGTTGGATGAGCCATCTTTCCGGCCCGCTCGACATGGGTCAGATCGCGGTGGGATGCGCGCTCGGCTATCTCGACCTGCGTCACCCGGACCGCGCCTGGCGCCAGGGGCGCGGTGCGCTCGACGACTGGTTCGCCGTCTTCGCGGAACGCCCCTCGATGCGGGCGACGCGACCGGAATGATCCGGCCGGCGCCCGGTGCTGGGCACCGGGACAGCCCGCGGGCGATCCGCCGGACCCGCGCCGCACGACCGCAAAAGCCGCATTCCGAAGGCGGCTTTCCGATGATACCAGATGGCTTGCGACAGGTATCGGCACAACCGCGACACAACCGCGCTGCGGGGCCCGGGGCGGAACGGTATCGCTGGACGCCTCGGGGAGTCCCCGCTAAATAGCCCTGCGTCACGCTGCGTTTCGCGCAGCCCGGATGTCTTATCCGTCCGCCGGACGGCCCAGGAATGGAGAAGTCTCGTGTCCCACGCAGAAGATCACGAAGGCACCCGTAGGGATTTCCTCTACTATGCCACGGCTGGCGCCGGCGCCGTGACGGCGGGCGCCGCGATCTGGCCGCTGATCAACCAGATGAACCCGTCGGCAGATGTGCAGGCGCTGTCCACGATCCTCGTCGATGTCGCCGACCTGCAGCCGGGTTCCCAGCTTACGGTCAAGTATCTCGGCAAGCCCGTGTTCATCCGCCGCCGCACCGAGGAAGAGATCGAGGCCGAGCGCCAGGTCGATGTCGACGACCTCATCGACCCGATCGCGCGCAACCCCAATATCGAGAACGACGCGCCCGCCACGGACGCCAATCGCGCCCTCGACGAAAGCGGCGAATGGCTGGTTCAGATCGGTGTCTGCACCCATCTGGGCTGCGTGCCGATCGGCGACGGAGCCGGCGACTACAAGGGCTGGTTCTGCCCCTGCCACGGCTCGCACTATGACGGGGCCGGGCGCATCCGCAAGGGCCCCGCGCCCGAGAACCTGCATATTCCCGTCGCCGCGTTCGTGGACGACACCACGATCCAGCTGGGATAAGGAGACGCGCTCATGTCCGGAATTCCTCACGATCATTACGAGCCGTCCAGCGGCGGCGCGAAATGGCTGCATCGGCGCCTGCCGATCGTCGGCCTGATCTATGACACGATCATGCTCCCCACGCCCAAGAACCTGAACTGGATGTGGATCTGGGGCATCGTTCTCACCTTCTGCCTGGTGCTGCAGATCGTCACCGGCATCGTCCTGGTGATGCACTACACGCCGCATGTGGACATGGCCTTCGCCAGTGTCGAGCACATCATGCGCAACGTGAACGGCGGGCACATGATCCGCTATCTGCACATGAACGGCGCCTCGCTGTTCTTCATCGCGGTCTACGCGCATATCTTCCGGGGTCTCTACTACGGGTCCTACAAGGAACCGCGCGAGATCACCTGGATCATCGGCATGCTGATCTACCTGCTGATGATGGCGACCGCCTTCATGGGCTACGTTCTGCCCTGGGGCCAGATGTCCTTCTGGGGCGCCACCGTGATCACCGGCCTGTTCGGCGCGATCCCCTTCGTGGGCGAGTCGCTGCAGACCTGGCTGCTCGGCGGACCCGCCGTGGACAATGCGACGCTGCAGCGCTTCTTCTCGCTGCACTACCTGCTGCCCTTCGTCATCGCGGCGCTGGTGATCGTCCATATCTGGGCGTTCCACACCACCGGCAACAACAACCCCACGGGCGTCGAGGTGCGGCGCGGCTCCAAGGCCGAAGCCGAGAAGGACACGGTGCCGTTCTGGCCCTATTTCGTGATCAAGGATCTGTTCGCCCTGGCGGTGATCCTCGCGGTGTTCTTCGCGATCGTGGGCTTCATGCCCAACTATCTGGGCCACCCCGACAACTACATCGAGGCCGACCCGTTGGTGACGCCCGCGCATATCGTGCCGGAATGGTATTTCCTGCCCTTCTACGCGATCCTGCGCGCCTTCGACGACACGGTCTGGGTCGTGCAATTCGCAAGCTTCATCACCGGCGGCATCATCGACGCCAAGTTCTTCGGCGTGCTGGCGATGTTCGGCTCCATCGTGGTCATGGCGCTGGTGCCCTGGCTGGATACCTCCAGCGTACGCTCGGGCCGCTACCGCCCGTCGTTCAAGTGGTGGTTCTGGCTGTTCATCATCAACTTCGTCGTGCTGACATGGGTGGGCGCGATGCCGGCCGAGGGGATCTATCCCTATATCGCCCTGATCGGCTCCACCTACTGGTTCGCCTTCTTCCTGGTGATCCTGCCGCTGCTTGGCGTGCTGGAGAAGCCGCTGCCGCAGCCCGGCACCATCGAAGAGGATTTCAACGCACACGCGGCCAAGAAGTCCGGCAGCGCGGACACCGCCGTGAACCCGGCCGAGTGAGAAAGGAAACGAACCCCATGTTCAACCGACTCGCAATTGCAGCGGCCACCGCACTCGCCCTGGCGGGCGGGGCGGCCCACGCCGCCGAAGGCGACGGCCATGTCGACGACTACTCCTTCTCCTTCGAAGGACCGTTCGGCACTTACGACCAGGCGCAGCTTCAGCGGGGGCTTCAGGTCTATACTCAGGTCTGTTCCGCCTGCCACGGCCTGAAATACGTGCCGATCAGAACCCTCTCGGACGAAGACGGGCCCGGCATGGCCGAAAACCAGGTGCGGGCCTATGCCGAGCAGAATTTCGAGATCTATGACGAGGAAACCGAGGATTGGCGCCCCGCCAAGCCCTCTGACAATTTCCCCGCCAATACCTCGGCGGGCGCGCCCGACCTGTCGCTGATGGCCAAGGCCCGTGCGGGCTTCCACGGCCCCTACGGCACCGGCATCAACCAGCTCTTCAAGGGCATGGGCGGCGCCGAATACATCACCTCCTATCTCCTGGGCTATACCGGCGAGGACAAGGAGGAGGCCGGCGCGATCCTCTACGAGAACAGCGCCTATTCGGGCGGCTGGACTCAGATGGCACCCGTCCTTTACGGCGATGACGTCTCCTACCAGGACGGCACCGAGGCAACCATGGAGCAGGAGGCCAAGGACGTGACGGCCTTCCTGATGTGGGCGGCCGAGCCAAAGATGATGGCCCGCCAGCAGGCCGGCTTCAACGGCGTGCTGTTCCTGACGGTGCTGTCGGTTCTGCTCTACCTGACGAACAAGCGCATCTGGGCACCGATCAAGCGCCGGGCGAAAGACAAGGCCTGACGTCGAGGCCTTCGCGAGAGCGGAAAACCCCGTCCTTCCAGGGCGGGGTTTTTTTCATGCGCCGGCCATCGCGGCCCTGCTACATCGTCTCCACGCAATGCCGACGGAAGGCGCGCTTGAGCATGTCGAGCTCGGCCCGCAGCAGATCGACCTCGGCCCGGATGTCCTCGGCCAGGGGCTCGCCCGCGATCAGGCTGAAACTGTCCAGCGCCTCGCCGGTTTCCGCATCACGGATCAGGATGGTCTGCACCCCGTCGGCTATGGCCTCAGCCGGCACCGGAACACGCAGCACCCAGCACCCGTTGCCGGCATCCTCGGTCAGGCGGGCGCCGTCCACCGGCTTGTCGAGATGCATGACCTCGATCGCCGGGCGCGCCGCGCCCGAGCCGGTCACGACGCCCTCCCAGACCCCGCCCAGCAGCCGCGTCTTGGTCACTGTCAGATCGCTCATCCGCGCCTCCCTCAGAGTTCGGCCCGCGGCCGGCGCGACAAGGTCAGGTCGCGCAGGATCACCTGGTTCATCTCCGGCCGCTCGAAGATCAGATCGAGCCAGAGCCGTTCCACCCGCTTCTCGTTGAGCCGGGAATAGGCGAGATCGAATTCCACCATCACCTCCTCCGCGCCCAGCGGCAATTCACGCACCACCTGCTCGGTGTTGGGGCCGTGCTTGATGTTGAGCCGCGCGAAGATTTCCAGCGGCTTCTCCATCTCCACGATGGTATCGAGCCGGATCACGTGCTTGCGGCGCAGGTCTCGCCCGGCCGCCTCGGGCAGGTCGAGAGCAAGCGACAGGTAGGATCCGTCGAAAGCGAACACGTCCATCCGCAGGCCATAGGGCGCCAGATCCGCCTCGCGCGTGTTGCGGAGCTGGCGCAGGGTGAGTTCCGAGCGCACGCAGTCGTGGAAAAGCGTCGCCTCGTCGCCCAGCATGGATTTCGACGCGACCGAGGACAGCCCCGGCACCGGCAGCGGGCCGTGCCAGGGCTGCGGCCGCCAGGACCAGTCCGTTCCGGGCGGCTTGGGGAAGGCGTTCGAGCCGATCATCGGCAGGGCCAGCCGGTTGTCCGCGACATGAAGCAGCCGGTCCAGGTGATGTCGCAACCGTCGCGCCCGGCTGCGCTGCCGCCTGAGCAGCGCGAGGTCGGCCTCCGGCGCCTTGCGCGCCGCCAGGGCCCAGCGTCGCAGGGCCCCCCTGAACATCAGCGCGTCGATGAGCCCGCCTGTCCGCTCCGCCATGACTGCCCGCACCTGCCGGTTGTCGTTCTCGCTTTCGGCAGTCTTACCGCAAAATCCTTCAATTGAACAAACCCCGCAACCATCCCGCGCCGAGTCGCGGCCGGGCTGTGTCCTCCGGGGCGCTGTCGCCGGATGCAGCTTCGGCTTCGGGCGGCTCGACCTGTCGCACGCGGTTCGACAGCTCGGCCAGCAACGCACCGCCTTCGGGTCCCGCAAGCCGGCTGCCCTCGGGCGCATAGGCGGCCAGCCCGATGACCCTGTCGCCAAGACGTGTCGCGCCGCGCCAATGCCGCGAGTCGCCCCCGGGCAGAAGCGCGTCGCCGCCCCCGTCCAGATGCACGAGAGACAGAGGCCCGGCCTCCTGCGTGTCCAGCACCCGTGCCCCGCCGACCGCGGCGGCCAGATCCGCGGCGCGCGGGGGGGCTGCTTCGGGGTTCGGCTCCGAGACGGTCACGGTGAGGATGGCGGGCTCGGCCCCGATCAAGGCATCGCCGCCCAGGATGGCGCAACTCGCCAACAGGACGAAACTGTCGCGCGGGCCATCGCGCAGCGCGGCCGGATCGATGCAATAGCCCGGCGGGCCGGTGACCTCGATCGTCCCGCGGGCAACGCTCACCTGACGAACCGGCTCGCCGGCATCGCCCTGGCCGATCGACGACCCGGCCGCACAGCCCGAAAGCGCCAGCGCG
>JBKHDP010000073.1:0-13348 GCA_046541255.1 Paracoccaceae bacterium | reverse complement strand
CATCGCGATGCCGATCGCAAGGACGAATCCGCCGATCGAGGAGACCAGGTTGATCGCGGTCCAGCCGTCCTCTGGCGCATAGGTCGCGATCCGGCGCCGCTGCCCCAGCAGGCCGGCCCAGTGCATCGCGATGAAGGCGGTGTGGAAGCCCAGGAAGATCAGCGCGAAGGCCACCTCTCCCAGCCGGAAGAAGCGCGTCCGACCGGAAAGATGCGGCAGCCAGTAGTAGAGCCCCGCCAGCATCGGGAACACGAAGCCTCCGAACAGCACGTAATGCAGATGCGCGGTGATGAAGGCGGTGTCGTGAACCTGCCAGTCGAACGGTACGATCGCCACCATCACGCCCGAAAGCCCGCCGATCACGAAGGTCGCGAAGAAGCCCAGAAGATGCAGCATCGGCAGGTTGAGCGTGGGGCGGCCCTTCCACATGGTGCCGATCCAGGCGAAGATCTGCACCGCCGTCGGCACCGCGACCAGCGTCGAGGCGGCCGAAAAGAAGGCCAGCCCCATATGGGGGATGCCCGTGGCGAACATGTGGTGGACCCACAGCCCGAAGGACAGGAAGGCCAGTGCCACCGCCGCCGCGACGACCCAGCCATATCCCAGAAGCGTGGTGCGGCACATCACCGGCAGCACGGTCGAGATGACCCCGGCCGCGGGCAGGAAGATGATATAGACCTCGGGATGCCCGAACAGCCAGAACAGGTGCTGCCAGAGCAGGCTGTCGCCGCCCTGCCCGGCCTGGAAGAAGGGCAGCCCGAAGGCGCGTTCGAGTTCCAGCAGCACGGAGCCGAGGATCAGCGGGGGAAACCCGCCCAGGATCATCAGCGCGGTGACGAGCGCATACCAGGCGAAGACCGGCATGCGGTCGAGCGACATGCCCGGCGCGCGGTATTTCAGCACCGACACCGTGATCTCGACCGCCGCCGCGATGGCCGAGATCTCGACGAAGGTGATTCCGATCAGCCAGATATCGGTGTTGATCCCGGGCGAATGGATCGCGCCGGTCAGCGGCGGATACATGAACCAGCCGCCATCCGGCGCGATGCCCAGAAGCATCGAGACCAGCAGCAGCGCCCCGCCGAAGGCATAGCACCAATAGCCATAGGCGGTCAGCCGCGGAAACGCCATGTCGCGGGTGCCAAGCAGCTTGGGCAGCAGGTAGATCGCCAGCCCCTCGAAGGCCGGGATCGCGAACAGGAACATCATGATGGTCCCGTGCATGGTGAAGATCTGGTTGTAGATCTCCTCGCCGGCGAAGGCCGAATGCGGCGTGGCCAGCTGGGCCCGGATCAGCATCGCCAGAAGCCCGCCGACCAGGAAGAAGAACAGCGCCGTAAGCAGGAACATGCGGCCGAGATCGGAATGGTTCACCGTCGAGATCAGGCCTCGCGGGCCGGGCTCCGACGCCCAGATCGCCGAAAGCCTGCGATGCCGTTCCAGCGCGTTCATTCGGCTTGCTCCTCCAGAAAGTCGGCCCAGCCCTCGGCGTCATGCGCCACCACCGCGAAGCCGAGACCATGATAGCCGGGACCCGAGAATTCTGCGCTCACCCCTGCGAAACGGCCCGGTCGGTCGGCCTCGATCCGCAGGGTGTTGACATGGCCCGGAACGGCATCGAGCTTGCCCGCCAGCCGCGGCACCCAGAAGCTGTGAATCACGTCGGCGGTGGTGATTTCCACGTCCACCGGCCGGCCGGCGGGAATGTGCAGAACCCCCCGGGTCTCGAAACCGGGCCGGTCGGCATAGCCGAAGCTCCAGGCGGTGCGGCTGGCCCGTGCCGAAACCTGCACAAGATCGGCCCGTTCCCGCGGCAGCAGCCGCTCGCCGGCGACCAGACCATAGCCCAGCAACGCCGCCAGCACGGCCACCGGGAACGCCAGCCCCAATCCGATGATCCAGCGGCGCTCCATCCTGGCATCGTCCGGTGCCGAGCCGCGCCGCCGGAAGGCCCCGGCCACAAGCGCCATGACGAGACCGAAGATCAGCACGCTGCCGGCCAGCATGACCCACCACAGCGTCGCGATGGTGCGGGCCGCCGGCCCGGCCGGATCGACCGTCGACAACGCACCGTCGCAACCGGCCAGCGCGAGAGACGTTGAGCATAGTGCAACGGCACCGGGAGAACAGCGATGGCGGAGCCAGGAAAGGACGAGGTGGAACGGCTGATCGACCCGATCAGCCAGCGGCCCGGCTTCGACGAAACCGAATCGCGCATCGCGGTGCTCGGGCATCCGGTCCACGCGATGAGCGTGGCCTTCCCCGTCGCGCTCACCGTCTGCACCTTCGGGGCCGACGCGCTCTACTGGTGGACGGGCGATGCCTTCTGGGCGCGGGCGGCGCTGTGGGCCTCGGGCACCGGCTTCCTGCTGGGCATGGTGGCCGGGATTTCGGGCACCGCGGAGCTGCTGCTCGTCTCGGGCATCCGGGCCCGCGCCGCGGCCTGGACGCATTTCATCATCGCGGTCACGCTGCTGGCGTTGCTGGGGGCGAACTGGGGCCATCGGCTCTCCGGCTACGAGGCGGCGGTACTGCCTTTCGGCATTCTGCTGTCGGCGCTCTGCGTCATTCTGGTGGCGTTCACGGGCTGGCATGGCGGCAAGCTCGTCTTCGACTACCGGCTCGGCACGTCGAAGGGCAACTGACCGCCGCGCGGACTGCCCAGCCAGTCCGGCAGCGCGACCCCGGAAAGCCCGGGCTTGGCCAGCACCAGACCCAGGATCCCGAGCACCGGCACAAGCACCAGGGCGCTCGGCAGCAAGGGCCGCGGCGCCCGGCGTTCGCCGGGCGTCTCTGCCACGATGTCCAGCAGGCGGCCGATCCAGGCATGCACCGCCACCAGCAGCGCGACGAGAACCAGCTTGGCATAGAGCCAGGGCACGAAGACGTCGCGCAGGAAGATCAGCCAGGTACCGACGATCACGGCGATCACCGCCGCCGGGGTCACGCAGATCGTGTAGGTCAGATGGGTCGCCCGCCGGACGATCCGGTAATCGT
This sequence comes from Paracoccaceae bacterium, assembly GCA_046541255.1. Classification (GTDB taxonomy): domain Bacteria; phylum Pseudomonadota; class Alphaproteobacteria; order Rhodobacterales; family Rhodobacteraceae; genus Rhodosalinus. Next base: position 10,351 of record JBKHDP010000073.1, on the reverse strand, counting down.
CGGCCGAGATCGCGGGGTCGTGCCAGGCCAGCATCAACGGCAGTGCCAGCAGCCCGCCGCACCACAGCGCCAGCGCCGCGACATGAACCGCCTTGAAAAGCGGGACGGCGTCGAGCAACAGCTCCGTCATGCCGCCGCGGCCCGCAGCCGCCGCCAGTCCCGCCGCGCGAGCCCCGCGGCGATCACGGCATAGGGCAGCCCTGCCGGGAGCCACATGATCAGGCCGCCGAGTTGCTGATCGAGAAGCGGTGCCAGACCCCAGGCCAGCGGCGCCGTCTGGTGGATGGCGTAAAGCGGTTCGGGCGCGAAGGTCAGCAGCGCGCCCAGCACGCCCATCTGGGCAAAGCCCGCCACGACACAGCCCAGGCGCCCCACCACCGGCCCCGGCCCGGCCAGGACCGCATGCCAGAACCAGACCGCGCTGCCCAGCAGGCTGAGCTGCATAACCCAGTAGACCGGGATGTTGCCCAGCGCCAGATCGTAGGCCGGCGGCAGATGCCAGGCCCAGAGCACGGCGGTCGAGACCGCCAGGGGCAGGCCCGCTCCCCCGGCCGGTGCGCGGGTCCGAAGCGCGCAGGCCAGAAGCGGCGCCGCCACCGCCACCAGCAACACGTGATGGACGACACGGGCCGCGAACAGCGCCGAAGACAGGGCGCAAAGCGGCGAGACCAGCGCCAGGACCAGCACCGCGACACCGGCCAGGCCCTGCGGTTGGCGCCTCAGCGCGACGGCCAGGACCGCCAGCGCCGCCAGCAGCGGCGGGTCCAGATTGAAGCTGGTCCAGATCTCGGGCGGCGCCGGCGCGGGGCCGCAATAGATACCGTTCACCCTTCCCTCCGTCACGACCGGCACTGGGTTCGTCGCGGAATCGGCCCGGTGCCGGGGCGTCCGGGCATCCGCTCGCCGTTTCGACCGGGGGCACCATCGCGCCCCCGGGTCGGCGGCAGGGACCGCCGCAGGCCTCATTGTCGCATATGGGGCGTGACATTACCACCGGGCCACCTTCAGGCCCGCACGGCTCGGGCGCGGAGCAGCATTCCGGCGGCGCGATTTTTTCGCTTTGACCTCGCCGCGCAGCACCGTATGAACGCCCCGCACCAACCGTGCCGCGCGGCCCCGTAGCTCAACTGGATAGAGCAGGCGACTTCTAATCGCCAGGTTGAGGGTTCGAGTCCTTCCGGGGTCGCCAGTTCATCCGCTTGTGCCGCGACACCGACGGCCCGCGCTCCGATCCGTCAGGCCGGTCGACGGGTCGGCCCGCTCTGCAGGTCCGAAGGTTCGAGACGACGTCAGTTTCTGAAGAACCATTCCGGCAGCCCATGGGCCGCCACCCAATCATACCACGCCACATCGGTCGGCCCCAGGACGTGGTCGACGACGGTCCAGCGCCCGGCCTCATTCCTGAGCAGCACCATCACCACGTCGCTCATGAAGCCGCCTGCCATTTCATGCGCGAAACGCGTCCTGGACCAGTCGATATCCGAACCGTTGCTGTTGACGGGGTGGCCCTGCAGATAGGCCCATGTTCCATCCGTGTTCAGAACATCGACGACAAAGAGGATGGGCACCCCGATCTCGCGTTGGACCGGCTCCCGGGCGGCGTCCATCAACGCGCCGCGCAGCGCGGTTCCCCGATCGGGTGTGAAGATCTCCCCGAGCGGGACGGGGGATACCCCGCGCTGCGGCGTTTCCGGGCCGGCGCCCGGACCCGCGCCGACGGCCCAGCCGGCAAGGGTCACGCGGGCGAGCCCGCCCGATGTGTCCCCGAGGATATATTCCGCCCTGATACGGAACCCCGTCACGTCGGCCAGCACGTCCTCGAGCCGGCTCGCACCCCGCGTCAGCTTCCAGCGTCCCGCATCGTCGAGCCGGACCCGCTGTGTCATCCATGCGCGCCCGATCGGCACGTCGAAGCCGGTACGCGCCGCGCCGCCCGCGCCCTCGATCACGATATCCGCGCCCCCGCGGCCGGTTTCCCCGTAGAACTCGCCGCTGTCGGCGCGGATCTGCACCTCGATCGACCGTAGACCGCGCCAATCCCCGTGAAATGCCTCCGGCGCGACATAGTAGCCATCATGCCCGTCGCCCGGTGAAAGGCTTTCGAGATAGCCGCGCCCGTCCGGGCCGCCCGTCATCCGTGGCCGCAACTCGGTCAGCAGGCCGGTCCAGCCATTCGACTGCCCGTTCGCGAAATCCGCGACGCGCCCCTCCTGCGGCGCCTGGTCCGACTCGGGCGCCGCGCCGGTGTCGGGCGGCGGCGGAACCATGACCCTGCCCGGCGGCTGCGGGACCGCGACGCTCAGCTCCGGCGGCGGGCCGAAACTGCGCGCCATGTAGGCCACCACGGCCTCAAACTCGGCCTCGCGCGCGAGGGGATAGGTGATCTCGAGCCTGCGCGTCAGCCCGTCCGCATCCCGGATCACCTTGAAGACCCGCCGGGTCTCGCCCTCGGTCCCGGCGATCTCGAAAACGCCGGGGGCCGCGCTGTCCTGCCGCACGTCGTCCAGTTCCGCCCGGATCTCCGCCTGCATTCCGGCAAGACCGCGCTCCAGCGCGTCATACTGGGTGAAGACGATGAACCGGGCCTGGCCGTCCGCGGCCTCGAACCGGCGTCCGTCGCCGCTGTCCGGGGCGGGCTGCGCGATGAAATAGGTTCCGGGATAGGACACCTGCGTGCCGTAGCGCGCATTGCGGTAGGTGGTATATCCGCCGCCGATATCCACGAAGCTGTCCTGATCCGGACCGGCACCCGCGGTCCCGGCGACGCTTTCCGTCTCGGGCACGTCCCGATCGCCCTGTGCGGTTCCGGCCGCGTCCGATGACCCGAACCGAAAGCTCGCCAGGAAGGTCTCGCGCAGCGCCGGGTCGAGCGGCGCCGCCCCGCCAACCGTCGCGGCCGAGATCACGATCGGGGCGCGGTCTTGCGTGAACATCGAGCGCGACACGTAGAGGCGCATGTCCATGGCGACGCCGTCCAGATTCACCTCCAGATCGGCCCAGTCGAACAGCTCGCCGCCCGGCAGCGCGATCTCGCCCTGTTCGGCCAGCATGCCGCCCTCTTCAACGGCGCTGGCGATCATCTCGTCGATGCTGTCGCCATCCCCGTCGTCGATCCGGATCATCAGGATATGCCCGGTCGGCGGCGCGATGTCGCCGGAAAAGACCACCAGTTCCAGATCGTCCTCTTCCATCACCGCCCAGGCGCCGGGCACGGCAAATCGCGTGCCCTCGAAATCGTGCCAGACCCAGTCGCCGGGCGGCGCGAGCGGCGCCATCCCCGCCCCTTCGACGGCGTCGGCGGTGTCACGGCTTGCCTCGTCATCCTCGACGGGAACGGCCTCGGGCAGCCCCGCCTCGGCCCAGAGATCCTCTGCGTGCACGGTCTCGTCGGCGGCGCCGTCGGCAGACACCGGCGCGTCGAAATCGAGGTCGGGAAGCTCGGGCAGGGGCGCATCGGTATCCACAAGCTGCTCCAGCGGCAGCGGAGCCTCCTCGGGCATCGCCTCGTAGGCCTCGTCTGCCAGCGTGTCGAAGCCCTGGGCGAAAAGCGCAGGCGAGCCGACAAGCAAGGCCACGAGCACGAGCCCCCGGCCCGCCCGGCTGCGATCGATCCGCTTCATGTCAGTCTCCCCCTGTCCGGCCCGGCAATGCCCCCGGCCAACCGCCGCTCAGGCCCTGGAGCATGTCGGGCGATATGCCTTCGACCCCCTCGCGCATCGCGCGGCGCAAGATCTGCGTGAGCATCTTTCCGGCCTCTCCGTCGAGCGGGTAATATCGCATCCCCTCGCCGATATCGGTGAAGACCCCCCGAAGCGACACCTCGGCATCGCTGCCGCAGCGCAGGTGGCGCAGCTCTCCACCCCTGATCCATTCGCGCTGCCGCACAAGGCGGCACTGGCTCTGCGCCACCTCGCCCTCTGGCGTCAAGACCGATATGCGGCAGTTCTCGAGGATCGACAGACCGTCGATGCGCGGCTCGCCCAGGTGAAGCTGGGTGCCATGGCGCCACACGCCCGGCGACGCCTTCGTCCATTGCCCCGTGTCCGCGTCGTAGCGGCCCAGGATGACCAGCCCGTCAGGCAGAACCGCGGTATCGATCGTGACCGGGCTGCGGTCGCGATCCTCGCGCCGTTCCATGTCGATCAGCGCGCGGTCGAGCGTGTATCGCGACAGGTTGCAGAAGCGCCGCCCCTCGGTCAGCACCGACCGCGTGATCAGCGATGCCTTCGGCTGACCGAAGATCGCCACGGCCCGATCCCCCTGCACCTGAAGCGGCGCCTCCCGGCTGCCGTCGGGCCCTTCCAGGATGATCCGCTGCGGCAACCCGGCCTTGATCCAGGCGAAATTCGTGAATTCCATGCTGAAGGTGCCGTTGGCTTCCAGCGGCCCGCCCCATTCTCCGTCTGCAAGCGGGATGCGCACCCGCCCCGACGGCACGTCCCAGGCCGTCACGTCGAGCCTCACGAGACGGTTCATCTCGGGCCGCAGATCGCGGTTCAAACGCTGCAGGATCAAACGAATCTGCCGCTCCTCGGCGCGCTCCATGATCTCGGGCAGCACATCGCGCGCCAGCATCGCCTCCAGCCGGAAGGTGAACGTCTCCCTGAGATCACGGATGATCTGCTCGTTCAGCCCGCTGGCGCCGCCCCCGGTCCGGTCGAAATCGGCATAAAGGCTGATGGCGGCCTCGTCCGCCATGGCCAGGTAGCTGTCGATCTCGTCGCGCAGCGCGCCGCGGAAATAATCGCGGCGCTCATCGCTGTCGTCGCCTGCATAGCTCTCGGCCTCGAGGTAGAAGCCCCACACGATCCGCTTCCAGTCATTGATGCTGCGCCGCGCCTCGGGAGATTCGCGCAGGAACCGTGCGAATACCGGGCGCCAGCGATCAAGATAGATGTCGCGCGCCCCGGATTCGACATCGCGCAGGAGGACATCGACGACGAAAAGCGACACGCCTCCGATCTGCAACGCACCCCAGCCGAACCTGCCGACGACGAAGCTCAGCGCGCCCTTGTAGGCATTGACCCCGGCGCTCTTGTGTTCGCCGGCGCGCAGATCGCCCGCGACCTGCACCACCGTGACGACAAGCCCCGCATAGGTCAGGATGCTGTTGGTCGTGCCCAGCGATGGAATCATCGCCGCATGCTCGACCACCGTCGCAACACCCGCGGCCGCGCCGAGACCGTCGCCAAAGAGTTGAAACCCGCTGTTCAGCCCCGATTGCGTGATTGCAGATTCGCGCTCCGTGCGCATTGCGTCCAGAACCGCCGCGACGCTCTCTTCCGAAAGCCCCGCGCCGCCGCCGGGCGCAAGCCGGTACTCCGCCACCCGTTCCGTGGGCCCCCGGCCTTCGGATATCACGGCGCACGGCCCGGCCATCGCGAATTGACCGCACAGGATCAGAGCGCCGAACGCCATGAAACACGTCGTACAAATGACATCATCACACCCGCCCCGGCCGCCCCGCCCGGCGCCTCGCTAACGCAGCGTCACCCAAAACACCCGGCGGGGCAAGCCGTGAAACCGCCCTGCGACACCGCCGGCCTGCCAAAGCCGATGACACCCGGAAAGAGGCGCTCGGCATCGCGAAATGTCTCGCCTCGGCCCTTGGGCGAAACCGGAACGGGATGGAATGCCGCAGCCCGCCAAAGGGCCTTGACGCTGACCGCGTTCGGGCGCATATCGCGGCCGTCTCGGGGTCGTAGCTCAGTTGGGAGAGCGCGTCGTTCGCAATGACGAGGTCAGGGGTTCGATTCCCCTCGGCTCCACCAGACCTATCCGGCAGATACTCGATCCGCCGCGTCCAGCGTGATCGGCTGGCCATGCGGCGTGGCACGGGCGGCGGCCTGCCAGCGTTCGGCCAGCGCGGCCACCTCGTCGGCCCCGGCGATGCCCCGGGCCTGCAGCAGGGCCACCAGGGCCCCGGCCCAGGCCTGCCAGTACTCTCCGGCCGCCACCCCCTGCACGCGGGGGCCGAATTCCGCCACCCAGTCCGACCAGGGCAGATGCCCCGCCTCGTTCAGCGCGACGGTCAGAGCGAAAAGCTGGGCCTGCCACGGCGCCTCGAAAGGCGCCTCGGGCATCGGAATGTCAGGCATGGTCAAGATAGGGCTCCCAGGCATCGATGCTGACGGTGAGCGTCGGGTCCGCGCCCTCGCCGAAGAGGTCGCGGGCGGAGAAGGCCACGGTATAGAGCGGGCACGGCGCCTCGCCCCGCCCATGGGCATGGCTGTCGGGATAGACATGGCAGCCGCGCACCGCCTCCACCCGGCCGACATGGCCCCTTGCATAACCCGGCAGCCGCGTGTGGCCGGCGGGCTGATGGTTGCGCGTCCGCACCCGGTCGCCGGGCGCGAAGGCCGGCGCGGGGCCGGGCCGATCGGTCGGGCCGCCGCGCGCCAGCACCGCCGGCACATCCTCAGGCCGCAGGCACCTTTCGGGACGCAGGCCCGGCGTGATCGCTCGGCCCGCCTCCAGTTCCCCGGGGCCAAGCTCGCCGGCCCGTTCCAGCAGCGCGATCAGCGCCCGCAGCCAGATCCCGTAATAGCCGGCCGTGTAGTAGATCGCCGGCGGCAGGCTTTCCCGGGCGTGGCGCGAGCTGTCGAGGGTCCAGTGCCCCAGCGCCCCCGCGGCCAGCGTCAGCCCCAGGACGCGCTTTTCCCATTCGGCATGGAACCGCACGGATTCGTCCTCGGGCACCACCGCGCCGAAACCGTGCCGCCCGCCCAGATCCTGCGGCCCGTTCATGCCGCCCCCGGCGCACGCGGCAGGCCACAGCCCACCATGCTGTCGCGCGTGACCAGCTCCGCCAGTTCCGCGGCGTCCAGGCCCTCGGTCCCCGCGGGCTGGCGCGGGATGACCAGATAGCGGATCTCGGCGGTGGAATCCCAGACCCGGATGCGCGTGTCGGCGGGCAGCTCCACCCCGAACTCGGCCAGCACCGCGCGCGGTTCGCGCACCGCGCGGGCGCGGTAGGCGGGCGCCTTGTACCAGGCCGGCGGCAGGCCAAGCACCGGCCACGGATAGCACGAGCACAGGGTGCAGACGACGAGGTTGTGTTCGGCCTCGGTGTTGAAAACCGCCACCATGTGCTCGCCCTGCCGCCCCTCGAAACCCATCGAGGCGATGGCGGCGGTGGCGTCGTCGGACAGCCAGCGCGCGAAGTCTGGATCGGTCCAGGCGCGGGCGACCACCACCGCACCGTTGCGCGGTCCGACCTTGTGCTCATAGGTCTCGATGATGGCGTCCACGGCGGCGGAATCGACCAGCCCCTTGTCCACAAGGACACTCTCCAGCGCCCGGACCCGGGCCGTCATCTCGTCCAGCTCGTTGTCGTGATCGTGGTCGTGGTGATCGTGCATCAAGCGCCCTCCCCCCGCCGGTTATGCCGCGCCGGCAGAGGCTTTGCAAAGGGGGGCCGCGTCCTCGGCGGCGGCGACCGGCAGATTGTCGTGCCGGCCTTGCAGCCGCGCGGCCGAACGGCGCACGATCTCGGCAATCCGTTCGAGTTGATCGGCCAGCGGGCTGGTGCGGCGCCAGATCATGCCCACGGTGCGCGAGGGCTGCGGCCCGGCGAAGCGCGACACCGTCACCTCGGCGGCGCGGGTCTCGACGGCGGCGGCCATCTCGGGGATCAGCGTCACCCCGATCCCCGCGCCCACCATCTGCACCAGCGTCGACAGCGAACTGCCGTCCAGCCCTTCGCGGTGGACGCTTTGCTGCATGTCGAAATAGGCCAGCGCCTGTTCGCGGAAGCAATGGCCCTCTTCCAGCATCAAAAGCTTCATCGAGCGCAGTTCCTTCTTCCCGGGCACCGGCTTGCCGGTCTCCGCGCCCGGCCGTACCAGAAGCAGGTTCTCGGTGAACAGGGCCACCTCGGTAAAGGACGGCTCCGAGACCGGCAGCGCCACGACGGCGGTGTCGAGCCGGCCGTCGGACAGCTCCTGGATCAGCCGCGGCGTCAGCGTCTCGCGCACATGGATGTCGAGATCGGCATGTTCGCGGGTCAGGTCGCCGATCAGCGTGGGAAGCAGATAGGGGGCGATGGTCGGGATCACGCCCACCCGCAACCGGCCGACCAGACGATCCTGCGCGGCGCGGGCGAGATCCTCCATCTCGTCCACCCCGCGCAGGATGTCGCGGCCGCGCGCGGCGAATTCCTCGCCGAAGCTGGTCAGCCGCACCTGCCGGGCGCCGCGCTCGAACACGGGTATTCCCAGGGCTTCTTCCAGCTCCTTGATCTGCATGGACAAAGCCGGTTGAGAAATGGCGCAGGCATCGGCTGCCCGGCCGAAATGGCCATGCCGGGCAAGCGCGTCGACATAGCGGAGCTGTTTCAGGGTGATCTTGGTCATAATCCGAACTTATCACTCCGATCAGGAAATACAACTTTTACTGATCCAAGATACCGGCTAGAACGATTCCAGACAGTCGGGATTCGGCGAAGACCGGGTTCCGAAGGAAACGCGATCCACCTTTCTCATCTTGCACGGGAGACAGACGATGATGGACGGAGACGACAAGGCCTTGGGCAAATGCCCGGTGATGCACGGGGCGGTCACCACCGCCGCAAGCGACGTGATGGATTGGTGGCCGAACGCGCTGAACCTCGACATCCTGCACCAGCATGACACCAAGTCCAACCCGCTGAAGGGCTTCGATTACCGTGAAGCGGTGAAGGAGCTGGATTTCGACGCCGTCAAGGCCGACGTGCGGGCCCTGATGACCGACAGCCAGGATTGGTGGCCGGCCGACTGGGGCCATTATGGCGGCCTGATGATCCGCATGGCCTGGCACGCCGCGGGCTCCTACCGGATCGCCGACGGGCGTGGCGGCGGCGGCACCGGCAACCAGCGCTTCGCGCCGCTGAACAGCTGGCCCGACAACGCCAACCTCGACAAGGCCCGCCGCCTGCTGTGGCCGATCAAGAAGAAATACGGCAACAAGCTGAGCTGGGCCGACCTGATCATCCTGGCGGGCACTGTCGCCTACGAGGACATGGGGCTGAAGACCTACGGCTTCGCCTATGGCCGCGCGGATATCTGGCACCCGGAAAAGGACACCTACTGGGGGTCCGAGAAGGAATGGCTGGCGCCGTCGGATGAGCGGTATGAAAGCCTCGAAAACCCGGCGACGATGGAAAACCCGCTCGCGGCCGTGCAGATGGGCCTGATCTACGTGAACCCGGAAGGCGTGAACGGCCAGCCCGACCCGCTGAAGACGGCGGGGCAGGTGCGCGAGACCTTTGCCCGGATGGCGATGAACGACGAGGAGACCGTCGCGCTGACCGCCGGGGGGCACACCGTCGGCAAGTGCCACGGCAATGGCGATGCCGCGCTGCTCGGCCCCGAGCCCGAAGCCGCCGGCGTCGAGGAACAGGGCCTGGGCTGGAACAACCACACCACCCGCGGCATCGGGCGCGACACCATGACCTCGGGCATCGAAGGTGCCTGGACGACGCATCCGACCAAGTGGGACAACGGCTATTTCTATCTGCTGCTGAACTATGACTGGGAGCTGAAGAAGTCGCCCGCCGGTGCCTGGCAGTGGGAACCCGTCGACATCAAGGAAGAGGACAAGCCGGTCGATGTGGAGGATCCGTCGATCCGCTACAACCCGATCATGACCGACGCCGACATGGCGATGAAGATGGACCCGGTCTATCGCGAGATCTCGGAACGCTTCTACAAGGATCCGGATTACTTCTCCGAGACCTTCGCCCGTGCCTGGTTCAAGCTGACCCATCGCGACATGGGTCCGCGCAGCCGCTACATCGGCCCCGAGGCGCCGCAGGAAGACCTGATCTGGCAGGATCCGATCCCCGCGGGCAATACCGGCTACGATGTCGCGGCCGTCAAGGCGAAGATCGCGGACTCGGGCCTGTCGATCGCCGACATGGTCGCCACCGCATGGGACAGCGCGCGGACCTTCCGCCAGTCCGACATGCGGGGCGGGGCCAACGGCGCGCGCATCCGGCTCGCCCCCCAGAAGGACTGGGAAGGCAACGAGCCCGAGCGGCTGGCGCGCGTGCTGTCGGTGCTGGAGCCGATCGCGGCGGAAACCGGCGCTTCGGTCGCTGACGTGATCGTGCTGGCCGGCAACCTGGGCGTCGAGCAGGCGGCAAAGGCCGCGGGCTTCGACATCGAGGTGCCCTTCGCCCCGGGACGCGGCGACGCGACCGACGAGATGACGGATGCCGACAGCTTCGAGCCGCTGGAACCGGTGGCCGACGGCTACCGGAACTGGATGAAGAAGGACTACGTCGTCGCCCCCGAGGAGCTGATGCTCGACCGGACCCAGCTTCTGGGCCTGACCGCCCCGGAGATGACCGTTCTGGTCGGCGGCATGCGGG
>JBKHDP010000072.1:0-13386 GCA_046541255.1 Paracoccaceae bacterium | reverse complement strand
CGGGCGGCCTCTTCGACCTCGGCATCGGTGGCGTCGGGCCGGCCGAAGCGGATGTTCTCGCGCGCGGAGGCCGCAAAGATCACCGGATCCTGCGGCACCAATGCCAGGGCACCGCGGAAATCGCTGCGCTTCATCTCGGCGATATCGGTGCCGTCCAGCAGGATGCGCCCGCCATCCGGGTCATAGAAGCGCAGCAGCAGCTGGATCACCGTGGTCTTGCCAGCACCCGAAGGGCCCACCAGCGCCACCGTCTCGCCCGGCGCGATGGCCAGGTCCATCCCGTCGAGCGCGGCCACATCCTGCCGGGAGGGGTAGGAGAAACGCACGTTCTCGAAGGTGATCTGCCCACGCAGCGGGGCGGGCAGCGGCAGCGGGGCCTCGGGATCCTGCACGCTGTCGGTGGCGCGCAGCAATTCGACCAGCCGTTCGGTCGCGCCTGCCGCGCGCTGCAACTCGCCCCAGATTTCCGAGAGCGCCCCCACGGAGCCGGCCACCATCACCGAGTAGATCACGAACTGCACCAGCACGCCCGGTGTCATGCCGCCCGCGCGCACGTCGCGCGCGCCGATCCAGAGCACGCCCACCACGCCGGTGAAAACGAGAAAGATGACGATGGCCGTCATCACCGCGCGGGTGGTCACCCGGCGCCTTGCCGCGTCGAAGCTCTTTTCCGTCACGTCGCCGAACTGCGCCCGGCTCAGCGCCTCGTGGGTGAAGGCCTGCACCGTCTGCACCGAACTCAGCGATTCCGCCGCATTGCCGGAGGAGGCGGCGATCCAGTCCTGGTTCTCGCGCGAGAGCTTGCGCAACCGGCGCCCCAGCACCAGGATCGGCACCACCACGGCCGGCACGATCAGCAGCACCAGGCCGGTGAGCTTGGGCGAGGTGGCCAGCATCAGGGCCAACCCGCCCACGAAGATCAGCGAGTTGCGCAGCGCGATCGAGATCGAAGAGCCGATCACCGAAAGGATCAGCGTGGTATCCGTGGTGATGCGCGACAGCACCTCGCCCGTCATCAGGCGTTCGTAGAAGGCCGGGCTCATGCCGATCACCCGGTCGAACACCGCCTTGCGGATATCGGCCACGACGCGCTCTCCCAGCCGCGTGACCAGCGCGTAGCGCAGCGCCGAGCCCAGCGCGAACAACCCCGCGATGGCCAGTGCGGCGGCGAAATACTGATCCAGGATGCGGCCGTCCTCGACCCCGAAATTGTCCACCACCCGGCGCACGGCCAAAGGCAGCACCAGCGAGACGACGGCAGTGGCCACCAGCATGACCAGCGCCCCCGACAGCAGAAGGCGATAGGGCTTGATGAACGGCCACAATTCGGCCAGCGCTCCGATCCTGCGGGACTTCTCTCGTTCGGTCTGGGTGGTCTGCGGGGCGGTTTGGCGGGCCATGCGCACTCCTTCACAAGTCCCCCGTTAATGCCATGCCCGGCTCAGGGGTCAAGCCGCAGGTTGCCACGTCCGGGCATCCCGGTGCCGCCGTATGAGGCTATTCTTCGACGCCTGCAAGGCCAGGGGCGCGCCGTCATCCCGATCGCCGGCGCCCGGCCCTGACCCGGAAGGGCCCGCCACAGGGCCGGATTCATGCGTGATGACTCAAGCAGGGACATTGCCGGGACGGGGGAACGGGGGCTCCCGCAAACCCCCGGAGCGCCAAGGCCCGGCCAGGCCTCAGGCCGCGGCCGTCTCGGGCGCGCGCGCCCATTTCGCATTGTTCCGCTCGACCGCCCAGAGCGCGACGGCAAGTTCGCTTTCCTGGGCCGGCAAGGCCAGCGACGCATCGCAGATCGGCAGCCGGTGGGTGCCGAAATCCGGGCCGCGCAGGCTGTGCGATGCCAGCAGCACACGGCAGCACGGATGCGCCTGGCGCAAGGCGAGCAGGAACTCGACCGCCTGGCCGGTGCCGCCCAGCAGATCGGGATCGGCCACCAGACACTGCCGCGCCAGCAGACCCGCGATCTCGGCGCGGGCAACACGCAGCGTGGCCTCGGGCAGCGTCGCCGCCTGCGCCTGCGCGCCGGACAGTTCGGACAGGCAGGCAGCCAGATGAGAGGCATCTTCCCGGGCGGGCGCGCGATAGGGGATCAAGAGCGCCGCGAAAGTCCCGATCGCATCCTGACTCTGGTGCGCCCCGAAAGATGCGGTGTGTTCGATCAACATGCGCCTGTCTCCGGAATCGGCCGCCTGGTGTCCCATCATGCACCAGGCGCGGCCGGCGGTGGGTTGCGAAGACGATGGATCGTGACCACGGAGGTTGGGGAATTCTTCTTTTGGCGGATTTCACCACCATGGAGGAGGGCACGCACCGATCGGACGCGGAAAATCGCGACCGGCAGGCCCGGCTTCGAAATCCCCGACCACGCAGGGCGACAGAGCGCGAAGGCGAGACCCGCATCCCCTGCAGAGCGACCAGGCAGGCGAGATCGGCAGCCTGCACAGGCCACACCTGCCCCTAAGTCTTCCGGACCGGCCAAAGTGGCCGATGACACTCCAAAGAGGCCATACGACACTCGTAAGACTTGTAATCAGGCCATTCTTGTTTCAAGACAAACAGGCCGGGAAGACCGGCCTCGCCCCGAATTCCAGGGAGGCCCATATTGCTTGCGCAGATTGCAGCCAGAGCCTTTCGATCGCCCCGGCCGCGCCCGTTCATGACGGACGCGTGCTGAAGCTCGGCCTGCCTGCCCCGGTGCATTGCCGGCGCGCTGAACCCCGGGGCAAGACGCGCAGGGCCGTCCCGTCCCGGTGCAAATCCTTTCCGGCCTTGCATCGCCTGCAGGACGGCGCGGACGCGGGCCATGCCGGTATCACAACGGCGCAGGATCGCACAAAGTCCAGATCGCCCGGCCATATCCACCCCCAGGCGCCCACCGCTTATGCCCCCCGCGGGCCGGACCGGCTTGCCGAGGCCGTTCCGGCCCGGCGAGGCGCCGGCGGCGTCTTCGGCTGTGTCGGGCCCATGTCCCGCGCCATCGGGCTGCCGGGCAACCGCGCCAGACTGGCGATGGTGGACCACCGGCCCGAGACGCCGGACCCAGATTTCTCAACGGAGGCTTGACATCGAAATGCGTCGTGAACTCAACAATTTCGATCAGGACATGATCGACCTGACCGGCAAAACTATCCTTATCACCGGGGGCACCGGCTCGTTCGGGCAGCAGTTCACCCGCACCATCGTGAAGAATTGGGACGTCAAGCGACTGATCGTCTATTCCCGCGACGAACTCAAGCAGTTCGAGATGTCGCATCAGCTTCGCGCCGAGCTCACCCCGGAACAGTTCGCCAAGCTGCGCTTCCTGATCGGCGACGTGCGCGACGGCACACGTCTGCGCATGGCGATGACCGATGTGGATCTCGTGGTGCATGCCGCCGCGCTCAAGCATGTGGCCATCGCCGAGTACAACCCGATGGAATGCATCAAGACAAACCTGCAAGGTGCTGAAAATGTAATAGAAAGTGCGATCATACAGGGTGTGGAAAAGGTGATCGCGCTCAGTACCGACAAGGCCTGCAACCCGATCAACCTCTATGGCGCGACCAAGCTCGCCTCCGACAAGTCCTTCGTGGCCGCCAACAACCTGGCGGGCAAGGAATTTCCCCGTTTCTCGGTGGTCCGCTACGGCAATGTGATCGGGTCGCGCGGCTCGGTGGTGCCGTTCTTCCGCGGCCTGGTGGCGAATGGCGCCCCGGAGATCCCGATCACCGACCCGCGCATGACCCGGTTCTGGATCACGTTGCAGCAGGGCGTGAACTTCGTGCTTTCGAATTTCAGCATCATGCAGGGCGGCGAGATCTTCGTGCCCAAGATCCCGTCGACCAAGATCACCGACCTGGCCGCAGTGATCGCGCCGGGAATGCCCACCAGGGTGATCGGCATCCGCCCCGGCGAAAAGCTGCACGAAGTGATGATCTCCGCAGATGATGCCTATGTCACCGTCGATCTGGGAGATCGTTACGCGATCGAGCCCGCCTTCTCGGAATACTCGCGCAAGCCGCTGCGCGACACCCACGGCGCCGTCGCGGTCGCCGACGGTTTCTCCTATTCCAGCGGCGCCAATGACTGGTGGCTGTCGGACGAGGAGATGGCCGAGATGCTCGAACTGGCCGGCGTCTGAGACGCCGATGGCGCCCGCCCGCACCGTCCTGTTTCGCTGCGATGCCGGCCAGAGGATCGGCACCGGCCATGTCATGCGCTGCATGACCATCGCGGAACGGCTGCGAGAGGCGGGCGCGACCTGCCGCTTCGCCTGCAAGGATCACGACGGCCACATGGCCGCGCTGCTGCGCGGCAAGGGCTACCCGACGGACCTGCTCTCGCGGGTCCCGGGTTATGACGGGAAAGGCTACCTGAAATGGCTGGGCGGTCCGGTCGAGGAGGACGCCGCCCAGATCGCGGCGCTGATCGACCGGATCGGGCCGGTGGATCTGCTGATCGTCGATCACTACGCGCTGGATGCCCGGTTCGAGCGGCTGTTGCGCGACAAGGTGCGCGCCATCGCCGTGATCGAGGATCTGCCCGACCGCGTGCATGAGTGCGATCTGCTGCTGGATTCGAATTACGGACATGTCGCCGAGGATTACGCAGGCCGCATCTCCGCAGGTGCCCGGCTGCTGGTGGGGGCGGATTATGCCCCGGTGCGCAGTGATTTCGCCCGCCTGCGCCCGGAGGCGCTGGCCCGCCGGGCGGCGCGGGAACGGCCATCCCGCCTGCTGATCGCGCTGGGTGGCGCCGACCCGGACGATATCACCTCGCGCGCGCTGGCGGCGCTTCGCCCTCCGCTGGACTTCCCGCAGGTGCACGTGGTGCTGTCCGCGATTGCCCGGCATGTCGAAAAGGTGAAAGACCTCGCGGCCGATCGCCCCGAAATCACCGTGCATGTCGATACTGGCCGGATGCCCGAGCTGATGGCCGACGCCGATATCGCCGTGGGCGCCGCCGGCGTCAGCGCGCTGGAACGCTGCGTGCTTGGCCTGCCCACCGTGATGGTTGTGCTGGCAGAGAACCAGATCGACACCGCCGAACGTCTGGACCGGGCCGGCGCCGCCCGGTCGCTCGGCGGCATCGACGCCGCGTCACCCGAGCGTCTGAACGCGGCGCTGCAGGAATTCGTCGCCCGGCCCGAGCGGATGCGCGCGATGAGCGCCACCGCCGCCATGCTCTGCGATGGCAGGGGGCTGGAGCGGATCGTTCCCGCCCTTCTCGACCTGATGCCTGCCGCCGAGGCTCGGCCGCGCTGATCGTCGGGCCACGAGCCACCCCGAAGGGCGCATCCGTCCCGCGTTACGGCAGGGGAGCGTTCCGCGACTGCGGCGGGGCTTGTCTGGGGGGCGCTTCCTTCAGCTGTGCCTCCAGTCGCAGGGTCGCCAGCGCCAGCGCGCGCAGATGCGTGTCCGCGATCTTGGGATGGAGCGACGCTTCCGGCTCTTCCGGGCGGATATCGTCGAAACGGATGTTCCAGTTTTCCGCCAGCACGCGATTGAACCCGGCGACACGTTCCAGAAACTCGGACCGCAGGCGCGCCCCCAACAGATGCCCGCGTGCGGCACCCGGCACCGCGCTGTCATGCATCAGCGCCAGGAGTTGCGGGCCCGAATGGTCGATCTTGCGCAGGTTCATCTGCCGGATCACCTCGATCGCCTCTGCCGGCGGGCTCACGTTGCTCTGGCTGGCGGGCGCGATCGCGAAATCGGCCGGCAAACCCGCAGCCTCGAGGAGCGGCGCATGAAGCGTTTCGCCCTTCATCTCCTCGTAATTCACCGCGATCACCTCGCCGATCCCTTCCCAGAGGGCCAGGTTGGCGGGATAGTCGAATCGCGCCCAGATATCCTTGCTGTTGATGAAGTCGCCGATCCGCTTGCGGGCCAGAGCGTGATTTTCGCGCACATATTGCGAATAGAGCGATTCGGCATAGCGATCCTGCCGGCGCAGGTAGCAGACGATCGTGATGTCGAACTGATCCACCCAGGGGCGGAAGAATTCCTGCAATTGCGGGCGCCGGGGCAGGCAGAGCCCCTCCTCGCTCAGCACCAGCGTGCGCGCGCCGCTTTGCCGGAATTCCTTCAGGATGCGCGCGCGCTCGGCCGCCATCGCCTCGGGCCCGTCCAGCGTGGCACGGTAGATGAAATTGTGGGCCGGCAGGTGCGGATGCGGCTGGCGCGCCGGGTCCGGGTAGCACACCCCCGCCGCCCGCAGGGCCGCGCGGTGATCGCGGAATGCGGTCTGGATCGAGGTCGTCCCGGTCTTGTGCGTTCCGGCATGGATCACGAGGCGGGGCCGCCTGTTCGCGAGGGAGAGGCTCACCAGAAATTCTCCGCGTTCCAGTGAAAGTCGGGATCGTCCAGATCGTCGCGCGGCTCGGCCAGGACGCGGCCGCGGCGCGCGCCCAGCCAAAGCCCGTCGCGCGAGCGGATCAGCAGGTGCTGCCCCGCGATGAAGAACAGCCATTGCATGGGCGCGATCGGCCCGCCTTTCTGTTGCCGTCCGAGATACAACGCGCCATCGCGATGGGCGAGGCTGAAATCCTGGTCGTTCTGACAGGCCAGAAGCCACGCGCCGTCCGGCAGGGCGGCCAGCCGCCAGCGGGTGCCGACGAAGGGAGGCCGGGTGGATTTCGCAAGGTTCAGGCCGCGCTTGTCGAACACGCCGTCGAGATAGGCCGGCGTTGCCGCGCCGACATTTCGCAGGGAAACCTGACCGGCATGCCGGATCATCGCGCCAGCCAGGTCCACCGGGCCGTCGACGAAGACCGGGCGGCCGGTAGTGCAGGACGCGCTGTCAGACATTGCGATGCTCCCGCGCCAGCACCGCGAAGGACACATCCTGCCCCGCCAGTTCGGCCTGCCAGAATTCGGGCCCGGAGACGGCTTCCATGCGAGTCAGGTAGTGATCCCTGATCCTTGCGAAATCCTGCGTGAGAACGTCGATCTGGCGATAGAGTTCGGCCGCCGCCTGCACCACCTCGCGGGCATTTTCAGGCGTTTGCGGATCGTAGATCCGGCGCGTGCCCGTATGGGGATTGTCCAGGATCACACGGGTGAGCGGAGTGTCGTCGCAGGCGTCCTCCAGCCCGTCGCGCTTGTGGCGGCCATCCTTGAGCGGCCGGGCGGGCTGCATGTAGAGGAACGGAAAACGCGCCGCGCGTCCGCCCTTGTCGCGGGTCTCGGCGATCACGGCGCTGATGATCTCGTCGGGCAGCCGCTCGAAGCCCGCCTCGAAATCGCGAAACGCGCCCAGCCGCGCGCGATAGGTCGCGGCGAAGCCGGGTTCCAGGAAAGTCTCGCAGCCGTTGAAATCGGCGAGCAGGCGCGCGTAGAGCCGCAGCCCGCGGGGATCGTTCACCCCGATATGGGCCTTCGCGCGCTCCATGAAGAAGGCCGCAAGCGGCGCCGGATCGGTCTGCCCGTGGCACATGTTGACGATCAGACCATGCGCCACGGCCATGTATTCGCCCGCGTAGGAATGCGCGGGCTCGTGCCAGGCGGCAAGGTTCGGATTGGACATGACGCCCGCGCCGGCAGCGCGGGCGCGCAGGGAATACTCGATATCGTCGCCGCGCAGGAAGAACGCCGCCGGATAGCCGATCCGCGCGGCCAGCGCGGCCGGAAGGCTCTGGAAGATGAAGGTGGAGTATTCCGGGTAATGCGCCTGCGCCATCTCGGACAGGTGGCGGGTCTTCTTGAACCGGAAGCCGTGGCGCAGGAAATGCGGCCGGATCACCTCGCGCCGCCCGGTGAAGGAACCGCCCGCGAAGCGCCCCCAGAACGAACCGTCCTCCCACATGGCGCGCGGATCGGACCTGCGCAGCACGGGCAGCGTGAACATCGTCTCGTCGGTGCGCAGCAGCGTCGCCGCCCAGTTGCGGCGCAGGCTTTCCAGAGAGACTTCGAGATCGTCGTCGAGCAGGAGAAGCTCGTCGGCGGCAACCCCCGCGGCCGTCAGCGCCTCGCGCACCAGCAGCATGACCTGGCTCATGTTGCCGCCCCCGCCCAGGTTGGCACCACGGAAGGAGAAGAGGTTGAACAGCCGCCCCGCACCAAGCCCCGCGTGATCGCGCCGTGCCACGCCCTCGCTGGCATCAAGGATCACGAAGGCCGTGTTGCGCAGGACATGGCCATAGGCGCCGCCCGCCGCCTCGGCGCGGAAATCGTCGAACAGGCGGCAGATGTCCCGGGTACGGCCGAACGTGCGCAAGAGCACCACCATGCGCCCCTCGGCGCGCGCGGGCGCCACGGCGCTCCAACGCAGGGCCGTGAGCCGGGCCTTGCCGGCAAGCGCCTGCGCCTGTGCGACCAGGCGCACCCCGCCCGGCAGGCGCTCGATCTGGCCCAGTTCCAGCACCAGTCGCTCTTCCCCGGCCTTCATTCCGCCCTCGGCGAGGACGCGGCGCTGCCCGTCCTCCCCGATCGCCTGCGCCGAGAGGTGGAACGCCCCCTGCCCTTCCAGTGTCAGTCGCAGCCTGTCGAAATGGCTGTGCCGGATGAAGGGCTCCGGGAAGAAGGCGTTGCGCAGGCTGTCGGTGTCCAGCACGTCGAGATTGGACATCGCAACAGGCATCCCGTCCAGCCGTTTCACATGGTCGGCGCGCTGGGTCAGGAACAGGTCTTCGCGGCCATGCGCCAGAGGCGCGGTATCCAGCCCGTGCAGGGCGATCTCGTCACCGGGCTCGATCGGGCGGGTGCCATCGGCCCATTTGCGAAGGAAGCCCGCCAGCTGCCCGGCCAGATCGTCTTTGCCGGCGCTCAGGCCGGCAGGGCGCAAAAGGGAACGAACCATGATGACCCAGTCGAGTAATGAAACGGGGGGATGTTGTCCAGTTCGCGCACCATTCTGCGCGCCTAGAGCGGGCTGTTGACGAAAGCGGGGATCGCCGTTCCGTCGCGGGTATGGGCCTCGAGCGCCGCGGCGGTGTCAAGTGCCTCGCGGATCGTCACATCCATGTCGAGATAACGGTAGGTGCCCAGCCGGCCGAGGAAGGTCACGCCCTGCTCGGCCCGGGCCAGATCCATGTAGTTCCGCAGCAGAGCTTTCTCCTCCACCAGCCGGATCGGATAGTAGGGAATGTCTTCGGGGCCGCACGCGCGCGAGTATTCGCGGTAGCACACGCTGCCCTCATGGGTCTCCCAGGGCGCGAAATGCTTGTGTTCGGTGATCCGCGTGTAAGGCACGTCGAGATCGCCGTAATTCATCACGGCGCAGCCCTGCCAGTCGCCCTGCGTGGCGAAGCGTTCGAAATCGAGCGTACGATAGCCCAGCCGCCCCAGCCGCTCGCCGAACCAGCCATCCAGCGGGCCGGACCACAGCACATGGTCGGCCCGCGCCGCGTGATCGGCGGTGAAGGGGGTGGACAGGTGCAGGTCGATATTCGGATGGTCGAGGATCCGCTCCACCATCGCGGTGTAGCCGGTCTCGGGCATGCCCTGGAAGCGGTGGAAGAAATAGTTGTCGTCGTAGTTGAAGCGCACGGGCAGCCGCTTGAGGATCGCGGCTGGCAGCGCGCGGGGCGAGCAGCCCCACTGCTTTTCGGTATAGCCGCGAAAGAACGCCTCGTAGAGATCGGGCCCGATGAAGCGCAGCGCCTGTTCCTCGAAGTTCTGCGGCTCGTCGATGCCGCGATCGGCCTGGGCCTCGATGAAGGCCCGCGCCTCTTCGGGGCGCATGGTGCGGCCATAGTACTGGTTGATCGTATGCAGGTTGACGGGCAGCGAGTAGACCGCGCCCTGAGCCGTGGTCTTGACCCGGTGACGGTAGGGACGGAACGTCTCGAAGCGGTTGACGTAGCTCCACACATCCGCGTCATCGGTATGGAAGATGTGCGGCCCGTAGACATGCACCAGAACGCCGGTCTCGGGATCGCGCTCGGTATGGCAGTTCCCGCCCACATGCGGGCGGGCTTCGATCACTGTCACACGGTGGCCGCGCTCTGCCAGCTCCCGTCCCGCCACGGCGCCCGAAAGCCCCGCGCCAACCGCTAGAATATGCAAATCAATCCTGCCCTTGCCGTTCTGTCGCCGCAATCCGCGACATCTTACAGGGGCGTTATCCGAGCGCAAGCGGCCCTCGGGCAAATTCGGTCTGGCATGGCGCCCCGGACCCGTGCCAATCTCGAAAGGAGTTCGCAGCACCGGAACGGACAAGGCCCATGTGCCAGATCTGCGCCACATTCCGCCCCGGAGATCCCGCCTGCCCCTATGATGGCGGTGGGCCGCGCGTCTTCGAGGGCTCGGACGCCCCGGCCAGCCCCGCGACGCCCTATGGCATCGTCCCCGGCGGCAGTTTCGCCGGGACGCTCGAAGGCGCCGGTGACCGCGATTTCCTGCGGGTCGACCTGCAGGCGGGGCAGGTCTACGAATTCCGCCTGCTGGGCAGCGGCGGCGATGACGGGCTGGACGATCCCTACCTGCGCCTGCACGCCGCCGATGGCCGTGTGCTGGACCAGAACGACGATTTCGGTATCGGCCGCGATGCGCGCCTGCTGGTCGCGCCGCGCCAGGACGGGGCGCATTACCTCTCGGCCGGCGCCTACTCGGACGCGGGCGCGGGAGATTATGTCCTGCTGTCGCGCGACTGGCCACCGCCCGCGGCCCCGGCCGACCAGATCGCCGGTTTCCTGACCGATGGCTACTGGTGCAACACGCTGGGCCGGCACGGCTTCGACAGCGGCGAGATCACGGTGAACCTGTCCGCGCTGGGCCCCGACGCGCAGGCCCTGGCCCGCCGCGCGCTGGAGGCCTGGGCGGCGGTGGCCGACCTCGACTTTGCCGAGGTGCCGGGCGAGGCACAGATCACCTATACCGATGCCGAGACCGGCGCCTTCACGCGCACCGCGGTGGCGGATGGCCGGACCACAAGCGCCACGGTGAATATCGGCGCCAACTGGGTCGAGAGCTATGGCGGCACGCTGGACAGCTACGGCTTCTTCACCTTCCTGCACGAGACCGGCCACGCGCTGGGGCTGGGCCATCCCGGGGATTACGAAGGTTTCGCGCTTTACGGGCGGGACGAGGTCTTTGCCAATGACAGCTGGCAGCTCACCGCGATGTCCTATTTCGACCAGCAGGAGAATGCCGAGATCGCGGCCAGCCTGGCCTCCCCGGTCACGCCGATGCTGGCCGACATGCTGGCGATCCAGTCGCTTTACGGGGCTGCGGGCGCCGGCAGCGCCACCGCCGGAGACACGACCTACGGGCGGGGCACCGGCCTGCCGGGCCATCTGGGCGAGGTCTTCGCGGCATTCGGCACCGACCTGCCCGCCGACACCAAGGGCCCCGGCGCACTGGCTCTCACGATCTGGGATGCCGGCGGAACGGACCGGATCGACCTGGGCTTCGGCGCCTTCGACGACCGGCTGGATCTGGCGCCGGGCAGCCACTCGGACGTGGCGGGGCTGAAAGGCAATCTCGGCATCGCACAAGGCACGGTGATCGAGCACGCCCGCGGCGGGGCCGGCAACGACACGATCTCTGGCAACCAGGCCGACAACGACCTGCAAGGTCAATCCGGCAACGACATCCTGCACGGTCTTTCCGGGGATGATCGTCTGTTCGGCGAGGCTGGCAACGACCGAGCCTTCGGCGGCGCGGGCGACGACATCCTGTTCGGCGGGCCGGGGATCGACACGCTGAAGGGGGCCGGGGGCGATGATCGGCTGGTCGGAGGCCCCGGCAACGATTTCCTGTTCGGACAGGCAGGCGACGATTTCATCTTCGCGGGCAACAGCCACGACCGGCTGCATGGCGCGGGCGGGAACGACACGATGATCGGCGGCAACGGGCGCGACATCGCCTGGATGGGGGCCGGCGACGACCTGTTCATCGACAACGACCAGACCGGCCAGAATGCCCATGATCGCGTTCTTGCCGGCGGTGGCGATGACGAGATCCACCTGGGCGGCGGCAACGACACCGCCACCGGCGGCGACGGGGCGGATACCTTCGTCTTCGCCCGCGGATTCCAGCACGACCGGATCACGGATTTCACGCCGGGCGAGGACCGGCTGGAACTGGACATGGCGCTTTGGCGGGGCTTCACCCCGGCACTGGCGCCCGATCCGGGCGCCGTGATCGCCGCCACCGCGCGGGCAGAGGCCGGTGGCACGGTGCTGGATTTCGGCCATGGCGACGCCCTGCGGCTGGACGGGGTGAGCGACATCGCGACGCTCGCGGGCGATCTGCTGCTGGCCTGACCGTTACAGGAACTCGAAATCGTCCGGCCCGATCTGGCCCGGCTGCAGATCCCCGAGGATGATCCCGCCCTTGCCGTACCAGATCGACGTGTCGTCGCCATTGCGCCGGATGGTCAACGTCTCGTAGCTGGTGCCGGGCGTGAGGATCTGCAGCAGGTCCAGCCCGGGCTGG
Source organism: Paracoccaceae bacterium (assembly GCA_046541255.1). Taxonomy (GTDB): domain Bacteria; phylum Pseudomonadota; class Alphaproteobacteria; order Rhodobacterales; family Rhodobacteraceae; genus Rhodosalinus. The sequence continues at coordinate 1,024 of JBKHDP010000072.1, read as the reverse complement.
AAATCCGGGATCGTGTCCCAACCGCCGAGGGCCCGGAACACGAAAGTATCCGCGCCCCTGCCGCCGATCATCAGGTCGTTGCCCAGCGCACCGTCCAGCGTATCGTCGCCCGGCCCGCCGCGCAGCGTGTCCCAGCCTGGCTGGGCCTGCAGCAGATCGTCACCTTCGCCGCCGATCAGCAGGTCATGGGCGATGCCGGCGATGATGGTGTCATCACCGCCATTCCCGGTCAGAACGTCATGCCCGAGCTGGCCGTAGAGCACGTCGTCGCCCGGCCCGCCGGTCAGCGTGTCATGGCCCGCCATGCCGAAGACCGTATCGCCCGGCCCGGGCTGGCCGCCGGGACCGTCCTCGTAATGATCGTTCGCGATGCCAAGTTCCACCCGGTCCCGGCCCGGGCCGCCGATCACCGTATCGGCGCCGGCCTGGCTGACGATCACATCGTCGCCCGGCCCGCCATCGATGCTCTCGCCGCCATTGCCGCCGAGGATCGTGTCGTTGCCATCGCCGCCGAGGATCGTCTCGTCGCGCGGGCCTGCGGCGATCCAGTCATGCCCGCCGCCGCCTTCGATCCAATCGAACCCGTCATCGCCCAGGATCGTGTCGTCGCCGTCGCCGCCCCTCAGCGTGTCGTCGCCCGCGCCTCCTTCGAGCCTGTCACTGCCGGCATCGCCCGCAAGATCGTCATGGCCCGGACCGCCCAGAACGGTATCGGCGCCGGACCCGCCCGAAAGCCTGTCATCGCCCGATTCGCCCTCCAGCAGATCGGCCCCCTCGGCCCCGTCCAGAGTGTCGTTTCCACCCGCACCGCGCAACGTGTCCGCGCCCGCCCCGCCGGTCAGCCGGTCATCCCGCGCGCCGCCGTCGAGCCGGCGCCCGGGCGCCTCTCGGTCTCCGCCCGTGCTGCCGTCTCCGCCGCCCGTGCTGCCGTCCTCGCCGGGATCACCATCGCCACCGCTGTCGTCATTACCGCCCCCGCCGCGATCTCCGCCGCCGATGTCACGGCCCCCTCCCGTACCGCCAT